>JAPOQV010000647.1 GCA_026710565.1 Spirochaetaceae bacterium | reverse complement strand
GTCGACTGCACCTGCACATCATCATCTTCGGCCGCACCCACGGCCGGTCACGCCGCCGCGGTCCGGCCGACTGCCCTTGCTGCAGCTTCGTCGGCCGCCGCGACCTCAAGCCGTCCTGACGGGCACCCCTTGCGCAATCACGGCCTTGCGCCCACGCTTCGGGCACGCCGCGACATCGATCCAGGGTCCTGTTTGTCGCGCCACAGCGAACGACGCCCGCGCAGGCGGACATGAAGGATGCACGGCGGTGTCCGGCAGACTGGTTGAACCGCGTATGCAAGGGTCACGTCACAAAGGCCGGCTGTTCTACTCCTACCTGCTGTCTTTCCTGCTGATCCTGATCGTCCCGGTCGTGTTCAGCTCGCTGGTGTTCAACCGCGCCCGGTCGATCCTCACCCAGGAGGCGAGCCGCGCCAACGAGCTGCTCCTGCAGCAGATGAAGTCGTACCTCGACACCATCATGAGCGACGTCACCCAGCTCAACTACATCGTCGCCAACCACGGCACGCTCGGCGGCATGCTGTTCGAGTCGCGGCCGGTGTCCCACGACGAGTACTACCGCGCGTACCGGATCGCCAGCGATCTGTTCGACTTTGACACCGCCAGCACCGGCAGCACCGACGTCTACGTCTATCTGCCGAAGCTCGACATGGTGATCTCGCCGCGCGGCTACTTCACCACTGCCAACTATCAGATGGCGCAGCGGCCGCTGCTGGACACCGGCTACGACGCCTGGATTCGGTCCTTCGCCGATGTCACCGGGCCGCAGTTCCGCCCTTCGCAGAGCATGACCCTTGCGGACGTCGTGCACGACACGGTGGAGATGGTCACCCCGTTGCCGGCGTGGCAGCGCACCGGCACCCCTCATGGCTGGGTGGTCGTTCACATCGGGCGCGATCTGTTCCGGCGGATCTTTGCGGAGACCGCATGGACGCCCGACTCCCTGCAACTCGTGTACCACCCCGAGTTGGGTGTCATCGCCGCGTCCGACAACGTGGTCGACGTCGCGGAGATCGAGGAAACCGGCGCCCGCGTGCTGGAGACCGGTCTCCTCGACCGGGTCACGCTGGGCGAGACGACCTACGCCGCCAGGGCGGTGCCGTCCGACGTGGTCGACCTGTACTACGTCTCCCTGGTTCCGGGCCGGCTGTACGCCCAGCGGTTTGCCGGACTGTACCGGTACACGATCCTGGCGCTGGTCGTCTGCGTGACCATCGGCGGCCTGCTCATCTACTGGATGGCGTCGCTCCGGTATCGGCCGATCCAGGACCTGATCGCGCTGGTGAAGCCGGATGCGAACGGCACCCTGACCCTGCAATCGGACGAATTCGCCCTGATCACCGGGTCCGTGCAGAGCACCCTGAGCGAGGATCGCCGGCTGCGACAGGAGCTGACCAGGTCGCGCCCGCTCCTGTTACAGAGCTACCTGCGGCGCCTGCTGCGTGACGGAGACCAGCCGGCCGCCGCGATCGAGGCACGGCTGCGCCGGTTCGGCTTGGCGTTCACCTACCCCACCCTCTACCTCGCCCTGGTGGAGATCGACCAGCCCAACGGGGTGTCCCGGGAGTCAGTGGAGACCTATCTCGACGGCTTCCGGCGTCCCCCGGAGGTGCAACTCTTCACCGTCTATGACCTCGACGGCGGTGTCGGTCTACTCGTCAGCACTGCGCGGCCGGATCCCGCACGGGTGACCGCCATGCTCGCCGATCTGAAGGCACATCTGGAGGAGCACTTCGGGATCACGTCGGCCATCGGCGTGAGCGACGCGCACCCGCTGGCCGAAGGCGCGTCCCTGCTGCGGGAGGCGCGCGGCGCGCTCGCCTACCGGCTGGTCAAGGGAAGCTCGAGCCCCATCCGCTTTGCCGACGTCATCACCACCGGCCACACGTACCACTTTCCGCTCGACGAGGAGATGCGGCTGATCAACTCGATCAAGGCCGGCAATGATGCCGCCGCCCTCGGCATACTCGAATCGATCTACGCCGACAACTTCACGCAGACGCGGTTGTCGATGGAGATGGCGCGCTGCCTGATGTTCGACCTGATCTCGACCATGATCAAGACGATGGAGTCGCTGCACACAGGCGTGCAGGACGCGGAGTTCTGGGCACGCATGCAGCCGGTGTCGCGGCTGACCGCCTGCCGCTCTCTCGAAGGGCTGCAGGAAGAGATGCAGACCATCCTCACCGAGGTGTGCCGGCACGTGCGCGCCCAGCGCACCCCGCACATCGATCACCTGCGGCAGTCGATCATCGGGTACATCGAAGATCACAGCGACGAGCGCAACCTCGGCCCGGAGGCGATCGCCGGCCACGTTCAGCGCAACAGCGCCTACATAGCGCGCTTCTTTCGCGAACAGTTCGGCATCGGCATCAGCACCTACGTCAAGACCCTGCGTGTCGCCAAGGCGAAGCGCCTGATCGAGACGACGGAGCTCACCGTGCGTGAGATCGCCGATCGGATCGGGTTTGCCGACAGCAACGCCCTGATCCGCGGCTTCAAGGCGAGCGAAGGGGTCACGCCAGGCGAGTACAAGGCGACGCTGCACGACCAGGCCGTCTGATCGCAGGAACTTCACGATCCGCGACGGACGTGTCAAACACGAGACGGAAACCTCCTGTTTGCGCGACGGATGTGCCGACTTCGCGATTTACAGGGCGAAACCCGCGAAAGGAGCATGAACCGTTCGACACTCGCCACTGGAGGTTGTCATGAAGAGAGTGTGTATCGTCGCGGCGGCACTGTACGTCGCCGCCTTCGCATTCGGCGCTCCGTCCGAGGAGAATGCCGCCGAGGGGCCCCGAGAGCTCACCATCTGGGAAGGGCTGTGGTATAACGCCGCGGTTTCGGTTTCGAGTCTCTCGGAGACACCACTCTACCAGGAGGTGATGAGCCGCACCGGCGTCGACGTGACCTGGATTCATCCGGCACAAGGCCAGGAGCAGGAGAGCTTCAACCTGATGATCGCGTCCAACGATCTGCCGGACATGATCTACGCCCACTGGTCGCGCGATTATCCGGGCGGTCCGGAGAAGGCGATATCCGACGGCGTCATCATCCGGCTCAACGACGTGATCGACGAGCATGCCCCCAACCTGAGCGCGCTGTTCGCCAAGAACCCCGAGTGGCTGAAGGCCGCCAAGACCGATACCGGCACGCTGTACATGTTCCCGTTCATCCGCGGGGACGACTACCTGATGGTGTTCTTCGGCCCACAGCTCCGCGCCGACTGGCTGGATCAGCTCGACTTGGAGGTTCCGGAGACGCTCGACGACTGGGAGCAGGTGCTGAGCGCCTTCAAGTCGGAGGGTCTGGTCGAATATCCGCTGACGTTCACGAATTTCCGGCGAGGGCGCGGCATGAACCGCAGCGCCTTCATCCAGCCGTTCGGGATCATCTGGGACTTTTACCGGGACGACGGCGGCCAGGTGCACTACGGCCCGTACGAAGACCAGTTTGGGGAGTTTCTCACCTTCTTCAAGGGCTGGTTCGACCAGGGCCTGGTGGACCCCGAGTCGTTCAGCAACGAGCGCAACACCTTCGACGCCAAGATCCTCAACGGCACGGCCGGGGCATGGCTCTCCTACACCGGCTCCGGCATCGGCGCCTACCTGGACGCCAACGGCGGCGAGGGGTCTTTCGATATCGTCGCTGCCGCCTATCCGGTCCTCAAGGAGGGCGACACGCCGTTCTTCGGGCAGCGCGACAATCCCCTGCCGGGCCAGGGAATGGCCATCACCACCCAGGCCCGCGACGTGGCGTTGGCCGCACAGTTCGCGGACTTCGCCTACGGGGAGGAGGGTCACGTCCTGTTCAACTTCGGGCTGGAAGGCGACAGTTACCAATGGTCCACCAGCTACCCGGGATTCGAAGGCGAGCGCTGGCCGGTATACACCGACGCCATGAACGCCGATGCGGACGGCAGGACCCTGGCGCAGATGGGCGGACTCTACACCCGCGCTTTCTATTCCGGCCCGATCGTCCAGGACCGGCGCTACATGTACCAGTACGCGCGGCGGCCGCAGCAGCGGCACGCGGTGCAGATCTGGGGCCAGACCGAAGCGGCGGCGCACAAGCTCCCGGCGGTTACGGCCACGCCCGATGAAGCCGAGGAGCTGGCCGAGATGATGAGCGACATCAGCACCTACGTCGACGAGATGGTGGTCAAGTTCATCACCGGCCAAGAGCCGCTGTCCAACTTCGGCTCGTACCAGAGCCGGCTGCAGCAGATGGGCATCGAACGCGCCGCCCAGATCAAGCAGGCGGGCCTGGACAGGTACAACGCACGCTGACGCCCGCCCGCCGTTCGTTCGGCGGCTGACATCGGGTAGGATGCGACAGAGCGGCCCGGCGCGGCGCCGGGCCGCTCTGTCGCGTACTGGAGATTGACGGGATGGCTGAGCGCGAACGTACGGCAACGCCTGAACTGGCGGCCCGCCCGAGGTTCCTCGGCGCCGGCTACGGCAGGATGCTCAGGAGCGATTTCGTACGGAACCGCACCGTCTATCTCATGGCGGCGCCGGTGGTGGCGTTCTTCCTCGTTTTCTACTACGCGCCCATGTTCGGGCTGGTCATCTCCTTCAAGCGCTTCACGCCGGCACTCGGCGTCTTCGGCAGCCCGTGGGTCGGGCTCAAGTACTTTCAGGATTTTTTCGAGTCCTACTTCGCCGTACGCATCATCCGCAACACGATCCTGATCAGCGTCCTCAGCCTGGTCTGGGGATTCCCGGCGCCGATCATCCTGGCGCTGCTCGTCAACGAGGTGCGTACGGCCAGCTTCAAGCGCGCCGTCCAGAGCCTCACCTACCTTCCGCATTTTATCTCCCTGGTCGTGGTGTGCGGCCTCTTGTTGGAATTTGCTCAGAGCGGCGGCCTGTTCAACGACCTTCGGGGCCTTTTTGGTGCGGATCCGATTCCTTTCTTCCAGGATCCGCGCTACTTCCGAGGCTTCTACGTCGCCAGCGGCATCTGGCAGGAGATCGGCTGGGGGAGCATCATCTACCTGGCGGCACTGTCAGCCATCGACCCGCAGCTATACGAAGCCGCCACCATCGACGGCGCCAACCGGTTCCGCCAGCTCCGTCACATCACGCTGCCGTCGATCGCGCCGACCATCGTCGTGCTGCTCATCCTGCGCCTGGGTCAGCTCATGACCGTCGGTCATGAGAAGATCATCCTGCTGTACAACCCGTCGATCTACGAGACGGCGGACGTGATCGCCACGTTCGTCTACCGCAAGGGCCTGCTCGACTTCAGTTGGAGCTACGGCACCGCCGTGGGTCTGTTCAACTCCCTTATCAACCTGGCGCTGGTGGTGATGGCCAACGCGATCAGCCGCCGCGTCAACGACACGAGCCTCTGGTAGCGTGGCGGTTCACAAGCGCTCCGCCGGGAGCCTGGTGTTCGACTCACTGAACGGGGCGTTCCTGATCGTTCTGTGCGTCACGATGCTGTATCCGCTCTACTACGTCCTGGCTGCGTCGCTGAGCGACGGTCACCGGCTGATGGCGCACACCGGGCCGCTGGCCGGGCCGTTGGGCTTCAGCAGCGCCGCCTACCGGCTGGTGTTCAACAACCCGATGGTGGTGCGCGGCTTCATGAACTCCGTGCACCTGGTCGCCGTCGGCACGGCGGTCAACCTGCTGCTGACCAGCTTCGCCGCCTACGTGCTGTCACGGAAGAACCTCTATTGGAAACCGGTGGTCATGGTGATGGCGGTCGTCACGCTGCTGTTCGAGCGCGGACTGGTGCCATTCTACCTGACGGTGCGCTCGCTCGGGCTACTCGACAGCCACTGGTCGGTGATCCTGTCGTTCGCGATCAGCGCCTACAACCTGATCATCATGCGCACCTACTTCATGACCATTCCCGATAGCCTGGAGGAGTCCGCGAAGATCGACGGCGCCAACGACTTCACGATCCTGTTCCGCATCATTCTGCCGGTGGCCGCGCCCGTGGTCGCGACCATGGTGCTGTTCTACGGCGTCTCGCGCTGGAACGGCTACTTCTACGTGATGATCTTTCTGCGCGACCGGCTCAAGTATCCGATCTCGCTGATCCTTCGCGAGATCCTCATCGCCAACTCCGCCGAGACGATGATCGGCGGCGGTGATGCCGGATCCATGGGCGATCACGAGAGGATCGCCGACACCATCAAGTTCGCCACGACGATGGTCGCCACGGCACCCATCCTGTTGCTGTATCCGTTCCTGCAGCGGTATTTCGTCAAGGGGGCAATGATCGGTTCGGTGAAGGGTTAGCGCTCGGCGGCCGGCGCGGTCATCCGGCCCCGTCCGCCATGAAGACCTCGGCGTCCGGCACGATGGACGAGTACGGCAGGCCGGGGCTGACCAGCGCGTCGCGGACGATGCGGCGGTTGAAGTCGTGCACGTCCGGCGACGTGAGGTAGTCGTCGACCGGCATCCAGAAGCACTCCTCGATCTCGCTGGCCTGGATGACGATCTCCTCGCTCAGCGGAGCCAGCCGGCAGACGACGTACAGGTCGGAGTGATCGAACGCCCCGGTGTGGCGGTGCCGGATCGAGTTGATCGCCAGGAAGCGCGTACGGACGCCGGTCTCCTCGAACACCTCGCGCGTCACCGCGTCGGCCAAGTCCTCGCGGTGGTGCAGCAACCCCCCGGGGAGCTTGTAGTAGGGCCGGCTCATGTCGCCGCGGAATCGCTCGCTGACGACCAGCACGCGGCGCCGGTCGTCGATCACCACTCCGCCCGCGCCGACGTAGTGCGATGGGTTCGGATACACGAAACTGTCCGGCGCCGGCGCCAGCGTGAGCGTGACCGCTTCCGGCCGCGCGTGGTGGAACCTGAAGCCGGACTCGACCGCGACCGGGATCAGAGCGGCCGCATGCAGCGGCACTTCCAGCCACAGCACCTTGTGGCCGGGCCGCCAGGCCGGCAACGCCCGGCCGAGCTGCTCGGCGAACGCGGATGCTGACGGCGGCAGGCTGCCGGCGTCGATGATGAAGTCCCCGTAGCGGTTGCGGGCGCCACTGAGCCCGCCGGAGGATGTGTCGGTCGCCATCCGCGGCAGTGTACCGGTACTCGGGCGACCTTGCCCCCTCCCCTGCCCCGGCGTACGTTTGCCCATACCCGTGCCGGCCGGGCGCGGGAGGGGGAATCCATGGCCGAGCAGGGCAGCACCGCAGTCTTGAAGAGTGGCCGCGCCGGAAAGCGCGCCTTTCCCGAGATCAGCTCCCGCACCTGGGAGCATCCCGCTGACCGCGCCGCGCTGAACGCGCTGAAGAAGATCCCGGGATTCGACGAACTGCTGCGCAAGTTCATCGGTTCGACCACCGAGCGTTCCTTGCGCCTCCTGCACCTGGCTTCCGCCGTGCGCGTGGACGACCGCCAGTTCCCGCGCATCAACGTGCTGCTGCAGGAGGCCAGCACCTGCCTGGACGCCGAGCTCACGCCGGAGCTGTACATCGTCCAGCACCCGATCCTGAACGGCACCATCGTCGGCGTCGACCGGCCGTTCATCACGCTGACCAGCTCCATCGTGCACACCATGAGCGACGACGAGCTGATCGCCGTGATCGGCCACGAGCTCGGCCACTGCCTGAGCGGGCACGCCCTGTACAAGACGCTCCTGGCAATGCTGCTGCAGGTATCCCTGTCGTACGTACGCGTCGGGCAGCTCATCGTGCTGCCGATCCTCCTGGCGCTGCTGGAATGGGACCGCAAGAGCGAGCTGAGCGCCGACCGCGCCGGGCTGCTGGTCTGCCAGGAGACCGGCGGCAGCTACGAGTTGCTGATGAAGCTGGCCGGCGGCGGCGACACCAGCCAGCTCAACATCGGCGCGTTCTTCGAGCAGGCGGAGGAGTACCGCAAGGACTCCGGCTTCCTGGATCAGGTCTACAAGGTGCTGAACCTGCTCGGCCAGCGCCACCCGTTCGCCGTGCTGCGCCTGACCGAGCTCAAGACCTGGGTGGACGCCGGCTCCTACCAGGCGGTCCTGGACGGCGACTACGTGCGCCGCGGCCAGGAGCCGGACGACGCGGCCGCCGACTTCCAGGAAGCGGCCGGCAGCTACCAGGACGGGTTCGAGAAGGCCAAGGCGACCGTCTGGGACGGGATCGACTCGATCAAGGGCACGCTGGACGGCCTGTTCAAACGCCCGGAGTCCAAACCGGACAACGGCGACTCGGAGACCCGCGCGTAGCGCCGGCCCGCCGGCTCACAGGCTGGCGTACAGCCTGCTCACCTCTTCGATGATGATCTGCAGGTAGCGCCTGCCCGCCTCCGGCGTGGCGGACGCCGGGTCGTCGGTGTAGCCGGGGCCGATCCCCCAGTCGCGGTTCTGCTGCGTCGCGGTGCCCGGCTTGCCGGCCGGCAGCCCGATCCGTTCCCGGTCGACCGCAGGCAAGTCGTCCAGCACCTCCTGGCGCACCAGCTCCGGGCGGACCGCCATCACCATGGCCGTCTCGAAGTGGCCGGCGTGGCCGGGGAGCCGGTCGTTCTCCAGGCCGCCGGCCACCAGGGCCGCACGCGCCACGTCCCAGTAGGGGGCCGCGTGCACCTTGCCCGGCAGCCCGTAGCGGTTGACCGCATCCTGCGCGGCGACCTGGTTGGCGGCGGTGTTGCCGCCGTGGCCGTTCAGCAGCAGGATCCGCCGGTAGCCGGACAGGCTCAGCCCCTCGATCACGTCGCGGGTAGTGGCCAGGAACACGTCGGACTGCAGCGACAGCACGCCGGGATGGGGGCGGTGATGGTGCGAGTTTCCGTAGCAGACGGTGGGCGTGACCACCACGGAGCCGCCGGTCTCCTCGGCGCTGCGGCGGGCGACCGTGGTCACCAGCAGCGTGTCGGTGACGACGGCCAGGTGCGGGCCGTGTTGTTCGATCGACGCCGTCGGCACGACCGCCAGCGAATCGGCGGCGCGCTCGCGCGCCTCCTCACGGGTGAGCTCGGCAAACAGGGTTAGCATCGGTCCTCCATTCGCATCATTATGGCCGACGATGAAGATCCACGCCGCCACCACCCTCGGCTACTCCGCGTACGGGCTCGAGACCGCGCTCGCCCAACTGGCCGACACCGGATTCCGCGAGGTCGAGATCAGCCACATGGGCTCCTTCTGCGTGCACCTGCCCTACCCGGACACCACGGCCGAGGCGGTGGCCGACGTCCTCGACCGCAACGCCGTGCGGGCGATGGCGTGCAACATCTCGCTCGGACGCTGGGAGCCCGACGGACGTGACCGCTTCTTCGACTACACCGACTCAGGCGATGCGCGCGAGGCGGTCGCGCGCGGCCGCTGGTACCTGGAGCTGGCCTCCCGCCTGGGGGTGCGCACGGTGACGATGAGCACCGCCCGGCGGCAGCTCGACGAGCGCGAGTGGCTGCGCCACCTGAAGGCGGCGGCCGGGGCGTTCAGGGAACAGGCGAGGATCGCTTCCGACCTGGGGATGTACCTCCACCTGGAGGTCCCGCACCTGTTCCAGATCACCGACTCGGTCGAGCACGTCAAGGCGATGTTCGAGGAGATCGACCATCCGGCGGTGGCCGCCACCGTCGACACCAGCCACTGGGGCGTGATCGGCTACGACCCGGACGACCTGTTCGCCTTCCTGGGCGACTGCCTGCGGCACGTGCACCTGCGCGACGCGTCCGGCAGCGACACGCGCGACTTCCGCCAGGACCTGGAGCTGACGCCCGGCCGCGGCACCGTCGACTTCGCCGCGTTCCGGGAGGCTCTGCAGCGGGCCGGCTACCAGCGCTCGGTGTCGCTCGACTTCGAGTACCGGATGCCGGACATCCCGCACATCAGAGGCGAGTTCGACTACGGGCTCGCCGCGCTGGCCGAAGCCGGCTGGCGGACGGACGGCTGACGGCGCCGCGATGACCATCGCCACCTGGAACATCAACGGCATGCAGGCGCGGCTGGGCTTCGTCCGGCACTGGCTGGCGGCGCGCGCCCCCGACCTGGCGCTGCTGCAGGAACTCAAGGTGCCCGACGACCGCTTCCCGCACGACGAGTTCCGCGAAGCCGGGTACCGGGCGCTCGTGCACGGCCAGAAGAGCTGGAACGGCGTGGCCGTCCTCGCCCGGGAGGAGACGGTACGCACCGCGGAGGTCACCAGCCGCGGCCTGCCGGGGCTGGAGGAGCAGGGGGCACGGCTGATCGGCGTGCGGGCCGAGGTCGACCGGCTCGGCCCGCTCGACTGCGTGTCGGTGTACGTCCCCAACGGGCGTACCGTCGAGCACCCGGAGTTCGGCCACAAGCTGGCGTTCCTCGACGGACTGGTGAGCTTCGCGGAGCGCGAGCTGCGCCCCGATCGGCCGCTCGTGATCGGCGGAGACTTCAACCTCTGCCCGGCCGCGCTGGACACCTGGGACGAGGAGACGTGGCGGGAGAAGATCTTCCACACCGCCGAGGAGCGCGACCGCTTCCAGGCGCTGCTCGCCCTGGGCACGGTGGATGTGTTCCGCGCCGTGAACCCGGAGCTCCAGCAGTTCTCCTGGTGGGACTATCGCGCCGGCAACTTCCACAAGAACCTGGGCCTGCGCATCGACTTCCTGCTGGCCACGCCGCCGCTCGCGGAGCGGACAGAGGCGGTCACGATCGACCGCGACTACCGCAAGAAGAAGGACGGCATGATCGCCAGCGACCACGCGCCGGTGATCGCCGAGATCCGCGCGGCCTGAGCGGAGCGATGCACGCCGAGGCCGCCGCACACGGCGGCGAGATCCGCAAGGGCATCAAGTTCGGCCTGCTTTCCGGGCTCGCCGGCATCATGTGCTGCGTGTCGCCGGTGGTGCTGGTGCTGCTCGGCATCGCCACCGCGGCGGAGGCGGTCACCTTGGGCGACACCCTCTACTACGGCTACGCCTGGTTTTTCCGCGCCTTCGGCCTGGCCGTCGCGACGGTTGCGGTCGTGCTGTACCTGCGCAAGCGGCGCATGTGCACCCTGGCGGGAGCGCGCCGGTCGTGGCGGCTGCTGGCCGTCCTGGCCGTCGCCGGCGTTGGCACCTACATCGGGCTGTTCTGGTTCACCAAGTACCTGGGCATCTGGTTCGGGTAGCGCCGCCGGCCGCGCGCATCAGATCGTCGTGAAGCCGCCGTCCACCAACAGGTTGTGGCCGGTCACGTACGCCGACGCGTCCGAGGCCAGGAACACCACCGCGCCCTTGAGGTCCTCGTTGTCCATCATGCGGCCCATCGGCACGCGCTTGTTGTAGCGCTCCACGAACGGGCCGGCCTGCCCGGTGTAGTAGCCGCCGGGCGAGATGCAGTTCGCGCGCACGCCCTTCCTGCCGTAGTAGTTGGCGACGTAGCGGGTGAAGTTGATCATTCCGGCCTTGATGAAGTTGTAATTCGGCGGCTGCACCATCTCGGTGTCCTCGTAGAGCGAAGGATCGTTGCCGACCACGCCGTAGATGCTGGAGATGTTGATGATGCTGCCTCCCCCGGCGGCGACCATCGAGCCGACGAACGCCTTGCAGATGGCGTACAGCCCGACCATGTCGCCGGCCGCGGACTGTTGCCAGGCATCGATGGTCTGTGTCTCGAAGCTGCCGGCGGTCGCATCGCGGGCCAGCGCGCTGTTGACCAATACTTCGACGTTCCCGAAGCGGTCGATGACCTCGGCGTGGAAGCGCTCGATCGCCGCCGCGTCGCCGATGTCCAGCTCCATGCCGTGCACCTCGGCGCCGGTCTTCGCGGCCAGCGCCGCCGCGAACTCCCGGTTGCGCTCGAGCGACCGGGATGCGGTGATCACGCGCGCGCCGGCTTCCGCCAGCGCCTCCGAGATGCTGCTGCCGAACAGCGGCCCCGCCCCCGCGGTCACCACCGCCGTCTTGCCGCGCAGCGAGAACCTGTCAAGAACACCCATGCGGCCATCCTGCGCGTTCGCGCCGGCAGCGTCCACCAAAGGTGCGTCCACCGAAGGTGACGTCCCCGCTGCACGCCGGAACGGCGGCACCCCGGTCAGGGTTCCGGCGCAGGGCTTGGGCCGGCCGCGACCCGCGCGATGGCGTCCAGCTTGCCGGCGATCTCCGGCGCGATCTCGTCCTCCGGCACGTGCTCGACCAGCTCCTGGAAGCCCCTGTTCGCTGACGGCAGGTCGAGCTGGCGGAAGAAGGCCGCGACGATGGGCTCCAGGACCTGTTCGCCCGCCCGGAGGTCGGTGCTCCACGGCGCCGCCGTGCCGTCCGCGGCCAGCGCCTTCTCCACCTCCGCGATCGCGTCGTTCATCGCCACGCGGCGGCGCTCCACTTCCGGCGGCGCGAATAGCGAGCCCAGGCGGTCGACATCGCTCGACTCCGCCGCGTACGCCTCCAGCGTCCGCCGGGTGCACAGGTAGTTCTCGACCTCGCGCCGTTCCCACACCAGGCACTCGACCGGGGCGATGTCCGGCGGGCCGTCCGTCACGCGGTCGAACAGGGCGATACCGCGCAGCGCGGGCACCGCTTCCCGCAGTGCGTGGTAGTGGCGCGTCACCTCGCTCGCGTTGTTGGCGACGTAGCGCACGAACGGCCGGGACAGCGCTTCGGAGGCGGCCTCGTGGCCGAGCCGCCGCGCGAAGGCCAGCAGCACCGCCAAGTCGGTCGAGCTCCGCAGGTACAGCACCCAGCCGGTCTCGCGCGCGTGGAAGTACTGCTCGAAGCCGATCTCCGTGAGCGCCTTCAGCGCTTGGCTGCCGCGGTCGGCGATCCGGTGTGGCGCGCCGACGAAGGCAATCACCGTGTCCCTGCCCGCCGCCTCGTTGAGGATCACCTCCGAGTGGCTGGCGGCGATCACCTGGCAGCCGGTGTCGCGCGCGACTTCCGACAGCAGGTGGTATGTCTGGCGCTGGCGCAGGATCTCCAGGTGGGCGTCCGGCTCGTCCAGCAGCAGCAGCGAGCCCGGATTGGCGTACAGGTACGCCAGCAGGAGCAGCGTCTGCTGAAGGCCGCGCCCGGACGAGGACAGGTCGAGCGCCGTGCCGCCCTCGCGGTAGCTCATCGTGATCTCGCCCCGTTCGGGGAGGTAGCGCG
The DNA here is from genome assembly GCA_026710565.1 of Spirochaetaceae bacterium. The sequence continues at coordinate 25,545 of JAPOQV010000647.1, read as the reverse complement.
GCGGCAGGAGCTCCGCCCCGAATAGCCGGCGAATCCAGGCGACGAGCTGTTCCCACTGGTCCTCGCGCTCCCGGTGGACGCTATAGCAGAGGTTGCGCAGCACCTCGGCGGTCCGGCCCTCGCCGATGCGCACGTTCACGGAGCCCGCGTCGAGCCGCGCCTCCGTCGCGGCGAGCCCGGACATCGGCGGCAGGAAGGCGATGCGGCCCTTCGCCGCCGCCTCGGGCACCGCCATCCGCTCCGGCGATCCGCCGCCGACCCGCAACGGCCGGCAGTAGAACGACTCCTCGTTGGCGTAGTCGAACTCCAGACCGCAGGTCCACGCGCGCTCGTCGGTCACGCCATCGACGACGATGTCGATGCGGATGTTGCTGGTCCGCTGCCGCCCGTCGACGCTGCGCACGTCGCGCACCCGCAGGTTGCGCCACAGCAGGTTGGCCTCCGGGACGGGAATCGAGACCAGGTCCCGCCGGTTCACCGTGACTCCGGGACGCTTCTCCGGTGTCTTCCGGCCGCCTCGCCTCTCGTTCCAGCGCTTCAGGCCCACGTCCCAAAGCGCGAGCGCCTGCATCGCCGAGGTCTTGCCCGAGTTGTTCGGCCCGATGAAGATCACCGGGTTGCCCAGATCGACCACCAACTCCCCGAAGCGCTTGAAGTTCCGGACCGTAAGCCTGGTCAGCATGCGACACCCGTGTCCTGATCGCGGCACACGATAGGACGTTTCTCTGCGAGCCGATAGGCTCCGTGGTCAAGGGTCGGTTCGGCTACGCGCAAGCCGGTCGCCCCGACGCCGGGCGAACTTCGGCGCCGAAGTCATGTGCAGCGCGAGACTCAACTTCGCCGCTTCACAGTCCATCCAGCCACGGATCGCCGGGACGGTGACGTTGCAGCGCCGCAGCAAGCCACGAGCGGCTCTCCAGGGCGAGCAGCGGTGCCGCCCGCTGTAAGTCGGCGTGGCTGTTCGGGCCCCCGTCCCTGCTCTTGTAGAGAAGCACGACCTCCGGCCGCGCAGGAACGGAACGCCGTCCGTCGCGCGGGCGCCGTGGGCAACCCAAGCCGGGCAAAGAACGGGCCGTTCGGAGATGCCGAACAGAAGTAGCGATCTGCCGATTCAAACGGATCATCGGCAGCGTGGAAGAGAGGGCCTGCCGATGCGATCAGAACCACAATTTCCGAAATGGAGCGCGACAATCTGCGAACGCCCATGTACAAGACTTGGTTCCGTGCACTGATGCCGCGCACCATCGAGCGTAATTGGTAGATCGCCTCAACCGCCTGCTGAGAGGGTCGAACTGCGGTCGTTACGGTTCGCCATGTACGCTCGAACGGCACGATGAAACGAGCGGCTTACCGGAACCCTCTGGTCCGCGGTGAGATGCAGCACACCACGATGATCGGTGCTCTGCAGTCGAACGATGTGGCGATATGCTGCCCAGTACGAGCGATGAGTCTGCATTCCCTGCTTCTCCAGGGCTCTTGCCACGTCGGACAGCCGCATCATCACGACGGCTGTGCCGGCTGTCGTAACGACCTCTACATAGTGTCCGGAAACATGAGCATAGACGATGTCTTCCCCTATCTCTGCGGGCAGGCGCAGTTCGGGAGCGCTGACCCCGCTGTCAGGCGGTTGCGCGCCAGAGCTCTCAACGGTAGCGCCTGGGGCGTTGGACGCGGAGTCACCGACCCGCGCGGGAGCGGAATACTGAGGCCGGTCGTCGCCCGCCGTGGCCGAGGTACTCCCGACCGACATTGCGACAGCGACATCTTCGGACCCGTCGAAGACGGAAGGTGACACATCGGAAGGGACTTTGGCCTCGCCGTTGCGCTGAGCCAGTCGCGTGACCCGCAAGCACAGGACATAGAACGCCAAACCGGTTCCGGTACTAAACATCAACACGCCAAACGCATAGATCTCGATCAAGCTGGCCTTCGGCAAAGCGCCACCGTGAAACACTCCATAAAGGCTCACGGCCAAGGGAGCACCGGGCGCGACTACAAAGGAACACATCAGAGCCAGTGCAAGCATGAGCTGAATCAAGCCGCGTTTGCGCATCACGTACATCGTGAACAGCCCCGAAGCGAAGCAGATCGGCACCTCAACGATGGTGATCGCTCCGAAGTAGGCAAGTCTTTGAGTGAGAGTCAATGTGTGTAGTGTGCCCATCGGGCCCAGTACAGCCACGATCGCCATCAGGCTGAAGGCAATACCGGCTACCAGCCACACCATGCTTGGTGTCGCAAGCTCGCGATAGGCAGACCGCATCGGGGGCTTCACTCCGCGTTCCATCTCCTCTAGGTGATAATACCAGTTTGCTCGCCGGTCAGTGAGGAAGCTCGCGACCTCCCTGGGGGTTCTTGGTCCGTTCAGGGAGCCGTGATTGGCCGTTCAGGAAGGGCCGCGGGTGGGAACCGGCGGGAATGGGCTCACATAAAGGCCGGTGCAGGCTGCTTCCATGGCCCGTCCGAGAGGCTGTCGGCCGGCCACTCAGGAAATTCCCGACCGTTGAGAAAATGCCCGAACGTGGGTTGTAGAGCGGTCTCAACAGTGGCAAGAGTAGAGGGAGAGCATGGCTGTACGATCCGTGCAGGAGCCCCGGTGGGCAACACACCCTGTCTCCCCACAAACCCAGGACCTCGACAACCATCGAGAAGAACCGGGTGACTACCTTCGTCGCGAAGAGCCCGCCGGGGCTTCGATTTTCGCTCCGCCATCAACATTCTTCTCCGCCAAGCTGTCCGAAGTGCTGAACAGCGCCGTGCGCAAGCCGCCGGGGTCGGCGAGGATCTCCTGCGCGCCCGCAACGCAGACCCACATCTTCTTGCAGTGGTCGCTCGGCAGCGGAACGAGGGTCGAATTCCGATGTTCGAGTTCCCCCGCAGAGCCAGCCGTGGGATTCCGTTTCACACGGTCGCCGGACACTCCCTCGCCCAGCCGCGGAACTGCGGGCTGAACCAGTACAGGTCGTTGCCGCAACGCCAGCGCGTGAACTCGCGCTCGTGCTCCGTGGGATCCGGATAATTGCGTTGGAAGTGCCCGCTGCGCGTTGTGAAGCTCTTCATGCGTCACGGCGCTCCGATCGGACTATCCCGAGCGTCCGCGAGCGCCTCGGCCTCGGCGCCCGGCACAGCACGCCGGGCAGAGCCAAGCGGCGCCCCGGCGCCGGCTGACGCTCACCAGGAAGCAACACACCTGCGCGGACGTCGGTGACTTCGCGTGAGCGAGGAGCCCGCGACCTACGACGCCGGCGGGCGCATCGATGCGCCTCTGCCGCCGGCGGATCCCGACCAGTACGGCGACCGCAGCTACAGCGGCGGGCACGCTCGACTGGGCCAAACACGGTGACTACCTGATCGGGTTGAAGAACTCGGGCAGGAGCGAAACGCACATCGAGGAGGAATATCGATGGACAGCCAGATTCGACGACCAGGTGCTCTACGAGGGCACCGACCTGAACCGCGCCGCGGAAGTGCTGCGGATGCATGCCCGCCTGATGCGGGCGATCGCCATGGGCCTGCACGAAATCGACGTGTTCGCGGCCGAGTGCATCGTGCACATGGATGGCGGCTGATCGTTGGCGTGATCGTGGTGCTCGCCGTCGCCGCGTGCGAGGAGATGGCGAGCACCGGAGGAGGAGCCGTCGTGAATGATGACGAGGTGCAGCTGCCCGACGTGGCCGGCACCTACAGCGGGATGTTGGATATTCGGCAGACGGTCACCGTGGACAGGAGTAGCGTCATCGCCTCGTTCGAGTTCGATCTCGCTGTCGAGGTGGCGCAGGACGGCGCGGCCGTCACGCTCACTGCCGAACGGGCATCACTGGGAACGGCGCCGGCCGGCCCGGCTGGCGAGGCCGGCCCTGCCGGAGGGCGGGGCGGGGCAGACGACGACGAGCCGGAGCCGGAGCCGGAGCCGACGACGATAACGGTGGCCGGTACGATCGACGCTGCCGGAAACTGGACGGCGGACGACGGGCACTTGGTGCAGGTCGGAGGGCTCACGGGGCCTGGCTGCACGGACGAGCAGCGCCGCATCACCGTCGTCTTCGCGGTCGCGCGGGAGACGCTCACCCTGACGGGCAGGATTACCGCGTCGTGCGGAACGATCACCTACGATGCGACGCTCACTCGGTAGCGTGGCTGCGGCCGTGGTGCTGGCGCTCTGCGCCGGCGCCGCGGCGGCGCTCGCGCAGGAAGCGGGCGCCGTATCGACCTACGAGGCCGCGCCGATGGCGTTGCTTGAGGAACTGGCCGCGGAGGATGACGTGGAGGCGATGGGCGTGGCCGGATTGCGCTACATGGTCGGCAATGGCGTGCCGGCTGACATGGGGCGCGCCGGCGAGTGGTTTCTCCTGGCGGCCGAACACGGCTCGGAGACGGGTATGGTCGCGTACGCGGTGGTCTACCTGCTCATATTCCAGCAGGACATCGTGACGTTGGACGACGAGTCGGGGGACTTCCAACTGCGGGAGTATTGGGAGCCGTTCGACGCAGACGTGGTGGAGCTTGCCTTCGCGTGGTTGAACATCGCGGCCGTCTGCGGAACCGAGACGATCGTGAAGCTGCGCGACGAGCTCTTCGATGAGTTCTCCTCGCCCGGTGAGCTTGAGCGCGCCCAGTCGCGGTCGACGGCGCTCTACGAGGGCGTGCTCGGGGAGTTCTTGGACTGCGACTTACCGGTCGGGTGGGATCTCAGCTGAGAGTTCACCGGAAACGGGACCCGCGGCCGATCGGTTAGTATCCGCGGCCGGGATGAGATTCCTGGCGATCGTCTGCTTCTACTGGCCTCGCACGGCGGGGATCCCGGAGCTTCCCGAGCTCGAAGTACTCGGCCGCGGCGAGGTCCTCGCGCGCGACGCGCGCTGGAGCACGTTGATCGACGCGGCCACGCACGCCGCCGGCTACCAGCTCACCGTGACCGTCGCCGGCGAATCGCGGGCGACGGGCGGGATGCGCTTCAGGATCACGTTCGCGCGCATCGACCTGCTGCTGCACCTGCAGGGGCCGCCGGTTGTCGAGCACGAGCACGAGCACGAGCACGAGCACGGTGAGGATACCGCGTAAGCGCGGCAGCACCGACGCGCAGGCGGCGATCGCCAGGGCCGGGCAGCAAAGGCGGAGCAGGCGATGGTCGACTGCCTGCGGCTGAACGGCATCGGCGAGTACGTGCGCGAGTTCGTGTTCCATCCGACGCGCGACTGGCGGTTCGACTTCGCGTGGCCGGCACGGCGCTTCGCGGTCGAGATCGAGGGGCTCACGTACAAGGCGGCCGTCACCAGCGGATCCCGGGCTTCATGGAAGACTGCGAGAAGTACGAGGCGGCGCTCAACGCAGGATCGTCTACCGCGTCCGGTCAAGGATCTACAAGGGGTCGCGCCGGTCGACGGTGACGCCCGGAAGCTTCTCCGGTGTCTACCGGCCGGCCCGCCTCTCGTTCCAGCGCTTCAGGCCCACGTCCCACAGCGCGAGCGCCTGCATCGCCGAGGTCTTTCCCGAGTTGTTCGGGCCGATGAAGACCACCGGGTTGCCCAGATCGACCAGCAACTCCCCGAAGCGCTTGAAGTTCCGGACCGTAAGCCTGGTCAGCATGTCATGCCGTGCCCTGGTTCGCGGAACACGACAGGACGTTTCCCTGCGAATCGGGAGGCTCCACGGACGAGGCGCGGTGGGCTCCTCGCAGCCGGACTTCGGCGCTGAGCGAACTTCAGCGCCGAAGTCATGCGCAGACGGCTGCTCCACTCCGGCGGCGGTGATGCGCGAGAACGGCCAGCGCACGATCGATTGGTCGGTGATCCGACACGGAAGATTCGGGAGCCAACCGCTTCACAGGTCATGCAGCCATCGGTGACCGGGGACGTGACGCCGCACGGCCGCACCAAGCCACGTGCGGCTCTCATGGTCGAGCAGTCCAACCGCCTGCTCGAAGTCCGCGTGGTCGTCCGGCCCCGCTCCTCTGCTCTTGTACAGCAGGACGATCTCCGGCCGCAGGAACGGCACCCCTTCCGCCGAGCGGGCGTAGATCAGCTTCGCGGGCCGCGTGATCGCTGAGTCGCGCCGGAACACCCATCGCCCGCGGTCGTACTCGTTCAGCAGGATCTCCAGCGCCTGCCCCTCGGGACCGCGTCCATGGATCTCGTGCACGGGCAGGGTCAGCCACTCGCCCGGGAGCCAGGAGACCCGCCGGTGGTCCACCACCTTCCTCAGGCTCCATCCCGCAAGGTGTTCCTGCAGGGCCGACTGGTCGTGACGGAACAGGGCGATCTCGATGTCCTTGTGCAGACGGGTGAGGCGGCGGACGAACAGGTCCACGGCCCAGCCGCCGGCCACCCACCAGGGTCTGTCGAACCCGTTGAGCAGCGAAAGGATCTGCCGAGGAACCGCGAAGCCGTCGGAATCGGCTCCCGGAACGCCGCCGTTCATGCGGGCATCTGCTGCAGGAACGCGCGTAGCATGCGCGCCATCTGCCGCTCGTAGAGGGGGGCGTAGGCGGTGAATTCGCGCAGGTTGCGCTCCGCCTCCGCGGCCGGGTCGAAGCGGTCGCCCATCAGCTCGTAGTCGCCGGCCAGCTCCCGGTTCCAGACGCGCAGCTCGTCCAGGGTGAGCTGCGGCTCGAACTGGAAGCCATAGGAGAGCCCGTAGCGGAACGCCATCGGGAAGCGCAGCCACGCGCCGTCGCGGCGCAGCATCGTTCCCTCCGCGAGCAGCTCCCCGCCGTCCGGCACCGTGAACCGCTCGCCGTGCAGGGTCGGCACCAGGGGTACGGCGATCTCCCGGAACACCGGATCGGCGGCGCCAGCCGCGGTCACGTCGATCTTGCGCAGGCCGAACTGGTAGCCGCCGGTGGGCTGCACTTCGCCTCCCATCGCGCGCGACAGCAACTGCGCGCCCAGGCAGATGCCGAGGACGGGGGTCGGCGGGCTGCCGGTAGCGACCGCGCGCAGGTAGTCCATCTCCTGCCGCAGCGCCGGCAGGTCGTCGTTGGCCGACATCGGGCCGCCCAGCGCGACGATCAGGTCGACCTCCGCCAGGTCCGGTGCGTCCAGACGTTCGAAGGCCGGCGCCGCCCGATACAGCGGCACCGGGACAAGCAGGAAGCCGGCCTCCTCCAGCACCTTCGTGAAGTTGCCGCCCAGCGTCTCCACGGCCTCGTGCTGGATGACCGCGGCGCGCTTACCCCTCGCCTGTTCCATCGCCTCCTCTCACTGCCGTCATGGTACCCTGAGCCCAGCACGCCGACGCAGAAAGGAGACGCAGGATGTACTCGATCGGGATGGCGCTCAAGCTCAAGCCGGGCCAGTACGCGGAGTACAAGCGGCGCCACGATGAGCTGTGGCCGGAGATGGCGCGCATGATGCACGCGCAGGACGTCAGCATGGTGATCTACCGGCACGGGGAGTGGCTGTTCATTCACGGCACGGCGCCCACCGAGGAGCACTTCCGGCGGACCGGCACGGACCCGATCACGCCGAAGTGGAACGAGTACATGAAGGACGTGCTGCAGGTCGACGAGACCGGCGACCTGATCGTCCACGAGCTGCCGCTGGCCTTCAGCTTCGGCGACTTCGCATGAGCCTCAGAGCCCGCCGCCAAGGAGACCCGCACCCATGAAGTTCCTGTTCGCCGATCACTCGGACATCTTCGAGCCGTGGGGGAGCGTGGGCTTCCGCGCCAGCGCCCCGCGCGTGTTCGCGCCGGCGCCGCCGATCCCGTTCAACGTCAGCCATACCCGCCGCCTGCCGGACGGGTCGTACGACGTCATCGGGCACAAGGTCGGCACCCGCATCCCCTGGCAGATCTACCGCGCATCGACGCGCGACGGGATCCACCTGGAGAACATCCGCATCGTCCACGACGAGCCCGGCAACCACTGGGGCTACAACGCCCGCTGTCTCTACAGCCCGGAGCTCGGCCGCTACATCTATACCAAGAACACCTCCGACGACACCGGGTTCACCATGCACGTCTTCCACAGCGAGGACGGGGAGGACTGGACCCCGTACGAGCACAACCCGGTGTTCAACGAGGGCGACGCCTGGGGCGGCATCTGGAGCTCGGCGGCGCAGCGCTTCATCCTCACCCCCAAGGGCATCCAGCGCTACGAGCACAAGGCGGTCAACGAGCTGTTCCTCAACGCCCGGCGCGTGCTGACCGTGCGCACCAGCCCGGACGGCTTCACGTGGACGCCGCAGATCGCCAGCGACTACAAGGTGGACAAGGAGGTCGTGCGCGGCATGCGCATCCTGCACGCGCCGCTGCTGTCCGCCGAGTACCAGCTCGAGCAGAACGAGTGGGACCCGCCCGACATGGAGTTCTACAACGGCTCCCCGTTCGTCTACGAAGGGCGCTACTTCATGGGTGTGAACAATTATTCGGGATCGTTCACGGAACCGGCCTGGCCGCCGGTGCGCTCCGACGGCCACGGCGCCGGCGGCGCCCTGGGCAACGAGCTGTGGACCAGCCGCGACGGCCTGACCTGGAACCGTCCCAACCAGCACGGCGGCAACGGCATCGGCGGCACCCACGACCCGATGCTGATCGGCGACCGCGTCGTGTTCCGCGAACCGAACGCCGCATCGGGCGTGCCGGTCGACCGGTTCACCTACGTGACCGGATGGTCCAACAGCCACTTCACCACCGCGTCGCTGGTGATGGGCCGCGGCGGCCTGTTCCTGAACGTCGCGGTGCCGGGCGAGGGGGTCGACAACGCCGCCAACGAGAACTACGTCCTGGCGGAGCTGATCGACGGCGCCGGCAAGGTGATCAACGGCTACGACCGCGAGGGCTGCCAGCTCCAGGGGCCGCTGAACAAGCTGCGGCATCCGCTGCGCTGGCATGGAAAGGACGGCAGCGAGCTGGCCGGCGAGCGGGTGCGGGTGCGCATCTACCTGCGCGGGTCCGCCGTCTACGCGCTGACCTCGCCGGACGCGGAGAGCGACTACGATACGGGCAGCCCGTACGTAGCGGTCACGCCGCCCCGGCCCACGCGCCGTCGCAACAGCACCGGCAACTAGGAGAAGAGGATGAAATCCGTTCATGTGACGGGCCCCGGACAGATCGAGGTGATCGACCGCCCCGAGCCGGCACTGGAGGCCGACCAGGTGATGCTTCGGCCGGTCACCGCCACGCTGGCGCGCGACGACGTGCGCCGCGTGTACGACGGCGCCGCCGGCGGCTACCCGCTGCCGGCCGGCGCGAGCGCCCACGAGCTGGTGGCGCGCGTGGTGGAGGCCACGTACACGGCTCGCCAGTGGCGGGAGTTCGAAGCCGGCGAGCTGGTTGCGTTCTACGGGACGCAGGCGATCGGCTTGGCGGAGACGGTGGTCGTCCCCCACTCGACCGTGTACTGGCTGCCGCCGGCGGAGGACCCCGACCTGCAGGCGGTGCCCACCGCCCGCCCGCTCGGCCAGGTGATCGAGGCGTGCAATACCTTCCCGCCGCTCACCACCGCGTGCGCGGCCGTGGTCGGGCAGGGATCCTCCGGCCTGCTGTTCGACGCGCTGCTGGCCCGCATGGGCGCCGGGGTGGTGGCCGGTATCGACGTGCGGGAGGAACGGGTCGCGGCCGCGGCCAGCTTCGGTGCGACGCTGGCGCTCAAGCCGGACGGGGACACGGTGCGGCAGGTACAGGACGCCAACGGTGGTTTCCTGGCCGACGTGGTGGTGGAGACTTCAGGGACCACCGCCGGCCTGCAACTCGCCGCCGAGCTGGTCCGCGCCGGCGGCCGGCTGCACCTGTTCGGCGCCCCGAACGAATCCCCGTACCACTTGGACGCGACGGCGCTGACCGAGAAGCGCTTCGAGGTTCAGGCCTCCGGCGCCGGCATCGAGGATGCCAGCCCGTACTGGTCGCCGTACGGCGCGGCCATGAACCTGGTGCTGCGGGGCGAGGTGGACACCCGGCCCATGCTGACGCACCGGTTTCCGCTGAGTCAGGCCGCCGGGGCATTCGATCTGGCCCGCTCCGGCGACGACGGGGCGCTGAAGGTGAGCATCGACTTCGGCGATGACGGCTGAGCTGACCGCGGCGCAGGTCCGCCACTTCGACACCTTCGGCTTCGTCGTCCGCCCGCAACTCCTCACGCCCTCGGAGACGGAGGGGATCGTGGCCGGGTTCGAGGAGGTGATGGCCGAGGACCGCGCCGGCGAGTCGTTCCGCGGCGACAAGCGCCACTCCGTGGTCGCCTGCGCCGAGCGCCACCCGGCGCTGCGGTCGCTGATCGACGATCCGCGCATCGTGCGGCCGATCGAGCAGGTGTTCCGGCAGCCGGTCATGTGGTGGGGCTCCGACGGCAACTACTACGTGGGCGATACCGCGTGGCACCCCGACGGCTGCGACCTGGGACTCGCTCTGCGCCGCATCAAGGTGTCGCTCTACCTGGACCCCGTGGACGGCGACTCGGGCGCGATCCGCTTCATTCCGGGATCGCACCGCAGTCCCCTGCACGGCGAGCTCGAGGTGCTGATGGTGGACCGGATCAAGCAGGTCATCGCCGAGGGCCGCGGCGATGCGTCGCAGCTCGACGAGTACCGCGAACGCGGCTTCGACGTGGAGGCGGCCGAGCCGGCGTTCGGAGCCGCGCAGGATTCGCTGCCGTGCCAAGTGGTGGCCTCGCGCCCCGGCGACGTGGTGTTCTTCGATCAGAACCTCTACCACGCCTCCTTCGGCGGCCGCTCGGGACGCCGCATGTTCACGCTGTGTTACTGCACGGTTCCCGAGGACGAGCCCGCGCGGGCCACCATGCAGCGGTCGTACGAGGGCTCGCACCGCGCCGTCACCGCGCTGTCGTACAGCGGCGCCACGCCGGCCGCGGAAGGCGTCCACCATCCGGCCGTCATGCACACGGACCGGCCCGCGCTGCGCCGGCTGACGGGGCCGCTCGTGGAGCGGGGCTGGGTCTGACGGCCTGCCGGTCGCCGCTTCAGGACACCGGCGGCCGGTGCCGGATCCAGGGGCGGGCAGCCTCGAACGCCGCCGAGGCGGCGATGACCGATGCCTCGTCGCCCTTCCTGCCGACGATCTGCAGGCCGATCGGCAGGCCGTCGGCGGAGAAGCCGGCCGGCACGGAGGCCGCCGGGTGCCCGCTGGCGTTGATGGGCATCGTGAACGCGCCGTTGAAGTACTGGTCCGGGAACTCCGAGGTCCCCGACACCTCGCCCGGATAAGGCGCGTTGCGGAACGCCGGGAACCGCGCCGTGGGTGACAGCAGCAGGTCGTAGTCCCCGAACACGTCCGCGAAGTCGGCCCGGAGGCGGTCGACCATCCCGAGCGCGCGGGCGTAGTCAGCGGTGGTGACCCTGGAGCCGTGCTCGAGGAAGAACGTGGAGTAACCCATGAGCCGCTCCCCGTCGGACTCGTAGAGCGCCCGGTAGCGGTTGTAGGCGTTGGCGGTCATGAGCGCGCCGTACGTGTCGTAAGGGGGGTCGAGCCTCAGCTTCGACTCCTCCACCTGACAGCCCAGCTCCTCGAACGCGCGCGCCGCGCGATACGTCACCTCCGCGACGTCCGGATGCACGTCGGCGAATCCGAAGTCCGGACTCCACGCGACGCGCAGACCGGCGACGCGGCGGTCCGCCGCGGCAATGTAGTCGGCCGGCTCCTTGCGGAGCGAGAGCGGGTCGCGCGGATCGTGTCCGGCGAGGACCTGCAGCAGCAGCGCCGCGTCGCGCACGGTGCGGGCCAGGGGCCCGCTCTGGGAGAAGATGTTCGGCGCCGGCGCGGATGGGGCGCCGCTGTGGAACGACCCCCGCCCCTGCGTGGGCTTGATGCCGTAGATCCCGCAGAAGTGGGAGGGTATGCGGATCGAACCGCCCCCGTCGCTGCCGGTAGCCATCGGACACAGGTACGCGGCGACCGCCGCCGCCGCGCCCGCACTCGATCCGCCGGGCGTGTGATCGGGGTTCCAGGGGTTGCCGCCGTCGGGGCCGAGCAGGTTCTGGCAGGTGCCCACGAAGCCCAGCTCGGAGGCGTTGGTCTTGCCCGGGATGACGGCGCCCGCCGCCCGTACCCGCTCCACGACCGCGTCGTCCCGTTCCGGAACGCGGTCCTCGAACCACACCGAGCCGCTGGTCGTGCGGATGCCGGCGGTCATCTGCGTGTCCTTGATCGGGATCGGCAGCCCGTGCAGCGGGCCGAGCTCGTCGCCGCGCAGCACGGCTTGCTCGGCGGCCCTGGCTCGCTGTCGCGCCAAGTCCGGCGTGAGCAGCAGAAACGAGTTCAGCCGCCCATCGAGTCGCTCGATGCGGTCCAGAAAGAGCTCGGTGAGCTCGACCGGCGAAATCTGCCTGGCGGTGATCAGCCGCAGCAACTCCGTGGCGGACGCGTACGCCAGTTCTTCACTACCCATGAGTCGGTGGTCCTCAGGTCCGTTCGCGCGCTCGATCAGCCGCCGGCGCCACGGGCTCTCGCTCGGCTGCACGTCGATAGTCAGCATGGAGTGCTGCATCGATTACATTCGGCGTCTCATTGAACGGCTCGTGTACGATCAGCTCGTATCCATCCTTCAGATCCTCCCACTCCCGGACGAACTCCGGCACTACGGCCGGTCGTCCCGGACTATGCCAAACCCGAAGATTGTAATCGCACTCGTGGTTTCCTGCGGGACCATCGGGGTTGTCCTCCGGACCCTGACACCAGCAGTCGAAGGCATCGACTTCGTAGAGGTATTCGCCGTTCGCAAAACCAAACACCTCGCCTCCTGCGAAACCATGGAGTCGCGTAGTCTCTGTTCCACACGTTGACGCGGCCATGTAGTGCCTGCCGCCACCGATGACCAGGTCGGGTTCTTCGGAATGAGACCCGTCGCTCTGCCAAGCCGCATACCGATACTCCCCATTGTCCAGACGATCCACTCGAACCCGATACGCAGCGGTCCCCCATTCGAGAACGGGAGACTCGTACTCGTGCAAACTTCCGTGTAGCTGACTCCTCTCTCTCACGCGAAGCGTATTCCTGAGTTGCAGCAATCTCTCCCTTTCCCCCCTCTCCTGCTCTGACGATGCAATCCAGCGCACATGAGCGGCCGGGATAGCGTACGGCGACAGCGAGACGCCAATCCTCCGTTCCTCATCCCACAGAAGGATATTGTAGGCATCCAATCGCCAGTCTTTTGGAGAGGAATCGGAGATGAATGTCGTCATCTCCTGATCGAACACCTCTTCGTAGCGCGTCAGAAACTCATCTCGTTCAATAGGAGGGATCGGATACTCTCTCCGGAGAGGAAACTGGATGTGATTGGCGAGATCGTCCCTGGCGCCGTAACGGAATGTTCTCATGAACTGCGAGATTGCGTCGCTGATCTCGTCATCATAGGGGCATTCGTCCGTAACGAGCCGCCCCAGGTCGCACCCGCGGACATCAGTCAGGTCTGTGCCCGACAGATTGGCACCACTGATATCCGCCCGGAACACGGTGGCGCCGCTCATGTCCGCCTCGCTGAGGTCCGCCCAGGAAAGGTCTGCGTACGACAAGTTGGCGCCGGACAAGTCAGCACCACTCAAGTCCGCCCACCGCAAGTCAGCACCCTGCAAGTCCGCACCCGCGCAGTCTGGCAGGCACCGCGGCAGCGTCGCCACCTGCGATATCGCGGGCACCGTAGCGGCGGCCACCAGCACGGCCGCTATCGCCGCGCTGATCGCGTTCCTCATCGTTCAGCCTCCTGTGGTGTTGTGGTTCTCAGACGGCGACGGCTTGAGGGCGCTCCGATCCGACGCTGTCGGCGTGCACCTCGACCGTCTTCAGCAGGTCGCCGGTCGCGTTCCGAAGCCGCGCCAAGGCATCTTCAAAGTAGACGGGATCGACCTCGACGCCAACGCTGTTTCTGCCGAACGCCGCGGCGGCCACCTGCGTGGTAGCCGTCCCCGTGAACGGGTCGAGCACCGTGTCGCCGACGAAACTGAACATGCGGATCAGTCGGCCCGCCAGCTCGACCGGGAAGGGCGCGGGGTGATCCCGAGTGGATGCCCCGGGAACGTCGGTCCACACCTGTCGGAAGAACCGTTTGAAACACCCCTCCGACAGGAGGCTGAGGACTCGCGTAGCCAGGTCTGGCTTGCGGTAGCCGCTTCCCTTGCGCTGCATCAGGATGAACTCGATGTCGTTCTTGATGACGGCGTTCGGCTCATAGGGCTTGCCCAGGAAGCCGCCGGATCCCCGATCGACCTCATGCGTGGCGTTCGCGATCTTGTGCCAGATGATCGGCGCCAGGTTGTCGAATCCCAAGCCCCGGCACCGCTCCTGGATGGACGCGTGCAGCGGGACGACGGTGTGGCGCCCGTTGTTCTTGCGCCTGGAGAGACAGACGTCGCCCACGACGCAGATGAGGCGCCCACCGGGCACGAGGGCCTCGTAGCACGTGCGCCAGACGTCATCGAGATGGTCGAGAAACTCGTCGTAGTCCTCGACCCAACCCAACTGGCCGTCGGTGCGGCGATACTCCTTCAGCGTCCAGTAGGGAGGCGAGGTGACCACGAGGTGCACGGAATCGGCCGGAAGGGCGACGAATCGGGAGTGTCCCAGCAGCAACCGATGACTCGACGGAACCTGGAACACGGCCGACTCGATCGCGGCCATCGCCGACGGCTCCTTGGCGAGCCGCGGCAGGTCACGCGACGGGTCGCTCAGCTCTACAAACTGCTCGGGGACGAAGGTGGCGAGCGGCGTGTCCGCGGTCACCCTTGAAGAGTGTAGCGACTCCTGGTCAGAAGCAACCGCAGGCGGCGCCGTGCGCGCAGCCGCCGCGCTGTACGGCCGGGTTGTCCATGCACACGTCCGTGGATTCCTCGGCTCCCGTGGCCACCATCGGCGCGTTGAACAGGCGCTTCACCGGCGCGTCGGCCGGCGTGTCGCCCAGGTCGAGCCCGCCGGCGTCGCAGAGCTCCTTCCAACTGGTGAGCATGGCGGTCATCTGGTGGCTGACCTCGACGGTCTGGCCGTTCGTGGGGCAGTGGTAGTCGTAGGCTGGCATGGTTCCTCCGCGCGTGATTGTCTTCGCGGAACGGCTCTGGCGTCAACGCCGGCTGGCAGGAAGGAGTCGGAAGGTCGCCGAGCCGTCTGAGCCGAAGCCCGCCTGGCGGGCTTCACGTGAGTGCGACTGCTCTGTAGCGGGGCCGTCCGTGCGAACGGCCATGTCACCTGTCCATCGGCTCAGCTACCTCCGCCGTTGCTTCGACGTTGTCAAGCCCGAGCTCCCCTCCCATCGAGGTGCAACTCGGCGGCCTTCCGACACTATGAGTATCGGCATCGACCGCATGAACCTGTAGCCCGATCGGGAATGTTGCCGACGATCAGCTCAGAGTCCAGCCGCCGTCCACCACCAGGCAGGTGCCGGTCACGTAGGAGGCGTCGTCGGAGGCCAGGAAGAGCGCCGCGGCGGCGATCTCGCTCGGCTTGCCGAGGCGCCGGATGCTGCGGACCGCCAGTGCCTCTTCGATCGCGTGCGGGTTCTCGGCCAGCCGCTTCTCCTCGACCTCGGTGCGGATCCAGCCGGGCAGCACGGCGTTGACGCGGATCTCGTCCGGCTGGAAGTCGATCGCCATCGAGCGGGTGAGCTGGTTAATCGCGCCCTTGGAGGTCAGGTAGGCCGCCGCGTTCTCCCAGACCACCAGGCTGCCGACCGAGGAGACGTTGACGATCGCCCCGCCGCCGCGCGCGCGCAGGTGCGGGATGGCCAGCCGGCTGAGGTAGTACACCGACCGCAGGTTGACGCGGAGCTGCCGGTCCCAGGACTCGGGGTCGAGGTCCTCCGCGTTGTAGCTGTGCCCCTCGTCGACGGCGGCGGCGTTGTTGACCAGCACGTCCAGCCCGCCGAACTCCTCGACGGCGCGGGCGACCAGCGCGTCCATCTCGGCGTCGACGCCGACGTCGCAGCGCACGAAGATCGCGCGCTGACCCCGCTCCCGGATCGCCGCCGCGATCTGCTCCCCCAGCTCGGAACGCCGGCCGCTCACCACGACCGAGCCGCCCTCCGCGGCGAAGCGCTCCGCCGTGGATCTGCCGATACCGGCCGTGCTGCCGGTCACGATGCACACACGCCCTTCCAGTCGTCCCGTCGCCATGGTGCCAGTATAGCGGGCGCCGGCGCGATATGATCCGCGGCATGACTCCCCAGCCCCTTCCCTCCGGTCCGAGAGCTTCGTGATGTCGCTGAACGCGATCCTGCGGGCCCTGCCCGCGGGCGAGATCGCAGTCCTGGCCGGCGCCGGCTTCCACGACGGGGTGCCGGCCCGCGAGGCCCCGGCGGGATGGCCGATAGGCGTGGCCCGCCGCCCCGACGGCGACCTGATCGTCAACGACTACTGGGGCAACCGCATCTGGCGCATCGACCATGACGGCATCGTGCACCTGTTCGGCGGCGACGGCACCCCCGGCACCGACGGCGACGGCGGCCCGGTCGCGGCAGCGCGCTTTCGGGAGCCGCACGACCTGCACCAGGACCGGCACGGCAACCTGTACCTGTCCGACCTGGGCAACCACACCATCCGCCGCATCGACTACCGCACCGGCATCGTCACCCTGGTCGCCGGCAGCGGCCGCATCGGCCGCGGCGGCGACGGCGGCCCCGCAGTCGATGCAGAGCTCGACTGCACCTGCGGCGTCGCCGTCGATGCCGACGGCAACGTCTACCTGTCCGACGAGTGGGCGTGCAACATCCGCCGCGTCGACGCGCGCACCGGCATCATCGACCTGTTCGCCGGCTACGCGGCGCGGCACTACCCGTCCGAGCAGGGATCGAGCCGCCCGTTCGCGGGTGCCGGCCTGAGCCTGATGGGCTACCACGGCGACGGCGGCCCCGCCTCGCATGCCGCCTTCTACCACCCCGAGCACCTGGCGTTCGACTCGCGCGGCGATCTCTACGTCTGCGACAACTCCAACGACCGGGTCCGCCGCATCGACATGCGCACCGGCATCATCACGACGGTCCTCGGCAACGGCCAGCGCGCCTCCAACGGCGACGGCGGGCCGGCCGTGGAAGCAAGCACGCTAATGCCGGACGCGATCTGCCTGGACGTCCACGACAACCTCTACGTCGGCGAGAAGTACGGCTTCCGCATCCGCAAGGTGCAAGCCGCCACCGGAGTCGTCACCACCCTGGTCGGCACCGGCGTGCCCGCGTGGGGCGAGGAAGGGCTGCACGGCAGCCAGACGGGATGCAACTCCGTCGAGGCGGGGATCTGGGCCGACCCGGACGGCACCGTGCTCTGGGGCGACTGCTCCGGCCGGCTGCGCCGCTATGACGGCGCGACCGGGATCGTCACGACCGTCCTGGGCGGCACCGGCATCGGCGACGGCGGAGCGGCCGCCAGCGCCTTCCTGCGCGGCCCGCTGGGGATCGACGTCGCCGCCGACGGCTCCGTCCATTTCGCCGACCGCTGGAACCAGCGCGTGCGCCGCATCGACCCCGCCGGCACGATCACGACCGTCGCCGGCAACGGCGCACGCTCCTACGGCGGTGACGGCGGCCCGGCGGTCGACGCCTACCTGGGCAACCCATCCGACGTGGCGGTCGACGCGCGGGGACGGGTCGCCATCGCCGACAACCGCCGCTGCCACGTCCGGCTGGTCGACACGAACGGAACGATCCGCTCGGTCTGCGGCATCGGCCAACCCTGGGACAAGGGCGACGGCGGGCCGTCGATCAGCGCCGGCGTGGTGATGGTGATGTCGGTCCGCTACGGTCAGGACGACGCGCTGTACCTGGGCGATGCCGTCGGCCGCGTGCGGCGCATCGATCCGCACACCGGGATCATCACCACGGTGGCCGGCACCGGCCTGCCCGGCTACTCGGGCGACGGCGGCAAGGCCACCGCCGCCCGCATCGGCACGCCGGAAGCGCTCGCGTTCGGGCCGGACGGCAGCCTGTACTTCGCCGACAGCGTCCACCACGTCATCCGCCGCGTGGCGCCGAACGGGCTCATCGACACCGTGATCGGCGACGGCACGGCGGGGAGCAGCGACGACGGCCGCGACCCGCGGCGCGCGCGCATCGACACCCCGCGCGGGCTCGATGTCGCTCCGGACGGCACGCTGTTCTTCACCGAGTCCGGCAACCACCGGATCCGCTGCCTGACCGCGGCCGGCGAGCTGCGTACCCTGGCCGGCTGCGGCGAGGCAGGCGAGACCGGTGCCGGCCCCGCCGCGCGCTCCCGCTTCAACCACCTTGGCGGAATCCGGCGCTACGGCGACGACCACCTGCTGTTCGCCGACCACCTCAACAACCGCCTCAAGCTGCTACGCTGGCGGTGAGCGCTGCCGCGCGCGTATGCTCGTGACCGCGAGGTAGAGAAGTGGCGCTGTTTCCCACGACCGTCGTCGGCAGCCTGCCGCGGCCGCAATGGCTGCGCGAGTTGGTCCTGGACCGCAAGGACGGCCGCATCTCCGAGGAAGAGGCAGACCCGCACCTGGACCGGGCCGCGGCCATGGCGATCTCGCTGCAGGAACGCGCCGGCCTGGATGAGGTCACCGACGGCGAGTGGCGGCGCGAGAGCTACGTCAAGGTGTTCGCCGAGCGGGTGCGCGGCTTCCGCAACGACCTCAACATCAGCAACATCCCCTACCCGGCGGTGGTCGAGCCGATCGAGTACTACCGGCCGATCGCCGCCGAGGAGGTCGCCTTCGCGCGGTCGCGCACCACGCGGCGGCTCAAGATCACGCTTCCCGCGCCGTACATCATCGGCCGGCGCATGTGGCACCCCGAACACTCGCGGGACGCCTATCCCCGGCGCGAGGACCTGATGGAGGCGGTGGTGCCGATCCTGCGCCAGGAGATCGAGGCGGTGCGCGCCGCCGGCGCCGACGTCGTTCAACTCGACGAGCCGTGGCTCGCCGTGATGGTGGACCCGGAGTTCCGCGCCGGCGAGGGCATCGGCGATCCGGAGCCGGAGATGGAGCGCTGCATCGACCTGCTCAATCAGACCCTGGACGGAGTCTCCGGCATCGACACCGCCATGCATCTCTGCCACGCCCATTTCCAGCACCGGCACAGCACCGCAGGCTCCTACGACCTGATCATGCCGGCACTGGCCCACGCCCGGGTCGGCACCATCCTGATGGAGTACGCCACGCCGGATGCCGGCGGCATCCAGTCGCTTGCCCGCTTCCACCAGGACGCGCGCCTGGGGCTGGGCTGCGTCGACCACTGCGACCAGGCCATCGAGGCGCCGGAGACGATCGTCGCCCGCGTGGAGGCAGCCATGCGCTACGTGGACAAGGAGCGGATCGTGCTCAACCCCGACTGCGGCTTCGCCCCGTCCGTGCAGAACCCGATCCCGGTGGATGAGGCGTACCTGAAGCTCAAGGCGATGTGCGCCGCCGCCGGGCAGCTCCGCGACCGCCATCCGGCATGATTCGGCCCCGCATGATTCACGAACGCGTCGAGCTGCACAACGTCGCCGAGCTGCACTACGAGGCGCGCCGCGGCGGGTATCGGCTGCAGCGCGTCCCCGAGGCGGTCCGCAGGGAGCTCAACCCCGGCGCGCAGCTCTGCGTCCTGCAGCCGGACAACGCCGAGATTCGCTACGTGGCCGCGGGTCCTTCGAAGGTGACGCTCTCCTCGCACGGCCAGACCCGCGTCAGCGTCTTCTTCGGCCCGTTCGACTCCTACCAGCGCGCGGTCGTCGGCCGCGAGCCGCAGACGATCGAGGTCACTCCCAGCGAGGCGCTCGAAGCCCTCCCCGACCGCTACACCGCCGGCATGCCGTTTTCGCCGCGCGTGGTGCGGCTGGTCCTGGGCGGCCCGGAGCGCGACCCGGTGCTGCTGCACGGGGTCGGGGGCGAGGATGTCCGGCCGCCGGCGGCGGACGAGTCGCCGTCACTGCGCCTGCTCACCTACGGGACATCGATCACGCACGGCTACTTCGCCGAGGGGCCGCACCTGACCTACGTCGGGCACGCGGCGCGCCGGCTGGGCGCCGACCTGATCAACCTGGGGGTGGCGGGCTCCGCGCACTGCGAACCGGAGATCGCCGACTACATGGCCGGGCGGACCGACTGGCACGTCGCCAGCCTGGGTCTGTCGGTGAACATGCAGGGCTTTCCGATGCCGGAGTTCCGGCGGCGCGTGCAGTACCTGGTCGACCGTGTGGCCGGCGCCGATGCCGGGCGGCCGGTCGCCTGCATCACGCTCTGGCCGTACTACCGCGACTTCGGCTGGGAGCCGGAGGGCCAGTACGGCGGCACTCCGGAGGAGTACCGGCAGGAGTTGCGCGACGCGGTGGCAGCGACCGGGCACGCGAACGCGCATCTGCTCGAGGGGCCGGAGCTGCTCACCGACATCAGCGGCCTGAGCGCCGACCTCATCCACCCTGCCGACCACGGCATGCTGGAAATGGGCGGGCGCCTGGCCGAGCGGCTCTCCGCGCTGCTGGCGCGCTCGTCCTGACCTAACTGGCGACCGCCTCCACGGCCGGCTCAAGCAGCCGGGTGAGCGCCGCGATGGCGGCGTCCATCTCGTCCGGACGGTTCCAGCCGAAACAAAGGCGCATCCGGTCGCGGCCCGACACGCCGTCGGCCGCGGTGCGCGGTCCCGGGGCGAACAGCACGCCGTTCGCCGCCCCCCGCTCGCTGGCGGCCACGGCATCCGAGCCGTCGAGCATCTGCACGAACACGAACAGCCCGCCGGACGGGCTGGTCCAGCGCGCGCGCCCGCCCAGGTGCGTGTCGAGCGCCGCCAGGATGGCGTCTCGCTTGGCGCGCAGCAGGCCGCGCACGCGGTCGATATGGGCCGCAAGGCCTCCGCTCTCGGCTAACCGGTACACGGCCATGGCGGTGAACTGACTGACGGCGCCGACGCCCTTGACGGCCATCATCCGATCCATCAGCGCCGGGGCAGCAGTCACGTAGCCGATGCGCATGCCGGGGCCGATGTTCTTCGAGAACGAGGCGACGTAGATCGTGCGGCCGCTGTCGTCGAGCGAACGGATCGCCGCCGGCACCTCCTGTCCCTCGAAGGCCAGATCGACGTAGCAGTCGTCCTCCCACACCGGCACGCCGTAACGGCCGGTGATCTCGCTCACCGCCTCGCGCCGCGGCATCGACTCCACCCAGCCGAGCGGGTTCTGGAAGGTCGGCACCGTGTACACCGCCTTGACGCGCTTGCCGTCGTTCATCGCAGCTCGAATCTGGCGTTCGAGCGAGTCGGGCAGCATGCCGTCGTCGTCCGACTCGACGCCGCGGATGTCGGCGCCGAAGCGGCGCAGGATCCCGAGCGTGCCGGCGTAGGTGAAGTCCTCCACCAGCACCACGTCGCCGGGATCGATCAGCGCCTGCGCGACCAGGAAGTTCGGCTCGCTCGACCCGGAGCCCAGGAGGATGCTGTCGGCGTCCACCGTGAATCCGCGGGTCTCGGCGAGCCGGCCGGTCAGCCACTCGCGCAGCGGCGGATAGCCGAGCGGGTGCGGGTAGTGCGCCAGGCTGCGTCCGGCGACGGCCAGCGCGTCACGCAGGCAGTCGACCAGCTCGTCGAGCGGCAGTGAGTCGGGATCGGGATAGGCGACCCCGAAGTCGTACGCGGCCGTCGGATGCGCCGTGCGCGCGACCGGCTCGCTCGGCACCGAGCGGGCCAGCAGATCGTCCCACCCGCAACACTCTGAACTCATCGGCGATACCTCCGTCCGGGGCATACTAACGATCGGCGCGCGCCGCGGCGACAGCCCAAGGGTGCGGCCAGCCTTGGAGGGACAGCGGATGACGTACGGAAAGGTGAGCGGGGTGGGAAAGCCGGTGGCGCGCGTCGTGCACGGCACGACCATGCTGACGACGGACGCCCTGGAGCAGGGAATGGACCTGCTGGACGGGGTGTTCGCGGCCGGCGGCACCACCTTCGATTCGGCGTGGAACTACGGCGGCGGCGACTGCGAGCGCGTGCTGGGCGCCTGGATGGAACGGCGCGGCAACCGCGAGCAGGTGGTGATCCTCACCAAGGGATGCCACCCGAACCAGGACCGCGTCCGGGTGACGCCGGCCGACCTGACCTCCGACCTGCTGGACTCGCTGGCCCGGCTGCGCACCGGCTACGTCGACATCTACCTGCTGCACCGCGACGACCCAAGCCTCCCGGTGGACGCGATCGTGGCGACGATGGCCGAGCATCACGCGGCCGGCCGCATCCACGCCTACGGCGGCTCCAACTGGAGCGTGCCGCGCATCGAGGAGGCGAACGCCTACGCGGCCCGCCACGGGTTGCCGGCGTTCGCGGCAAGCAGCCCCAACTACAGCCTGGCCGTGCAGCTCCGCGCTCCCTGGGACGGCTGCCTGTCGATCGGCGGCCCGGAGGCGGCCGGCGACCGCGACTGGTACCGCCGCACGCAGCTCCCGTTGTTCTCGTGGTCGAGCCTGGCCGGCGGCTTCTTCTCCGGCCGCTTCGGCCGCGACAAACCCCGGCCGGACTCCGGCCGGGAGGTGCTTTCCGCCGACACCTACTGCTCGGAGGGAAACTTCGACCGCCTGGAAGCTGCGCAGACGATCGGCCGCACGCACGGCGTGTCGGCCGCGCGCGTCGCCCTCGCCTACATCATGCAGACCGGCCTCGACGTGTATCCGATCGCGGCATCGGCGACCCCGGACGAGTTCGCGGACAACGCCGCCGCCCTGGACCTGCAACTCAGCGACGAAGAGATCCGCGGGCTGCGCGGCAGCCAACCGGACTGACCGGCGCTACGACGACTCGACTGCGGCCCAGGTCCCGGTGTCGCGGGACCGCTCGGCGGCCAGTCCCACCCGGTGCAGACGGGCGACGCGATGGCGCCCCGCCCCGCCCTCGGAGCCCGACTCGATGCAGTCCAGAAAGGCGCGCACGCACTCGTGCATGCCGGGCAGTCCCAGGATCGGCTCGATCGGCGGGCAGGTTTCGATCGTCCAGGCCGGGCTGTCGGCGCAGCGCCAGCGCAGTCCGCCCGTGAGCAGGTCGACGCGCACGTCGCCGGCGGTCCCGGTGACCGCAATGCGCATGTCGGGGCCGGAGACGGCGCCGGTGTTGACGGAGAAGGTCCCCCAGCAACCGCCGTAGTCGAGCTGCAGGAGCCCCTGCGCCTGCGCCCGGCCGGCCGATCCGCTGCCGTCCATCGTCAGGACGCGCGTCGCGGTCCTGCCCAGCACCCGGTCGAGCGGGTCGATGTACCACGGCGCCAGGTGGTCGACCTTGCAGAGATCCTCCTCCGGCAGCGCGCCCCAGTCGGACTCCATCCGCACCTCCGCGAGCTGCGGGACGCCCGCGGTCCCATCCGCGACCAGCTCCGCCGCCCGCCGCACGACCGGCAGGAATCCCAGCTCGATGTCGGCGTGCGTGGGAGCGCGCGCGGCCTCGAGGCGCTGAATCATCGCCGGGATCTCATCCCGTGTGGCGGCCAGCGGCCCCTCGTATAGGACGGCCGTTCCGGCATCGAGCGCGGAGCCGATCGCTTCCGCGTGCGCCGCTTCCGACACGGCCACCATCACGCCGTCCACCGCGGTGCCGGCCAGCAGCTCGCCGGCGGACGCGTACACCGCGACCTCCGGCCCCAGCTCGCGCCCGGCGCGCTCCCGGGTCTCCGCACTGGGTGCCGCCACCGCCACGATCCGAGCGCGTCCGTCGGTTTGGAGAGCCGGCACGTAGGCGGTGCGCGTCCAGCCACCGTATCCGATCAGACCGATGCGTATCTTCTCAGCCATCGGGCGCAGCTTACGGGAGCGGCCCTCGCTTGGGTACCGTCCGGCATCGTTCTACGCTTGGCGCATGCCGCCCGCAACCCGTGCGCAGCTCTGCGCGGAGCTCCACGATCTGGGCATCCGGCCCGGCGCGGCGGTGATGATGCACAGCAGCCTGAGCGCGCTGGGGCCGGTGGACGGCGGCGCGGCGACCGTCGTCGACGCGCTGCTCGATGCCGTGGGTGACGGCGGCACCCTGCTGGTCCCCGCCTTCCGCGACTCGGTGTGGGACGACCCGGCCGAGTTCACCAACAGCGACTGCGACTGCACCAGCGCCGGCGGCCTGTGCCCGAGCCGGCAGCGCGGGTTCCAGGGGGTGATCCCGGAGGAGGTGCGGCGCCGGCCCGGAAGCCTGCGGAGCTGCCACAGGACGCACTCCTGGGTGGGTCTGGGAGCCCGCGCGCACGACCTGCTTGCCGGGCACCGCTCGGCGCCCAGCTCGTGCGGCCCGGGCAACCCGTTCGGGCTGCTGGCCGACGACGACCTGGTGCTTACCCTGGGCGTCGGCGTCGACCGGGTGACCCTCTGGCACTTCTACGAGGAGGTGTGGCTCCTCCCCTATGCCGGCCACCTCTGGCCGGCCGAGCGCCATCTCAACAACACCGTGCCGGGCCTGCGCCTGCAGTACGAGCACCCCGGCGTGCTGCAGGACCTGTGCCGGGCGGCCGGCATCCTGGCCACCGGACCCGTGGGCAAGAGCACCTCCGGCCTGATGTCCGTCGGCCGGTTCCGCCGCTTCATGGCCGCCGCGCTGGCCGATGACCCGTTCTGCCTGGTGCTGCGCCCGCCAGCCCGCCATGACGGCGACCTGGCGGTCGACGCCCTGTACAAGGCCGCCGGCATGCTCCGCGCCTGGCGGCGCGCAGACCCCGACGCGCCGCCCGTCCGGCCCGCGATCGGCGAGCACCCCCTGGCACCCGTGCCGATCCCGGACGCCGCGACTGCCGGCGCGGGCGACCTGACGGTCCGGGAGGACTGCCCGGCGTTCGCCGGCTACCACGGGACCGGCCGGATGCGCGTGCCGCTCTGCCGCGCCAACGGCCGCCACCCCGACCTGTTCCGGCGCGGCGGCGCCTTCGACCGCCACGGCGTCACCACCTGCGGGACGTGCAGTTGGCACGCCCGCTTCCCGCCCCTACCATCCGGCTCGTGATCAAGTACACCGGCGACCACGCCTACCAGGACCACGACCGCGAGTTCTTCGAGCGCGAGCTGGCGTCCTTCGTCCCCGACAGGGTGTTCGACTGCCACGCCCACTTGTGGCGGGGCGACGCCTACGCCGCCCCGCTGCCGCCCGGCTTTCCCGCCGACATGGGAAGCGACGACTACCTGCGCCTGAGCGCGGAGGTGTTCCCGGACCGGACGCTGGGCGCCTGGTTCCTGCCGAAACCGATCGTCAAGCACCGCGAGCAGACCCTGAGCGTCAGCGAATGGGTCGGAGCGTCCCTGGCCGGCAAGCCCACCTGCCGCGGGGCCTTCCTGGTCAAGCCCGAGGACGATCCCGAGTGGGTGCGCGAGCACGCCCGCCGGCTCGGCCTGCGCGGGCTCAAGTGCTACCACACCTTCTCGCTGCGCACGCCGACCCTGGACTCCGAGATCCCGGAGTACCTGCCGGAGGCGGTGATGCAGGTGGCGCACGAGGAGGGGTGGTACGTGACCCTGCACATGGTCAAGGACCGGGCAGTCGCCGACCCCGGCAACCAGCACTGGATCCGCACCTATTGCGAGCGCTACCCGGACATGAAGCTCATCCTGGCCCACTCGGCTCGCGGCCTTCAGCCCTCACACAACTTCGAGGGGGTGCCGGGGCTGGCCGGCCCGCCCAACCCGGACCTCCATTTCCGCGCCAACACCCGGCACATGGCGCGAGCG
>JAPOQV010000646.1 GCA_026710565.1 Spirochaetaceae bacterium | reverse complement strand
TGGTGGTGGGCGGGGGCCCGGGGCAGCCGCTGCCCCCCCCCCCGCCGCCGCCCGAGGCTCCGGGCGAGTGGGTGGCGCCCCCGCCCCCCCGGGGCCCGGCTGCGCCGGGCGGCGGCGGCGCGGCGGGCGCGGGGCTGCCGGTGGCGCAGGTCGGCCTCGAACATCTCGTGGGCGAAGTCCAGCCACTGCGGCCATCGCTTCGCGTCGAACAGCGCCTCCATCTGTCCGAGCGCGTCCTGTCGAAAGCGCTCCTCGCCGGTGATCAGATGGACCAGGGAGTCGCGCAGCAGCCGCCGCACCACCGCCTGGCAGATGGTGTTGTCCGCGTTGGCGTGCCGGACCTGCTCCGCCGGGCGGCCGGGTAGCGCCGTGCCGGGCAGGAGCGGATCCGTACCGACGGACTCCTCGGCGCCCTGCCGGACGGTCTCCCAGAGCTGTGCTCCGTACGCGCTGTCGATCGTCGTGCGAAGCTGGTCCAGGGACCGCCGGCTCGGTCCCGGCTCCGCGCCGAGGAAGATCGAGGGGTGCGTGGCGTTCATCGGACGATCATGCGCCGATCGAGGGGAGGTGTGAAGCGCGCTACTGCGTCTCAGACGTGCGTGCGGCTCTCGCCAGGCGCTGGAGATAAGCCGAATAAGCTGCCAGCTCGCCGCGTACCTGACCGCGACACGCCAGGTACTTGGAGCGAACCAGCTCCAGCCGATCCCAGTCGTAGTCGAACGAGAAGTAGTAGCGCTTGAAGTGGCGGAACCGGCGCAACTCCGAGAGGGAGGCGAGGGTCGCGTCGGAGATGACCCGCTCACGCACCTCGGGAACGGTCCAGGTCATCGCCCGCAGAAGCTGCTCGTGCCAGCGAGCGTCATCGAGCGCGTTCTCGAAGAACTGACTGATGCGCAGAAACGCGGTCTCCAGGCAGGTGTAGAATGACACCATCACGTCGCTGACGATGATCGCGTCCTCCACGGTCCGGGGGGCGCCGGCTCGCTGGTGTTGGAACCGATCGTAGAACGAGTTGATGCGGTCGAGCACGGGCAGCGCGGCATCGAGCTCGGCGGCCAGCGCCGCGATGCGGTCAGCGGACGCCATGCACCAGCCGGCCCGGGTTGCGGATCAGGCACGCGTACTCCGGCTCGATGCGCTCCAACTCTACGATGTGAAGCGGGAACACGGTCAGCGCTTCGGCGCGCGCATGGAGCTCGAACAGCCGCTCCGCACGTCCCAGCCCCTCCACGCCGATGTCGATGTCGGAACGCAGGGAGAAGTGGCGGCGGTGAAGCAGCGAACCCCATTGCCAGATGCGTGCCGGCGCGAACTCGCGCACGATCATCTCAACGATGCGGTCGAAGTCCTCCCACGCCGCATCAAACCGCGCGTCCAACTCGCGCTGGCGGGTAGCCTCGCGCCGCCGCAGGAAGGCAATCGTGTCCGCCGGCTCGACGCCCATGGCCCGTATCTCCAGCACCGAGTATAGCGCGTGAGACCGTGCTGCTCACTGCTTGAGGGAGCCGATCATGATGCCTTTGACGAAGTAGCGCTGGATGAAGGGGTAGATGCACATGATCGGCAGCACCATGACGATGATCGACGCGGCCCGGAACGCCTGAATCGGCACCGGGTCGCGCTCCACCTCCAGCAACAGGTCCTGCAGGCTGCGGTCGCGGCTGACGTCCGTGATCTCCAGGGTGATCAGCAGGCGGCGCATGAGAACGGTCAGCGGCTGCAGCCGGTCGTCGTTCATGTAGATGAACGGCGTGAAGAAGTCATTCCATATCGCCACGATGCGGAACAGCGCGAAGGTGGCCAGGATCGGCTTGGAGAGCGGCAGGACGACCCGGAACAGCACCCGGAAGTCGCCGGCGCCGTCCATATAGGCAGCTTCGCGCAACTCGCTGCTCACGCTCCGGAACTGGGTCCGGAACACGATGACGCCGAACACGGTCACCGCCCCGGGAAGCACCATGACCCAGATCGTGTCGAGCAGTCCGAGCGTCCGGTACAGCAGATAGGTGGGGATCAGACCGCCCGTGACGAACATCGTGAGCACGTACAGCACCGTGGCCGGGGTGTTCAGCCAGAAGCCGCGGATGGAAAGGGGGTAGGCGACCAGCGAGGTGGCCAGCAGATAGATCACGGTGCCCAACGCGGCGTATCGCACCGAGTTGTAGTAGGAGATGAGCAGTTCGTGGTGCTCCACCACCATGCGGTAGGCATCGAGGTTGAAGCCGACCGGAATGTAGTTGGCGTGTCCGCTGGCCAACCCCGGACCGCTGCTCGTGGAGAGCGCGAACACGTGGTAGAAGGGAAACAGCATCAGCAGCGTGAACGCGAACAGCAGGATCACGTTCAGGACGTCGAACCAGTTGGCCTTGCCCGTCATCTTCCGTCCTGGCCTACCAGAGGCTGTAGGTCGTGGTCCGGCGGCTGACGTAGTTCACCGCGACCATGAAGATGAGCGAAACTGCGGAGTTGAGCAGTCCCACGGCGCTGCCGTAGCCGATCTGACCGCCGGCCAGTCCCACGCGGTACACGTAGGTCTGGATGACGTCGGAAGTCTCGTAGATACCCGGGTTCTGCATCAGGAATACCTTCTCGAAGCCGACGTTGACGATACCGGTGGTGTTGAAGATCAGCAGGATCATGATGGTCGGCAGCAGCGCCGGCAGGGTGATGTGCCAGGCGAGCTGCCCGCGGTTGGCCCCTTCGCAGGTCGCGTTTTCGTAGAGCTCGGGATTGATGCCGGCCAGCACCGCCAAGTAGATGATCGACCCGAAGCCGATTCCCTGCCAGACCGCCGATCCGATGTACAGCGGCCGGAACCAGCCCGGCTCCATGAAGAAGTTGGTCTGCCCGCCGCCCAGGTTTCCCACGACGCGATTGACCAGTCCGTCGTAGGAGAAGAACTCCTTCATCATGCCGATGATGACCACCAGGGCGATGAAGTGCGGGAGGTAGCTGACGGTCTGCACCACCCGCTTGTAACTGGGCAGGCGCAGCTCGTTGAGCAGCAGCGCCAGCACGATCGGTGGCCAGAACCCCCAGACGATCGACAGGAACCCCAGCCACATGGTGTTCCTGATCAGGCGCACGGCGTACGGCCCGGTCAGGAATGCCTCGAAGTTGTCCAGGCCGATCCAGGGGCTTCCCCAGATGCCCTGCACGGGGTTGAACCGCTTGAAGGCGACCTGCATGCCGTAGATCGGCAGGTACTGGAACAGCACGACCATCCCCAGGCCGATGGCGGTCATCAGGTACAGGCTCTTCTGGCGCGGCAGGTCGTGCAGGATCTGCGCCAGCCGCCCGCGGCTCGGGATGCCGGTCGCGACCGGGCTGTCAGTCCGCACGGAGCCGCTCCGTCCCCATGCAGAGGGTCCCCGTCACCGCGACACTCCCATGCCGCTGTGGTACACTGGCTGGACATTTCAGTCAACGGGAGTGCAGAGCGCTTCCCACAGGAGGACGATCACGATGAAGAGATTCATGCGCACGCTCGGCGTGCTCGGCGTCATGCTGCTGGCCGCGTCAGTAGCTTGGGGTGCCGGCCAGGAGGACGCCAGCGGGGCCGGTGGCATCCCGGATCAGGTCACGCTGCCACTTGCGGAAAAGATAACCGTCGACTACACGCTGGCCGAGCACACGACGATCGGCCACTATGCCTTCGCCGACGACGGCCATCCCGGCTTCATCTGGCTGGAAGAACAGACCAATATCGAGATCAACGACATCCAGATTCCACCAGGAGAGATCGAAGCGAAGTACCAGGTCATGCTGGCTACCGGCGACCTGCCGGACATCTTCAACCCCGGCGCCGCCAATCTCAGCAAGGCGGACCTCGACGCATTTGGCGACCAGGGTCTGTTCGTCAACATCCTGGATTACGCGCACCTGATCCCCAACTACATGAAGCTGATGGATGAGGTGGAGCCGCTCGCAAACATGGTCACCAAGGACGGCAAGAAGTACGGCTTCTCCATCTACAACGCGGATCCGATTCCGTTCTCCCTCTCGCTGGCATACCGCGAGGATCTGTGGGAGAAGATGGACCTTCCCAGCGACACCTGGGAGGACCTGTACGAAGCGTTCAAGACGCTGAAGGCGGAGTTCCCGGACTCCTATCCGGTCAACGCGTGGCAGACCGGCGACCGCTCGGTGCTGCTGTTCATGGCCGGCGCCAACTTCAATACCGATGAGAGCATCTACTTCAACCACACCAACCGTGACTGGCAGTACGGCCCGCTGGATGCCGAGTACGAGTACTTCATGGAGTACTTCTCACGCCTGTGGGCAGAGGGACTGTTGCACCCGGACACCTTCACCATGAGCTACGACCAATGGAGCCAGTCGCTGGCCAACCACGAGTCGTTCTTCACGTGGTGGTGGTCGGCATCGGGCAACTGGTTCAGCCCGGTCACGCAGTTCCAGCTTCCGGACTACGGCCCCGGCAAGGAATGGACCTTCAGCGCGATGCGTATCCCCAGCCTGGTGGAAGGCGGCCCGCGGGCGCGCTCCCGCAATACCATGCCCTACGGCAACTACGGCTACGTCAAAAACATCTCGTCGCAGTCCGAGCACATCCCGGAGATCATGGCGCTCATGAACTTCCTGGGGGTAGAGAAGAACAGCTACAGCGTCTTCTTCGGACCTCCCGGCGAGTACTGGGACATCGTCGACGGCAAGTACCGGTGGCTCACGCCGGAGATCAAGACGCCGTACAATCCCGAGGGCACGATGGCCGACCATGAGTGGTTCCTGCAGAAGTTCGGCGTGCGCACCAGCCTGGCCAACGTGGAGATCGTCGGCATCGACAACCCGCGCATGCAGGCGAACATGACGATCGAGAGCGACCCGGACTACACCCAGTTCGAGGTCGAGGCGCGCCAGTACGTGGCTGACGGATCGACGCCGCAGCGGCCGGAGCCGATCACGAACTTCACGGCCGAGCAGGCCGACCGCGAGGCGCAGTTGAAGACCGCGCTGGACACCTACGCCCAGGAGCAGTCGATCCTGTTCATCACCGGCAAGCGCCCGCTGAGCGAGTTCGCGGCGTTCCAGGAGGAGATCAGGGACCTCGGAGCCGAGGAGCTCATCGAGCTGTACAAGGCCGCCTCCAGCTAGGAGGCGCCGGGAGCCGAGCCGGCGGCATCGCGCCGCCGGTCCGGGCCCGGACGTAATCGCACGGGCCGCCCGCTGTCTTCCGGCAGCAGGCGGCCCTTCGTTTTGCTCCCCCTGCGCCGGTGATCCCGGCCTCAGTGATCGAGAGCGAGCCCGTCGCCGGTGACGCGCAGGCGGGCGATCCGGCTGTCCGCCTGGCCGTGCTGCATGATGTGGCCCATGTAGGTCACCAACACGACGTCGGGCTCGATCTCCACCGCGTGCTGGTTCCCCCAGATCGCGTAGTCGACGATGATCGGCGCGGACCAGGTGCGTCCTCCGTCACGGCTGAGGTGCGCGGCGAAGTGCGGATACCGGGTCGTCGCGACCAGGGCTCCGGACCTCGTCGCGGTGAGCGACGGGCAGAACCCGGGAAAATGACCGATGGCGGCCGGCTGCCACGTGCGCCCGCCGTCCTGGCTGCGAAGCTGCCACATGTACGGATCGCGGTCCGGCCGTCCGATCCCGACCAGCACGCCCGGTGCGGCCTCGTCCATGGCTACCTCGTAGTAACGCGCGGCGTAGCGGAGCATCGCAGGCGGCAGGTGTTGCCAGCGCGCATCCGCGTCGCAGAGCACCGGCGCGGACCAGGTGCGGCCGTCGTCCTCGCTGCGCAGAGCCATGGCCGCCACGTACTGGCACTGAGTCGGCAGGACCGGCTCGTCGGGAGGGCTCACCATCATCGGCAGGACCAGCGAGCCGTCGTGCATCCGCACCGGTGGCCATGGGCCGCCCGCCCGCCACTCGCTCGGCCAACCTCCGGTCACCTCCGGATTGGCGGTACCGTGCCACGTGCGTCCTCCGTCGACCGACTCGCAGGCACGCATCGGCTCAGCCTCGTCCTCGTGGTCGACGCGCAGGCTCACCCACGTCCCGTCGCGACGGACGAACGCGCCGCCCAGTCCGCCGTCTCGCGGCGCGGGCTCGGGCTCTCCCCACGATCGGCCGCCGTCCTCGGTGCGGATGAGGACCGCGCGCCGGGTCTCACCATGGTTGGGGTTGCCGAAGGTCAGGTAGAGCGTCGCGCGTCCTGGACCGCTCTTGAGAAGGGTCGCATAGCTCTGGTAGGTGTCCGGGTCGGTCTCCGCGCACGGAGTGATCCAATGCTGGGGTGCCGGCGTCAGTCCGTCCCAGGCGCGGGGTGGACCCGGCGCTCCGTCGATCCGGAGCGCGTCGAACCGGGCCGCTTCGGGGTAGGGGGTCTGGATGGAGCCGAGGCCGATCCGGCCGGCCCGGTAGGTGTCGTCCTCCACGTCGGCAGCCGGGATGTCATTGATCCACGCCCGCAGGCGCCGGCCTTCGGCGCGCACCCGCACGTCGTACCAACTGCCCAGGACCGCGCACAGGCCGGGCATCATCTCGAAGCTGAGATAGCGCTGCAGCGACGTGCCGTCCGCGACCACCATGCCCGCCCAGCACGTTCGCGAGCGGAATTGCTGGCCGCCGAACGGCAGGTCGAAGGCGTAGAAACGGCGGCTGTCCTGCACTCGGAACAGGAAGCGGACCGGATTGCTGACGCGCAGGCGGAATCGAAAGGTCGCCTCGAAATCCCCGTACACGGCGTCGTCGCGAACCGCCAGGTACTCGACCTCGGTGCCGTCGGGCGGACACAGCACGCCGTCCTCCTCCGTCCACCTGCCGCCCAGAAATGTCCATCCCGATCCGTCCGCGATGCGGAGAGGCGTCCCCGTGTCTGAGTCCATCTGCTACTCCTTCCCCTTGCGGGAGACGGCGGTCAGTCGATCTCGTCGCGTCGCACCGGCGTCAGCGTGCCGTCCGCCACGCTCAGGTACTGGGCGCGCATCCTGGACTCGAAGCTGTCGTAGTACACGTACAGCACCAGGTCGGGACGCACCTCGAGCATCGATCCCATGACCCATATCGAGCTGTCGATGATCGAGCCCTGCCAGCTCGCGCCGCCGTCGAAGCTGGCGTGCACGGTCATCATCGGCAGCCGGTGGGCGACCAGCAGGACCCCGGAGCTGGTCCGGAGCATGTTGGGCGTGGCGTAGCCGGGAAACGGGCCGCGCATGCACGGAGTCCAGGTGAGGCCGCCGTCATGGGACCACGTCTCCCACATCCACGGCGAGTAGACCGGCCGAATCAGCGCGACCATCGTCCCGTCGGCCGTCTCCGCGCCGCACACCTCGGTGAGGTCGAGGGAGCCGGGGACCGGCTCCCCCTTGCCGTTGACCGCGTGGTCGATGTTGACGAGGGGCGACCAGGTGGCGCCGTTGTCGGTCGAGCGGCAGGTGTAGGCGCGGCAGTGGACGGCGCCCCAGGTGTGGATCAGCTCGTGACCGGGCCCGGACTGGTGGCCGCCGTACAGGAACATGACGACGGTGCCGTCGTCGAGGTTGGCGAACACCTGCGGACCCATGTGCAGGCCGGTCATGCCGTCCGGCACGGGACCCAGATCGAGCGCACGGGGCGCGCCGATGGTGCGGATGTCATCGGACACGTCGGCCAGGGCGAACCTGCCGTCCCGGTCCATGGAGAGTTGGCGTACCCGGCCGTCGGGGAAGCGGTGCAGCGTGCCGCGCACCGTCCACGGATCGCCGTCCACCGTGCCGGTGACCCGCGGTTCGCTCCAGGTCCTGCCGTCGTCCGCGGAGCGGGTCATCAGGTGGCTGGTGGTGCCCGCGGGTCCCGGCCGGCTGGCGTTGTAGGTGAGCACCAGCTCGCCGTTGCCCGCGCGCAGCAGGGCGTGCGGCTTCTGCCAGACGCCCTGCGCGGCGTCTTCGACCGGATGGAACCAGTTGGCCGGCTGCTCGACCGAATCGTCCCACCCGGCGCCCGGTGCCCGCCCGCCGTCGATGCGGACGGCGCGGACGCTGGCGCGGCCGAAGACGAACAGCCCCACGCAGCCGGCCGCGTCCGGCAGGCCTCGGTGCTCGAACACCCCGCGGCCGTCGATGCGGGCGCAGAGCTCGCCGCCGCGTACCTCCACCTCCACGTCGTGCCAGATCCGCGTGCTGGAGGCGACCCGGTTCACCATGGCGAGCTGGTCGACGCGCAGGAAGCCGCTCGCGTCCATGCGTGACAGCGCCGTCCAGTAGTGCTGTGCGCGGTAGCCCTGGCCGCAGCAGGGGAAGTGCAGGAGGGTGAAGTCGCGCCGGTTGCGGGCGCGGAAGATCAGGCCGACGTCGCTGTGCGCCGTGTCATGGCGTGCCTGGAAGGTGGCCCGGAAGTCACGGTACGACGTGTCGGTCGCGAACGCGAACCGGCACGCCTGCATGCCGAGTTCGGTGTTGGCGTTGTGGGCGTCGACCGGCGCCATGGCACCGCCGTCGCCGGCCCGCCATGTACCGCCGGCGAAAGACCACGTGCGGGCTTCGCTCAGGTCAAGGCTCATCGTCGTGATCCCGATCCGAATCGGTAGTGATCAGGACACCTCGACCAATTCCGTGGATGTCTTCGGCTCAGGAATTGGTAACCCGTCTTCCCGCATGCCGTCGAGGTGGAAAGCGATCGCCTCGTGGATCTGACGAGCCACCTCGTCTCTCGTTCGCCCGGTAGCCACGCAACCGGGCAAATCCGGCACGTAGGCGGAATAGTTGCTGGGTGTCTTCTCGATGACCACCGCGTATTTCATCGGTCGGGTCGCTCCTTCAGGCCGGCCTGCTTGAGGATACTGTTCCATGTTCCCGGTGCCAAGTCGTCACCCTCGTGGCCGGGAATCGTTACGCGCCCTTCTTTCTCGGGATGTTTGTACTGGCGGTGGCTGCCCCGAGTTCGTCGCAGTCGCCAGCCCTCCCTTGAGATCAGTCGTATGGCATCCCGAACCTTCGGCATCCGATCGAGCCGGCCGCGCAACCTGTTCGGCGTGTGCTCGGCTTACAGCACCGTGCGCTGCAGCGACTGGATGAAGTGTATCCCGGGGATGATCGTATGTTTCAGCCGGTCGTCGTTGGTGATGAACAGGTCGCAGTTGGCCACCGATGCGCAGGCGAGCTGCACCGCGTCGGAGGCGGAGATCTGCCACGCGGCGCGGATCTCCGCGAAGCGCCTGGCCGCGCGCGCGTCGAAGGGCAGCACGACGGCGCCGGCCGGGACCGCACGCTCGATCTCGGCGAGGACGGGCTCGTTCTTGTGCTCGATGGGGTGGACGAGCACCTCTCCGAGCGTAAGGGCGGAGGTGAGCAGCTCGTCGCCCCGCTCCAGGATGCGTCGGCGGAGGTCCGCAGCCCGCCGGGACGGCTCGCCGAAGCCCTGCAGCAGGTACAGGAACAGGTTCGTGTCCCAGAAGATGCGGCTCATCGGCTCGACTCCCGGAGACGCCGCACCAGCGTGTCGGCCGCTTCGGTCGAGCGGAGCGACTTGCCGACGTCGAGCAGGGACAGGATCGGGTCGACCGGAATCGGGATGGTGGCGGTCCCCACGTAGTCGGAGTTGTACCACTCGACCAGACCGCGGTATCCCCAGGGGAGCTCTTCGGTGCGCGGGACGGTCTTTCCGCCCCGGCGGTCGGGGTGGTAGGGGTCGCCCGGCCGAAACAGCCGGCGGCGTCCGCGCTCGGTTTCGATCAGCATCCGGTAGCGTCCGGGATTGGGCGCCTTGCTGGCGACGCAGTGCTGGGAGGCATGCACCACGAAGCCCGGGCGCAGCGGCCCCGCGCCGTTCGCCTCCGCGGCCGCGCGCCGGCTGATCTCGGAGACCGTGAAATCATCGCGGTCCGGATGCTGCTTGTGCAGGAGCGCCGTGGCCACCCACACCTCGTCTGCAACACGTATTCTCTCTTTTGCCATGTATACCTGGTATATCGGAGAGAAGATCCGTTCTCTTTAGCTCTTGGCCTCACCGTCTTCGGCCGGATCCGCACGGCGTGAAAACCGGGACCCGTCCGGGAGCCCGCGCGACTCAGGGCGTCGAGGGAACCTCCGCCTCGGCGCGCGCCAGCATGGCCTTCATGTAGCCGATCGTGTAGGCGGTTTCGGAGCGGCCGTCCTCGCTCATGATCGGGATGTGGTCGGGGATCAGCACGCCGCGGAAGCCCACGGCCTGCAGCTCCCGCATCACCGGGTACATGTCGGCGTAGCCGTCGTCCACGAAGGTCTCCACGAAGTGCGGCAGCGGGGCGTCCACGTTGCGGAAGTGGACCTTGTGGATCTTGCCCTGCGCGCCGAAGTGGCGGATGGACTCGATCGCCCCCTTGCCCATCAGGTCGCCGCCCTCCAGCCAGCAGCCCACGCAGAAGCAGATGCCGACGTTGGGGCTGTCGGCGATCTCCATCGCGCGCCGGTAGCCGTCGAAGCTGGAGAAGATGCAGCGCGGCACGCCGGCCAGCGTCGGCAGCGGCGGATCGTCGGGGTGGATCCCGATCAGGACGCCCGCGTCCTCGGCGACCGGCGCCACCTCGCGGATGAAGTGGGTGAAGTTGTCCCAGATCTCCTGTTCCGAGTACTCGCGTCCGTGTGAGAGCGGCAGGTGGTAGCGCCGGTCCTGCCACCTGCCCCACGGGGCGTCCTCCATGTCCAGGGCGCGCGCCGAGGCGCCGCCGCGTGTCTGCTCGCGGCCGCTGGTCCAGATGCCGTTGGCCATGTGGGCGTAGGTGGTGTAGGGGATGCCTGCCTTGCCGAGCGCCCGCAGGTGGCGCTGGTACTCCGCGATCTTGGCGTCGCGGTCGGCGAGGTTGAGGACGATCGCGTCCTGGTTGTGGACCCCGGAGTTGCCGAAGCCGTAGATCGTCAGGCCGTGGCTCTCGAACAGCTCGCGGCGGCTCGCGTAGTAGTCGTAGCCGGCATGCTCGGGACCGGTCCACGCCACGGCGTACTCGATGCCCATCTGCCGCACGAAGCGGAAGTCGGACTCGGTGGGCTCCGCGCTCATCTGCGCCGCGATCTTCATTCCCGGCGGGATCGGTTCGCTCATGCCGTCGTCTCCTCCCGGACCAGGGCGCCGTTTCGATGTTCCCGAAGCGACACCCTCGGATCCGTGCCGGTCTCCATGCCGGTGAACTCGATACTATGCACTCGTCCGTCAGCGAGCGAGACCTCGACGCGGTCCGGTCCCGACGCCCGCACCTGCCGTATGGCGGACGAGTTGCGAAACGGCTCCAGCACGTTCAGGAAGCGGGCTTCGGTCCCGTGCTGGCGCAGCAGCAGCGTCCTGCGCATGGCCGTCACGTCCCGGATGTGCCCATCGACGGCGAGGCTCGCGACGAACCTCGCCGAGTCGAGCGATGTCGTGTCGACCGTGACGGCCACGCGATGCCCGGCCGCCGTCAGATCGACCCGCCGGTCATGCGCTCCGAGCGTGGGTCGAGTCGCCTCGGAGCCCGTCATCGGTCCATCGTTACCGGCGATGGTACAGGGCAGGTCGGCGAGGTGAACCGTATCGCCGCCGGCGGTCACGAAGCACGGGTCGCCGAGCGCATGAGCCCGCAGAGCGATCCCCGCCCTCATGTCGAGGGAGATGGTGAGCCGCAGGGCGCTCACGCCCGTGACGTCGACGTCGATCGCATGGACGTCGAAGGCGCTGGCCACAAAGCCGCCGTCGGCGAGGTAGCGGCCGTCGCCATCGATCCGATAGGACACGTCCGCGGCGGGAAACGGGAAGGTCCCCAGCGCTCCACTCAGGCTGGTGGGCCACAACGAATGCACGGTGAGCCGGGTCGATCCGTGCCGAAACTCATGCGCCAGCGGCGAGCATGCCTCGAACCAATCGCAATCGGTGACGTGGTAGTAGCCGCCGGCAGGATCGTCGAGCAGACGATCGGTATGCCGGACCGACCGTATCGCTGCCGCACGCGCGCCCTGAAACCCGATCGGATGCATGAGCCAATCGTAGTTGTGGGCAACCGGTGCCCGCAGGCAGTCGGCGATCACGACGTAGTCGTCCGTGACCGCCGCGAGGCGGCGCTGGGTGACGGGGGCGGCGTCGCCGTAGTCGATCATCTTCTCCAGGTTGTGCGGATCGAGGTCGCCGGGATTCCGCACGTCCCATGGCTTCTTCTGCGCCCAGCGGGCACGTGTCTCCACGACGCACGCCTGCAGCGCCTGACCCGCGTGGAACAGGAGCTGCTCGGAAGGCACCGGTTCCTGCTGCAGTCCGTCCACGACCACCAGGTTGTGGCTGATCGACGGCTGCACCCATGCCTTGTAGAGCGGACTCTCGTATCCGAACCAGCTCGCGAGAGGCGAGAAGAGCTCCGTGCCGTGGCGTGACAGGGCGAGCAGCGCCGTCCGGTCGAAGTGGCCGTGCCAGCCTCCATGGATCCCCCACTTGACGTACGCCTGGATCTGGTCCGCCGCATCCCGGTCCGGCGTCCGCGAGCGCAGCGCGGTGATGCCCACGTTGTCGGCATGGGACGAGCTTGCCCGTGGATCGGTCGCCTCGGGGAGCTCCGGCACTCCCCAGACCAGCGACTGCCACCCCATCCGGTCGGTGCGCGCCAGGATCCACGCGTACGCCGGATCGCGGTACCGGTAGTAGGCCAGCTCGTACAGGTCGCCCGGGGCCAGCTTGTGCGAGTCGCTGTTGGCGACGACGCAGCCGTGTTGATCCATCATCGGGATGGGACCGTCGTGGAGGTCCTTCAATCCCCGATCCGGGCCGCCCGGCGGTCCCCAACCGTCGAAGTTCATCCCCATCCACCCGTTCGGCCAGTCGTCGTGACTCAAGTGGCCGGGCTGGGACGGGACCCGCAAATGGAAGAGATCCACTCCCGCGTTGTGACAGGCCTCGGCGGCGTACCCGCAATACCGGGCGACGAGGTAGCCGTAGTTCGATGCCCCTTCGAGCCACCAGCCGTCTCCCATGACGCCCTTCGAGAGCTGGTCGACGAAACCGCTGCGGATGTTGATGAAGCGGTCCAGCATCGCCACGTCTCGGAGCGCCAGGCTCGACAGGATCGCGCCGGTGTTTGCGGTCACCGACCAGTTGCCGGTTCCCCCGTCGTGCCACGCCTCGCAGGTGCGCAGGTACAACCGCAGGGTTCCGGCGATGGCTGTGTGATCGTCCCGGCTCAGGTCGTCGTACATGAGGTCGTAGACGGCGGGGTAGAACGTGAAGAACTCCCCTTCATGCACATACGCGGTCGAGTCGGTGGCCCAACGGGTCGTCGGATAGCCCCTGTCCGGATCGGCGATACGACGCAGATACGTCAGCACCTTGTCACGCAACTCGCGGCTGCCGGTCAGCTTGGAGACCAGCGCCGCCTGCCAGAGCTCTTCGACGGTCTGCCTGCGGGTCAGGCCGTACCACGTGAAGCCCTTGCGCTCGATCTTGAAGCGGGCCAGCTCCGGCGGCTGCCATCGTTGCGCCAGCCGCTCCATGGACCGCAGGTTCTCGGCCGCCCATCGGAGTCGCCGGCACTTCCCGGCAATCTCGCCGAGAAGGCCGGCGGTCACCAGCAGGCAGGGACGGTCCGGCTGCCGCGCTCGGGTCAGTGTGCCGACCGGAGTGTCGTAGCGAAACGAGTGAGGCTCGCGCCGCTCACTCCGCACGTGATCATACGGAGTGACGTTCGGCGCGTGCTTCATGCGCGGTTCTGATCGGGCTCCGCGCGTACCGCTACGACGCCCTCCAGGCGTCGATCTGGCTCTGCAATTCCTCGCGCACTCGATCGACGCCGGCGGCGTGCAGCTTTTCGATGAACGTCTCGTACGTTTCCTCCCAGTCCGGCAGTGCGCCGGACAGGAGCGAGTCCACCATCTCCCTCTCCACCGCCTGAATCTGAGCGACCTCGGTCGTCAGCCCGGACACGTCCTTGGGAAAGCCGACCAGCGGCGAGGTGCGGGCGTCCGCCGTGATGGCGTACTGGCGCTCCTTCCACGCCTCGCCGTCGGTGCCGGGAGGCCACAGGATGAGGTCCTGGAAGTTCCCGACCGCCCACGGAAACAGCCCGTACGGGCTATCCTCCGAGCCCTGGATGCCGGTGTAGCCGATCGGCTCGAAGTCGTGCTCGGTGCGGTTCTTGTAGTGCTTGTCCTCGATCCCGTAGGTCAGGCGGAAGTAGACCTCCGGTTCGGTGAACAGCAGGTTGATGACCTGCATCGCCTGCTCGGGATGCTTCGCGGTGGTCGGGATCGCCAGGTTGTTCGGCCCCGGATTGTGGCCGACGAACGCCTGCTTCGCGCCCGCGTACACGACGACGGGAATTCCGTACCTTTGCGTTTCCTCCTCGGACTTGGTGGGATCGTAGAGGTGCACCCACACGACCGCCCCCTCGCCCAGCGGCTTGCCGTCGTCCTTGCGGAGCTCCTGAATGTCGGTGCCGAGGTAGTCCTTTCTGATGTAACCCTTGGCGAACCAGTCGGCCGCGACCTCGATCACGGTGCGGAAGCTGTCGGTCTCGTAGATGTTGACCAGCTCGAAGTCGCTGCCGTCCTGCCGAACGGAGACGCCGCGCGCGACGCCTTCGTACCCCTTTCCCCACACCCAGCTCAGCAGGGTGGGGCTGATCCCGGTGCCGAGCACCCCATCATCCTGCGCCTGCTTCAGGTACGTCTCCAGCAGATCGTAGACCTCCTGCGTGGCGAGCTCGGAGTCGGCGATGCGCGCGCTCTTCTCCTCCATGCCGGTCTTGTCCGCCAGCACCTTGTGGAACCGGAACCCCGGTCGCCAGTCGGCGGCCCAGCTTGTCGGGATGTTGTAGATGTTGCCGTCGAAGGTAACCGTGTCGATCGCGAACTGGGGAACGGCGTCGAGGACTCCCCGACCGTATTCGTCCAGCAGGTCGTTCAGGGGCATCAGTGCCCCACGGTCGATCTCCTGGAAGAAGTTCATCATCCACATGCGGTTGGCGACGTCGATCTGCTCGTTTGCCGCCATCGCCAGCTTGAACCGGTCAGCGTACTCGTACGGCGGATGCAGCTCGAACTCGACCGTCACCCCGGGCAGGTGGGCCTGCAGCTCATCGTTCCAGAGCGCCCATACCTCCTCGGCGTCCCGCTGAATGCCGGGCCCGATGCCCAGCCAATTGAGCGTCACCTCCTCGGCTTGAGCCGCTTCGCCGGCAGGGGCGGCGAAAGCGGTGCCGGACATCACGATGAGAATGGCGAAGAGCGCGATCAGCTTGCGCAGGTTCATGGAACCCTCCTGTGGTGCGCGGATTCGCTACGAACGCTACCCCTTCAACGACCCGACGGTCAAACCTCGCACGAAATACCGCTGGAAGAACGGGAATATCAGGAGGATGGGCCCGGCGGCCACGATCGCCATCGCATAGCGCATGGATTCCAGCGGCATCTCTTCGGTCTGAAGATAGAACTCCATCTCCGGCGACTGCGCGGCGATCTCGCGCACGTAGTCGAACTCCAGCAGTATTCGCTGCAGCAGATACTGGAGGGTATAGAGGTCCTTGTCGCGTATGTAGAGCAGCGTGTTGTACCACTCGTCCCATCTGCCCTGGAAGAACAGGAAGCCGATGGCAGCCAGGGCGGGCGTGGACAACGGCAGCGCGACCCGGAGGCAGATCGTGATCTCGCGGGCGCCGTCGATGCGCGCGGACTCGAACACCTCCTCCGGCAATTGCGCGAAGAAGGTGCGCATGATGATGACGAAGAACGCGTTGACCAGCACCGGAAAGACATAGACCCAGAGCGTGTTGCCCAACTGGTACCAGCGTGTGACGATGATGTACGTCGGTACCAGGCCGCCGGAGAACACCATCGTGAAGAACACGATGAAGACGACGGCGCGGCGCCAGGCATAGTCCGTTCTGGACAGGACGTAGCCGGCGAGCGCCATCGCCAGCACGCCCAGCGTCGTTCCGGCCACGGCCTGGAATGCGGTGACGCCGTAGGCGCGCAGCACCGTGGAGAGATCGCGAAACACCCAGGTGTAGGCGGACAGGTCGATGCGGGCCGGTATCAACCGGTAGCCGAAGTCGGCGATGTCCTGATCGTTGGAGAGCGACACCGAGACGATCAGCAGGAAGGGCACCACGAACAGCAGTGACATCGAGATGAACAGCAGGTGCAGGAACGGCTGGCGCATCGGTCAAAGCCACTCCGCTCAGAACAGGGCCTTGTCGGGGGCGATGCGCCTGACGACCAGGTTGGCGGCGACGATCAGAAAGAAGCCGACCGCCGATTGGAACAGCCCCACCGCAGCGGCGATGTTCATGTCGCCGGACACCACGCCGCGAAAGACGTACGTCTCGATCACGTCGGTCACGGGAAACAGGTAGCCGACCTGGCGCGGGATCTGCCAGAACAGGCCGAAGTCGCCCTTGATGAGATTGCCCAGCGACAGGATGACCAGGATGGTGATCAGGGGGGTCAGGTGCGGCAGGGAGATGGCCGTCATCTTGCGCAGGCGGCCGGCGCCGTCCATGTCGGCCGCTTCGTACAGGCCGCGGTCGATGCCCGTGAGCGCGGCGTAGTAGAACAGCATGGTGACGCCGATCCACTTCCACAGGTTCACCAGGATCAGGATGGACGGCCAGTAACGGCGTTCCGTGTACCAGCTCACCGGCTCCACGCCGACGGCGGCGAGCAGCTTGTTGAAGACGCCGATCACGGGGTTGAGCAGCAGCCACGTGAAGAAGCCGACGATGACCCAGGACAGGAAGCGGGGCAGGAACATCGTCGTCTGGTAGTACTTGACCGCGGACCGGTTGGAGACTTCGTAGAGGAGCACCGCCGTAAGGACGCCGAACACCGTGGTCGTGACCACGAACGCGACGCTGTAGCCGATCGTGTTGCGCATGAGCAGCGTGAAGTCCTGGGATGTGAACAGATAGTCGAAGTTCCTGAATCCGACCCACGGGCTGCCGAAGATGCCGCGGTTGAACTTGTAGTTCTTGAACGCCATGACCACGCCGCCCATCGGCAGGTAGTGAAAGAGCAGCAGGTAGATCAGTGCCGGTGCGGCCAGCACCGTATATTCGAGCGACGAGCGGAATCGCCGTCGCCGTGGCGCCGTCAACTGCCCGACGCTCCGCCGGAGGGGCTACCCGGCCAGATCGGCCGACTCTTGTGGGGCGAACGGGTAGGGGCTGCCGGTGTCGTGCAGGTGCTGGATCAGGTGCTGGTACTTGAGCATCTCGGCGAGCTTGCTGCGCCACTGCGCGGCGTAGAACGCGGTGTACTCGGAGAAGTAG
The DNA here is from genome assembly GCA_026710565.1 of Spirochaetaceae bacterium. The sequence continues at coordinate 651 of JAPOQV010000646.1, read as the reverse complement.
CGCCGCGTCGCGGGCTCGGTCCCGTCCAGGTAGTCGGGGGCCAGGAACCAGGGCTGGTCGCTGTACTGGTCCAGCCCGCGCCTGGCCAGCGTGGCCTCGGTCACGCGCCGCTTGCGGAAGCTGATCATGAAGGTGCGGCGCGGCGGCTCGCGGTGGTAGCGGCCGCGATGGATGACGATCTGGTTGAACAGCACGGCGTCCCCAGGCTCACACGTGAGCCGGACGGCTCCCGGCATGTCGTTGGAGCGCCGGTTGGCGCCGTCGTCGTCGACGCAGATGTGCCGCTCCGCGTCGGTGAAGTCGCGCACGTGGGAGCCAGGAACCACCTGCAGATCCTCGCTCGGCACCAGGGCGACCTGCACCTGCAGGCCGCTGCCGGTGACCTGGTCGCGCGGGTCGTCGGCCTCGGGTCCGATCCCGTCCTTGTGCCAGAAGCCGTCGAGCGGCTCGCCGACAGGGTTGAAGTACATGCTGGTGCTGGTGAACACGGAGGGCTCCCCCAGCGCCTGGTCGACGGCGTCCAGCACCGCCGGCGCCGCCGCGGCATCCAGGACGGCGGCCAGGTCTTCCGGCCGGCCCCGGTGGTAGGCGGGGTTGTTGAGGTGGCGCATGTAGTTGGCGAGCGGGCCGACCGGCGGGGGGTGGCTCCCC
>JAPOQV010000645.1 GCA_026710565.1 Spirochaetaceae bacterium | reverse complement strand
GACGTGGGCGTCCGGCCGGCGGTACAATGCACGCACGAGGCGTCCGTGCAGGGCGCTTCCGTTTCGGGCTGTGGCGCAGTTGGTAGCGTACACGTCTGGGGGGCGTGGGGTCGGCGGTTCAAGTCCGCCCAGCCCGATGAAACGCGGGGAGCCGGTTCGCAAAGGAGAAAGGTTGCGGCATGGGAACGATCAAGTCGTCGTGGGAGATCGCCCTGGAGCGGACGAAGGATGTCGTCCCCGACAAGGAGAACCTCGAACAGAGCCGGTTCACCACCGAAGGCAAGAAACTGGTGTCGCGCTATCTCGGCGACCTGGAGACCGGCCTGGACGAGTTGCTGGAGCCGTTCGACGGCAAGCAGGCCGGCTGGGTCCGGGACGGTGTACGCGACGCGTTGCTCAGCAACCTGACGCTGCCGACCGACGAGTTCGCGCTGAAGCGCAGCCGCCGCGCCGGCGAGGGATTCGGGGCGCTCAGCACCAACGACCGCAAGTTGCGCATGCTGCTGGGCCAGCTCGAGCAGTTCTTCCAGGAGTACCTGGGAGAGCGGAACCGCATGCGCCAGGAGGTCGACCGCGCCTACGAGCCGCGCCGCCAGCAGAAAGAAGCGGAGCTGTCCAAGAAGACCGGCCAGCAGGTGCAGATCAACCCGCAGAACGACCCCGAGTACGTGGGGCTGATGCGCCAGCAGCTCCTGGTGGTGGACGACCGTTACGGTCAGGTGCTGCAGGGCGTGCGGGACGAGCTGGTCCTGATGTCCGCCTGACGGTACCCGGCGGGGCGCCGGACGTGGTCGATCCCGAGTTGATCCGGAGCGCCATGGACCGCATCGACGCGGCTCACCGGCAGGATCCCGCCGGCCGGGCGATCGAGTACGCGCGGCGCGTGACGCGCTGGCTGGAGCGCCTGACACCGCGCCCGTCCCCGGCGCTCGCCATCGCGGTTCGCGCCCAGCACCTGCGGCGCTGGGAGATCCCGCGCGCGGGCTACCCTGAGGGCCGTTCCGGCTACCTGCGCTGGCGGCGCGCCTGCGCCCGCCACCATGGCGAGCAGGCGGCGCTGCTACTCGACGAGCTTGGCATCCCCGCCGCGCTGACCGAACGGGTGGCTGCGCTGATCCGCAAGGAGGGACTGGGGCGCGATTCGGAGACGCAGATGCTGGAGGATGCGGCGTGCCTGTCGTTCCTGGAGTCCGAGCTCGCCGGGTTCGCGCAGGGCGGCGACTCCGAGGTGCTGCGGCGCGTGCTCTCACGCACGTGGACGAAGATGTCCCCGCGAGCACGCCAGCTCGCCCTGGCGCTGGACGTGAGCCCACCGCTCGCCGAGATTGTCGGCGGCATCCGCGCGCAGGGCTGATCAGTAGCGCACGGCGGCGCTCACCTCGATCAGGTGGGCTTGCTCCTCCGTGCCCGCCACCAGGCCGCGATTGCTCACCTGCTGGTAGGTGTAGGCCAGAGCGACGTCGAGCTCCACGGGCTCCAGCTCGACCTGCGCCTGGATGCTGGCTCGCGCCTGCAGGAGGGGCTCCAGGACGTCCTGCTTCAGGAACGTCGACGGCCCGGTGAACACGAAAGTGCCGTCGACCAGGCCGTGGTCCCAGACCGAGCCGCCGGCCGGGCCGCCGTGGCGCACCCGGCGGAGGGACAGGTCGACGCCAAGCCAGTCCAGCGGAAACGTCCGGGCGCGGACCAGAACCTCGTCGGAGTTGGGGTGCAGCAGGGTGCCGAGGTGGCGCCCGTCGTGGGTGTACTGCAGGTAATCGAGCGCCGACGGATGGTGCGCGTACATGTAGGGCGTAACCATCCGGTAGCGGGCGGCCAGCACCGTGAGGACCGGCAGCGGTGGGGCGACGCTCGCCTCCAGGTCGATGGCCATCTTGTTCTGGTCGGAGTCGAAGTCGAAGCGGCGGATCTTCGTCAGATTGACGTCGTCGACGTATATCACCGCGCTCGCCTGCGCCCCGTACGGCAGCCGCACGCGCGCGGCGGCGCCGACGAAGGCGTTGTCGTAGTCGTCGAGCTGCATCTGCGTATACAGGGCGGGGAACACCGGCAGCAGATAGGTGGGCGACAGCCGGCCGCCGAAGATCACCGACTGCAGGGCGGTCAATTCCAGCCAGGCGGCCGGATAGAAGCTCAATGACTGCACCACCAGGTACTTGCTGGGATGGAAGCCGTGGTCCTGCCTGGCGCGGGCGCGCAGCGAATAGCGCTCGCCTTCGACACTGCAGAAGCCGCGTTCGATCGTCCCCTCGCTGCAGATCCCGTACGTGGCGATCAGGTCCAGGAACATCGCCGAATAGGCGATCCAGGACCCGCGGTAGGTCCCGGCCAGGTATCCGGCCGGCGGCGCGGCGGCGGAGACGACCGGGCTGTCCGCCCCATACCCGAAGGAGCTCCGGCCGAAGCCGGCCTGCACGTACCAGGTGTCCGGCCCGGTTCCAAGGTCGCTCGCGCCGACGTAGCCGTTGCCGGCCAACTCCACCTGCACGTCGAACTCCTCGCCCAGGATGGTGGTGCCGTCGCCCGGCGCGCCCGGATCGTAGGGGTCGGGAGTGAGCTCGGGCGCGACGCGCTCGGGCACGACCGAGGTGGCCAGCGTGCGGGCGGCGAAGCCGAAGCCCACCTGATGGCTGACCGGCAGCTCCAGCCCTGCCCCGAGCTCGACCGCGAGCTGCGCCGGCACCGCGTCGGCGGTGCGCCCTCCGCCCGCGGTGAGAGGGGCCTTCGATCTGCGCGCCACGTGTGCCCGGCCCTGTACCGGCAGCGGTCCGAAGTAGCGTTCCAGCAGCCGCGCGGCGATCTTCCGGTCGGTCGCATGTTCGGAGCCCGCCACCTGCTGCAGCGCGCTGCGCACGATCGGCGCCGGCAGCGGGCGGAGCGGCGGCAGCCAGCCGATGAGCCCCCGCTGTTCCCAGATGTGCAGGTGGGCGTAGATCGGGTCGCTCGGGGCGACCAGCGTCTGGGCGCCTGCGCACAGCGGCAGGCCGATCAGCGCTGCCAGCAGCGCGGCGCGAGAGCGGCGGATCACGCGCGCACTATACCGTGCCGCTGCTCGCGGTCGGCGGTGTCAGGCGGCGCCGAAGCGCTCGGCCACGGCGCGCATCGCCTGGTCGGCGATCTGGAGGCTCTCGTCTATGTCGGCTTCGGTGTGGGCGGCGCTCAGGAACCAGTTGTGGTGAGGGTGGAAGTACGCACCCCGCCGGGTCGCCTCCGCGCAGAAGAGCTGGCTGCGGTGGAAGTCGGTCTCGTTGGCGAAGCGGACGAACGGCATGGCCGGCAGGCCGGTGACGGCCAGGCGCTGGCCGTGGCGGGCGGCGGCCGCGTGCAGGCCGGCGGTGAGCCGCTCGCCCAGGGCTGCGACCCGCTCGATCACGCCGTCCTGCTCGATGCGCCGCAGACAGGCCAGCGCGGCGGCCATCGGATAGGCGTGCATCCAGAAGGTGCCGGTGCAGAACACGCGGCTGGCTGCGCCCTTCACGACGCCGCGGCCAAGGCACGCCGCGACCGGATAGCCGTTGGCGATCGCCTTCGAATAGCAGCACAGGTCCGGCTGGTAGCCGAACCGCACGTGCGAGCCTCGCAGGTGCGCGCGGAAGCCGACGCGGATGTCGTCGCTGATCAGCAGCGCGCCGCGATCGTGGGCGAGCGCGCACAGGCCGTCCAGGAACCCGGCGTCGGGAAGTTCGGAGTCTGCGAAGGCCGGGTGGTGGTATGGCGTGATCATCACCGCCGCCACGTCCCCGGGGTAGCGGTCGAACAGGTCCGCGACGCTGTCCAGGTCGTTCCAGCGGAAGCGATGGACATGGGCCAGATCCTCTTCGAGCAGGCCGGCATGGCCGGGCACCGCCCACGGATGGGCGCCGTGGTAGGCGCCGTGGGCGGCCAGCACCTTGCGGCGCCCGGTATGGGCGCGCGCGGTCTGCAGCGCGTACGTGGTCATGTCCGAGCCGTTGACCCCGAACAGCGCCCAGTCCATGCCGGCGATGCGGGCGGTCAGCTCCTCGGCCAGCTCCACCATCTCCGGGCAGGGCGTGTTGAAGCCGAAGCCCCGCCGCATCGCGGCGGCGGCGGCGTCGTCGACGGCGCGGTCGCCGTAGCCGAGCAGGTTGCCGCCGAAGCCGCACAGGAAGTCGATGTACTCGTTGCCGTCGACGTCCCGGAAGCGGCAGCCTGCGCCGCTCTCGGCGTAATAGGGAAAGGATCCCGGCACCACCAGCGCCGGGCTCTTGGTGCCGTAGATGCCGCGCGGGATCACCTCGACGGCGCGGGTCAGCAGCTCTCTGCTGCGCGTGAAGCGGAACGGCACGGCCATCATCCTGCCAGCATCATCCTGCCAGCAGCATCTGCACGTCGCCGACCACCTGGAAGACGGCATCGGCAAGCAGGGTCTGGCCACGCAGCTCGATGCTGCCAAGGCCGATCGCGGCGGCCGGCTCCAGGCGGCCTGCCAGCAGGTCGTGTCCGCACGGCACGGACGCGAAGCTGAGCGTGAGGTTCGGGGCGGCGTCGGCTTCGTGCTCGATGGTGAGCCGGTCGCCGCGCTTGCGGGCGGCGACGTCCGCCATGCCGGGCGCGCGCAGCGCGATCGTGCCGTCGGGGGCCTCCTGCAGGGTGCGGCGCGCCCTGGAGTCCACGCTTGCCAGCACGGCGACCGCGCGTACCAGCGCGTCCAGCCGCATGCGCAGCGCGAGCGTGAGGGCCGTGCCATCCCCGTCCTCGGCGTCGGGCTCGCTCATGTCGAGGTAGTGGCTCAGTCGGCTCGTCAGCGTCGGGAGAGCGCGCAGCAGCCCCACCCGCCAGACGCCGAACAGCGGGATCGGCACGCCGTCGCCGGTGAACGCGCGAACCAGCGCGCGATCGGTCGGGAACCAGAGGCTGAGCCCCGGAGCCGTGCGGCGCACCGGCTCGAAGCTCACTGCGCCGTCGTGAAAGCGCAACAGGGCGGCGGGTCCGCCGGCCTGCGCGAACTGGATGCTGGTGCGCCAGCCGCGCACGAGCTCGCGGGATTCGGCATCGCCGGCGCACAGGGCCGGGATCTGCGCCAGCACGCCGTGCAGGAAGATGCGCGCCCGGATCGCGTCGGGGGTCACGACGAGTCGTAGAATACCGCACGCGCGGCGTCGCTCGGGGGCCGGCCGCGCGCTCGCGGGGCGATGAGGCCGGTCCGGCGGAACCACTCGAACGAGGCGCGGATCGCCCGCTCGATGCCGGCAACATCGTCCGGCAGGTAGCCCAGATCGCGCGCCGCCTTGGCTGACGAGTAGTGGAACGATTCGCACGCGACGCGGGCGAGCGGCAGGCTCAGTCCCGGGTCGCGGCCGGTGAGGCGGGCCGCGGGCCGACCCGCCGGCCCCCCCCCCCGGAAGGACCATCCCCGCAGCGGCGCCGGGCGCGCGCG
>JAPOQV010000644.1 GCA_026710565.1 Spirochaetaceae bacterium | reverse complement strand
GTCGTACTTGCTGAACAGGCGCGGCAGGCGCTCCGGCGGGACGCCGCGGCCCTCGTCCGAGACCGAGACCGTGACCTGCAGGCCGTCGCGTCGGGCGGCCACCCGGATCGGAGCGGAGCCCGGGGAGAACGCGGCGGCATTCGCCAGGAGGTTGTTCAGGACCTGCGCGATGCGTGGCCGGTCGGCCATCACCCGCGGCAGGTCCGGCGGCAGGTCGAGCAGCACCTGTTGCGCACCGCCGCCGCTCAGGAACGTGTTCCGGGCCTGGTCCACCAGCGCAGGCACCTCCGACGGCTCGGGGCAGACCGACAGGGTGCCGGTCTCGATGCGCCCGGCGTCGAGCAGGTCGCCGATCAGGCCGCGCATGTGGTCGGCCTGCTGGTCGATGATGCGGAAGAACTGCACCATCTCGGCCGGGTCCAGGCCGGGCGAGGCGCCGAGCACGGTGGCCGCCGAGCCCTTGATCGAGGTGAGCGGCGCTCGAAGCTCGTGGCTGACCATACCCAGGAACTCCGCCCGCAGCCGCTCCAGCTCCTGGAGAGGCGCCATGTCCTGCATGGTGACGACCAGCGACTCGACCGCGCCGTCCGCGGAGCGGATGGGCGTGGCGTTGACCAGGACCGTAGCGCTGCGCCCGCCGGGGACGGAGAGCAGGATCTCCTCGGCGCGCACCGTCCCCACGCCCCGCAGCGCCTGGGCCAGACGGGCCTCGGCGAGCGGGAGTTTGCGTCCGTCGGCCCGCCGCACGACCAGCGTGTCCTTGAGCTCTTCCACCGTGCCGCCCGGAATGCGCAGGCCCTCCACGATCCGCCGCGCCTCGCGATTGAGCGACATCGGACGGCCGGAGCGGAGATCGATGACGACGACGCCGACCGGCGAGGTTTCGACCAGCGCCTCCAGGTCGGCGCGCGCCCGCCGCTCGTGGCGGTGCGCGCGGGCGTTGACGAGGGCGGCCGCCGCCTGCGACGCGAACAGCAGCAGGATCTCTTCGTCCTCGTCCGTGAACTCCCGGCCATCTTCCTTCCCGCCGAGGAAGAAGCCGCCGACGCGCACGTCCGCGTGGCGTATCGGCGTACCCAGGAAGCTCCTCGGCAGCACGACGTCCGTGGCGTAGCCGAGCGAGCGCACGTACTCGGCGAGATTCGGGTGCCGGATCGGACCCGGAAGCCCGTGCAGGTGGTCGAAGAAATCCAGCCCCTCGGGCCCCCACTCCTCCATCCGCCGGTGATCGGCGGTGGTGAAGCCGGACGTGACGATCTCGCGCCGGATCGCGCCGTCCCCGGAAGTGATCAAGCCCCGCGCGGCGCCGGTCAGCGCGATCGCGCTCTCCAGGATCGCGCGCAGCACGGTGTCGACGTCGACGCTGGCGTTGATGCGCAGGATGGCGGCGCTCAGCCCGGAGATGCGCTCGCGCAGCGCCTGGTTCTCACGCAGCAGGTCGTCGCGTGGCGGCACGGGGCCGACCATACCCGGAATTCACGAAAGAATCACGATTCCTCATCGAATTTCCACGGGTCGTTCACGGACAGTCGGCCCGCCCGATGTATGCTCGGTCCGTGAACGAGGCGGGTGGGGAGCTCGTACGAAGCGTTTACCAGGACCCACTCATCCGACGCTCCCCGCTCTCCACGTTCCGCCCAGACGGCAGGACGGTCCCCCGGCGGCAACCCGCGCAGCTCCGCTACGCACCTCCCCAAGGCGCCGGGGGACCGTGTCGTCGGGTCGTCGCCGGACGGCGACGGCGATGAACGCCGGTTCGCTGTTGACCGCGGCGGGCTTCGCGCTGGCCTGCATCGTCGTCGTCCGGGAGATCCTGGTGAAGGGCGTGCCGAGCACGCGCGTGCCGAGCACGGGCGCGCCGGGAGCGTGCCAGCTCCCCGCCGGCGCGGCGCGGCGGCGGTTCTCCGGCCTGCTGCTTGCCTATTCGTTCTGCGCCGGCAGGATATGCCGGGGATCGTGCGAGGCCGGGAGTCCGGAGCGCGCCAGGGAGTGGGCGGAACGGTACGGAGAGGCGTCGTTCCGGGACAAGCTGCGCACCGCCGCGCGGAAAGCCGGAAGCGCCGTCGTCGAACGGGCGCTGGCGCTCAGGTACGCGGCGGTGGGCGCGGAGACGCCGGCCTGGGCACGCGAGTGCGCCCGCGCCGCGATCGGTTACTTCATCGTGCCACTGGACGCGGTTCCGGACGCGGGCCCGGCAGGGTTCTGCGACGACCTGGCCGTCTTGGCGACGGCGCTCGGGGCGGTCGCCGCGTACGTCACGCCGGCCATCCGGGCGCGCGCCGCGCGGAAGGCCGGGAAGGTGTGCGGCCTGACGGAAGGCACGCGGGACGCCCTGAACGGTCCTCCGGCAGGTGAGTGGCCGCCGCCTGCGCTCTGACCCCCGCCCGGCGCGCTCAGACCGGGGAATCGCCGAGCATCCACGAGACAAACGCGCCGATGCGCTCGCGGACGGCCGCCAGGGTGGCGGGCAGGCGGTCGACCAGGGTCTGCAGGCGCTCCGCTTCCAGTCCCGATCCGTAGACGTTGCGGAACACGTGCCGGAACCGCAGGTACTCTCCCAGCTCCTTCGCCAAGCGGGCGTCGATCACGGCAGGGCGGACCCTCGGGATCTCCAGCACCATGTCGCCCAGGAGCTCCTGATGCCACCGCTCGGCCCGCGGGACGCCGCCGTTCAGCTCGCCCGCGATGCGCACGAAGATCCGTTCCACCCCGCTGTAGAAGTCGTGCAGGATCGATCCTCGAGCCCGCAGCGAATAGGTGTCCGACCCGCCCGGAGCGCCCGCCAGCTCCTCCGCGAGCTGTTCCAGGCCGGCAAGCTCGTTGGTGACCTCCGCGGCCAGCCGCCGCAAGAGCGTCTCTTCCCGGGTCACAGCTCGGTGCCGTGCTCGCGGACGGCGGCACGCAGCGCCGGCGCCGCCGTCTCCGCGGCGGTCAGGTCCAGCGGGAAATCGGTCATGGCGGCGGCTTCGGCCGACACCGCGTAGAAGCGCCGGGGCGGGATGCCGTCGGCCACCAGGTCGATGTCCGATCGATGGGTGAACGGCCGCGTGCGGTCGAAGGCGGAGCCGATGCCCACGACCCTGCGGGCGCCCGAGCGCTTCAGGAACCGCGCGACGCGGCGTGCGTCCGCCCCCGCGCGGTCGCGGTCTCCGGACTCGAAGTGGGTGGCGCGGATGTGGGCGAGGAGCGCGTCGCGGTCCATGGCATCGGCCAATGTACCTGATGTGGCACGCTCAAGCCTGCCGGCGACGTCGCCGGATGGGCCGACGACCTGATCGCGGATGCCGCCGATGAAGCGCTGTCGACCTTCCCGCTGGCGCGGCAAATCCGACAGACTCCTAGCGCCGGACCCGGGTGTAGGAGTCGACCTGGAGTTGGGCCGGGAAGCCGGGGCCGGCCGCCTCGCGCACGACGCGGCCGCGGACAGCGACGTGGAGTTGCTGCAGCTTGCGCAGCTCGGCCGCCAAGTCGCCGACGATCTCGTAGTGGTCGGTCTCGGTGACCAGGACCAGGATGGTCCGCGGCGCCGAACCGGTCACCGTTACCCGGCCGGTGAGCTCGATGACCTGATCCGGCTGCGGCGGGTCCGGCGCGGCGGGTTCCTCCTCCGCCGGGGAAGCGCAGGCCAGGAGCACGCCGGCCGACAGGGCCAAGGCCGCGCCGGCGCGCATCACGCTACTCCTTGACCACTACCGTGATGACGTTCTGGGAGTCCGCGGTGACGCGCAGGCTCAGGGTGCCGGTGTTGCGGCCCAGCGTGGTGTACATGTTGGAGTGCGGCGGCTGCACTCGTTCGTTGAACACGGGCAGCGGATGCAGGTACGGACCGGCCCTGGACAGGCGGCCGGGACGCCCGATGATGTAGTTGTACAGGTTGATCGACCCGAGCCGGTACTCCACGCCGCCTGTGTGGGAGGTCGTCCAGTTCCCGGTGTTATACCGGTAGGGAGCGGGGGCGGCGGTGTTGTCCGACAGCAGGTTGGCCGCCCCCCAGTTCACCAGCAGGTCCAGGAACGACTCGTCGTGGCCGTGGTCCCGCAGGGCCCCTTCGATCGCGCCCACGCCCGCCCGGTCTTTCTGCACGATGTCGCCGAAGAGCGCGGCGCCGCCGTAGATGCGGGCCACGTAGGCGCCGAACGCGTAGGCGAGCGAGTAGTTGATCGAGGAGCCGTCCCATGCGGTGACCTGGAAGTCGTTGTAGAGGTTGTAGACGTTGAGGCGGCCGCTCCGGTTGTCCGGCTCGCCCGCCGTGGGATCGTCGTGGTCGACCCCGCGCGGTCCCGGGATCATGAGCTTGTCGGCGACCAAGTCCTCCGCCACCTCCGAGGCCAGCTCGTTGAGCCACGTCTCGCTTAAGGTATCCCGCAGGACGAGCTTCTGGTAGAAGTGGATGACGTGCTGGAACTCGTGGGCCAGGGTGGCGTAGAAGCCGCTCTCGGACACCGTCAGGAGAGGCGAGTCCATGAACAGGATCAGCCGCTCGAGCGAATGTTGACGAAGGGGATGATCGGGCTGCCGCAGGGTGTTGTGGATGTTCCAGAAGTAGCCGGCAATGGCGGGCGCGACGCCGTCACCGTCGATGTCGTACATCAGGATGTGGATCTCGTCGGCGGCCTCCGCCGGAATCAGGTACGGCTGGCCGTCGCGCCCCACCACCTGGTGCGGGCCCCACGGCGCTCCGAAGACGTTCGTGAGCCAGTCGTAGATGTCGTTGTTGCCGCCGGGACGGAGAAGCCGGTCCGCGACCTCGTCCACCATCTGCCGGGTGACGCACTCCCCGCGGCTGGCGCAGGTGGGCGCCCACTCCTGGTCGGCGACCCACACTGCCAGGGTCACCGTTCCGTCGGTGGCGACCTTGCGCAGGGTGACCGGTAGTGTGACTTCCTCGTCCGGGTCGTAGAAGTCGAACCGTTGGCCCTCCCGGAGGGCGGGCCGCGCCTGCAGCGCCTGGATCCGCCCCGGGCCGGCGGATCCTTCCCAGACGGGCGGGCCGTCGTTGAAGTTGTTGGACGCCGTGATCCGCTGCATCCGCGGGGACACCTCGTCCGCCTCCGGCCTCGGCTGGTCCTGCGCGGTCGCGCTCAACGCATCCGCCGTGCCGCCGCGGAGGAACTCGACCTGGGGATCCACGTGGTAGTTGCCGGCGGTGGCGATCACGTAGACCTCCGGCGAGGAGGATCCCAGGTTCAGCGTATAGACGGTGTCGTCGAGCGCCCGGCCGTCCGGGTTCAGGACGAACACCTGGTCACCGCTGCCGCGGTAGTTGGATGAGAGGGGCTCCGCCGGCGCGGGTGCCGCCGCGTCGCCAACCTGGAAGCGCGTGATCACCGTGCCGGTGCCGCGGTCCGCGTACTCGCCGGGACCCGTGAAGGTGCCGGCGTAGGTGGTCGTGGTGCCGTGGTTGTAGACGCTGACCACGTAGTTGGTCTCCGCCTCTTCGCAATTGTCGTCGTGCGTGACGCGCACCTCGTAGAAGCCGGGTGGCGGTGTGCCCCCGGTCCACGTGACGTGCTCGTTGCGGAGCCCGGTGGCGGAACAGTTTGCGCCGGCACTGACGTCGAACTCGCCGCCGCTGTCGACCACGGGCGTATCGAAATAGAGTTCGTCGCCGTTCGGGTCCGCCACGTGCAGGTCCAGGTCGGCGTCGCTGTCCCACGACACGGTGACCTGCACGTCGCTGAAGCCGACGGGGACGTTCTGGACCACGTGGCAATCCGCCGGACCGACCGCCCCGCCGGCATCCACCGCCGACACGTCGAGGCAGACAATCGGCAGCTCGCCCAGGTCTTCCAGGTCGAATTCCACCCGCGCGACCAGCCGCTGCGAGGACGTGCCGTCCGGCACGTCGATCTCGTAATAGCCGAAATCGATGAAGGTACGGCCGCGGATCGAAAGGAGCAGCTTGTCGGTGCCCGGCCCGGGCTCGACGTCCAGGAAGAGCGACCCGCCGGCCACGTAGCCACGGTTGCCCGTGACCGCGACGGCGGGGCCGTCGCCGGGCTCCGGCACGTCCGCGTAGCGCGGCACGGCGACGGCGCCGTCCCCTTCGATCGCCGCCACGATGGCATGGATGAGAGAGAACTCCGCGACGATGATGGTGAACCCGAGCTCGGCGGACCGGTTGTTCTCGTCCCTGGCGGTGTAGGTCATGTCCCAGGTGCCGGTCTCGGTCGGCGTGCCGCGGAGCTCGCGTGCGGTCGCGTCGAACGCCAGGCCCGGGATCTCCGGAGTGAGGGAATAGCTCAGGGCGCCGGTGCCGCCGGTGGCGGCGGGCAGGACGAGGGGCGTGATCTCCTCGTCGACCGTGAAGGGCTCCGGGGCGTCGATGGCCGCCGCGAAGGTGGGAGGTCCGACCGGCGTGGGTGCGGCGCAGCCGAGCGCTGCCAGGGCCGCGAGCGCGACGAGCGCGGCCGGGGCGAAGGCCCGGGCTCCGCGCGGACGGCGCGGGCGGGCGGGCGGGGCCATCAACTGTTTCATTCCAGAACAATGGTACT
>JAPOQV010000643.1 GCA_026710565.1 Spirochaetaceae bacterium | reverse complement strand
TGGCGCTACCCTGCCCCGCCAGGCTCGCCGTGCAGCCAGCGAAGGCCGCCCGGCCATCCCCGGTCGGCCATGGCCAGGACGGCGCGCGTGTAGTCGTTCACGCCCGTCACCGAGTAGTCGTACCGCGAGGCATCCCGTACGTGATAGTTGGCGATCCCGGCTGCCGTAAACTGCTCCGGGTTCGTGTACCAGGCTTCCGGGCCCGCGTGCCACTCCACCAGGCCGGCATCGTTCATGAGCTCCCAAGTGGTCGCGGGGGCGCCCTCGGCCGTGCGATACACGACGGCGGAGCTCGGATCGACCGCACCCCATGTACCGGAACGATGGACCTCGACGATGACGTGCCCGCTGTAGGCGGCCCGGAGATCGAACAGATACACCATCCGGCACGGAAAGCCGGCGACCTGATACAGCGCACACCCGACCCGGGCCACGTCGGCGCACCAGTCGGAGCCGCGTTCGATGATCTGTTCTTCCGTCCCTCCGAACCTCATTGCCGACAGCCCGCCGGCGGGACTCTTCCCGGCCAGACCGCGCGTGAAGTCCGCGATGGCAGCGACGCGCTGCTCGGGAGCGCTCGCGGGCGATCCAGCCTCGGCACACAAGCGTTCCAAACCCGGACGAGTCCCCTCGGCGGCACTCCCTCCAGGCCGTCGTCAGGCGCGGCGGCGTTGCCAAACCGGACGTTGTCGAAGGCGCTCACCGGAAAGCGGCAATGATCCTGCATGAGCGCGGAGACGTGCGCGCGCCACTCGTCGACCGGAAGCTCGGCCAGGGGCCGGCCGTTCCAGCTCACGGTACCAACGTCGGGGTCGTACAAGCGGCAGGCGAGCTTGACGAGGGTGGTCTTGCCGGAACCGTTGGCGCCGACCAGCGCGACCGACCGACCGTGCGGGACATCGAAGCTCACGGCACGTACCGCGTCTTCCTGAGCGCCGGCGTAGCGGAAGGTGACGGCGTCGAACACCAGGCCGTCGTTCGAGGCCGTCCGGACTGCGGGCGGCCGGTCGCTCAGGCCATCGTCCGTGTCAAGCACCGCCTGGATCGCCCCGACGCGGAGACCCTGCGCATGGAGCTCGACGAACGACGAGATCAACATGAAGAGGCCGTTCCGGAGTTGGAACACCGATCCGATGTAGAGCGCCAGGTCGCCTGCGGACAGCGTCCCATCCATGCCCTGCTCGACGACGAACAGGAACGATCCGCCCACGCCCACGGCCGACAGCAGCGACCAGCGGAGCACGGTGCGGCGGCCCCGAGCGCGGAGGAGGAGCACGTCGCGCAGCGCGCCGTCGAACATGGCCTGCCAGCGCCCCAACAGCAGACCGCCGATGCCTAGCAGGCGCGTCTCCTTCGCGTACTCCAGCCCCGCGAGCATGCGCTCGTGGTAGTGCATTCGCTTTGCCGTTTCCGCCTGCGTTCGGGTGAGCGACCACTCCCGATCCGCGATCCGCTGCTGCACGTACATCGAGGGTGCGATCGCTGCGACCATGATCAGCGGCACCCACCACGCGAGCATGGCCGTCAGAGCGACCAGCGGTACCACCGTGAACAGCCCGATGAGGACGTCGTTCACCAGCTTGCCGAAGTAGTCGATGCTGGGAACGGAATCGACCGCCAGCTTCAGCCGGCTTGCGTACTCGGGGGTCTCGAACGGTCGGATGCCCCGCAGCCTGCGCACGGCGCTCATGATGAGGCGCTTCGTCCCACCGACCACCTTGTCGCGGAAGGTGCTGGTCTCGAACGACAGGATCTGCTGCATGGCGTCGAGCACCACGTTGAGCACCAGGAACGTCCCCACGGCCGCGGCAAGAGCGCCTGGTGAGCGGAGGATCTCCCCCAGTCCGCGGCCGGGCTCGGAACCGGAGATGCCGTCGATCAGCAGCTTCTGGATGTACAGCACGGCCGCCGGCGCCGCGCCGGCGACCACGTTCAGCAGGAACAGCGTCGTGAAACCCCCGGGAGCCTGGCGCATGGCCATCGCGAACCCCTGGCCAATGCTCTGCAGTCGCCGGCTCATGAATCGTCCCCCTCTCGATAGGGACGTGCCTGCGTCTCGAACATCCGCGCGTACAGACCACCGGCGCTCATGAGCGAGGCGTGGCCGCCGCGTTCCACGACCCGGCCTCCGTCCATCACCACGATCTCGTCCACGAAACGGGTCAGCCCCAGGCGATGGCTGACGACCAGCGCCGTGCGCCCCGCGATCCACGACCGCACACGCTCCCAGATGTCCCCTTCCGCGGCCGGATCCACCCCGTAGGTCGGCTCGTCCAGGACCACCAGCGCCGCCTCCGCCCGGTAGAAGGCGCGCGCCAGCGCCAGCCGCTGCCACTCCCCTCCCGACAGGTCCTGCCCGCCGGTGAGCTCCGTGGCCAACGGCGTATTCCACCGCTCCGGCAGACGTTCGATGCGCTCGCCGATGCCGCTCCGGTCCCCCGCGGCACGCACGCCATCGAGGTCGTCATCGCCAGCGGCGGCGTTCCCGAACCACACGTTGTCGAAGGCGCTCACCGGAAAGCGGCAGTGGTCCTGCATGAGCGCGGAGACGCGCGCGCGCCACTCGTCGACCGGCAGCTCCGGCAAGGGCCTGCCGTTCCAGCTCACCCGGACGGTGTCGGGGCCGGACGAGCGGCCGGCA
>JAPOQV010000642.1 GCA_026710565.1 Spirochaetaceae bacterium | reverse complement strand
GTCCTGCGCGGTCTGCCGCATCCGCTCGTACACGTCGAGCCGCAGCAGCGTGCGCAGCATCTCGCGGCGTTTGCGCGGATCGGCCTTCAGGAACTTCGCGAACTCCCCTTGCGGAAGGATCACCGCCTGGGTGAATGCATCCACGTCCAGGCCGAGCAGCCGCGTCACTTCCGCGGACGCCGTGCGCACCTGGTCGGCGAGGACGGTGTTGAAGTCCGTCCCGTCGTGCTCTTCCAGGCGGACGGTAGCCGCGCCCTTGCGGCGCAGCGCGCGGGCGACTCGGAATCGTCGCTTCCCGACTGCGAAGTCGAAGCGGACGCTCACGCGCTCCCGTGCCGCCGAGATCATCTCCTTCAGGTCCTGCTTGCCGACCCGCGGGACCTCGCCGTACAGCGCGAACAGGATGGCGTCCAAGAGCGTCGACTTGCCCGCGCCGGTCGGACCGGAGATCGCGAAGAGGTCCAGGCCGGAGAAGTCGATCTCCTGCTTCTCCTTGAAGCAGGTCAGACCTTCGACGCTGAGCTGGATCGGGCGCATCGGTCAGGCGTCCTCGCGGGCCCGCTCGTGGAGGTGCTGGAACGTGTCGAGGACCGCGGGCTCGGGCTCGCGTTCGTGCGCCCGGCGGTGGTAGGCCGCGTACAGCTCGGCCGCGGGCGCCCCGGCGTCGGGCAGGTCGCTGTCCGGTACCTCGGACTCGGGCAGGTCGACGCGCACGACCAGCGCGTTCGGCAGGAGCTCGCGCACCTTGCGGTTGATGTCCGGATCCTTCCCGGCGAGCTTGACCGTGACCCGCAGCCAGGAGTCGTCGCCGTTCGCGCCGGCATGGTCTGCGCTGGCACGATCTTCCAGCTCGTCCAGCGTCCCCTCGACGTCCCGGAGCGGCCTTCCGCCTTCGTAGGGCACGTGCTCGACCCGTGCCGGGCGGCGCGGTGTCGCTTCGACGACGGCGAAGGTCTTCTCCTGGCCGACCTCGCCGAAGTCGAGCTGCAGCGGCGAGCCGGCGTACCAGGCGGGCAGGGTGCCTGCCACCTTCTGCGGCTTGTGGATGTGGCCGAGCGCGATGTAGGTCGCCGTGGCCGGCAGCGTCTGCGGCGTCGCGGCCCAGTCCTCGGACAGGTGGACGCGGCGCTCCGACTCGCCGAAGGCCGCGCCCTCCAGGTGCGTGTGGGCCATCAGCAGGTTCACGGCGTCGTCGCGGTACGCGGCGCAGAGGTTCCCCACCGCTCGCTGGAACAGGTGCGCGTAGCGGGTTCGCGCGGACGCCTCGTCCCCGGCGAGGTCCAGGGCGGACACCCACATCCCGGGCGAGGCGAACGGCAGCGCCGCGACCACGGCCGTCTCGCCGCCGCGGGCTTCGAGCATGAACGTCCCGCCGTGGTCCGCGCTCCGGGGGCGGCCGAGAATGTGGACGTTGGCTCCCGTGGCCAGCAGCGCCCGCGCGTCGAACCGTTGCGGGTCGTCGTGGTTGCCGGCGATCACGACGGTGCGGGCGCCGGTACGGCCGACCCGGACCAGGAACTCGTTGACCAGGCGCTCCGACTCGCCCGACGGGTTGCGGCTGTCGAACACGTCGCCCGAATGCAGGACGAGGTCGATCGACTCCCGCTCGATGAAGCCGGCGAGGTGATCGAGGATCGCCTCCATCTCGTCCAGCCGCTGGATGCCCTTCCAGCGCCGTCCGACGTGCCAGTCGCTGGTGTGCACGATCCTCACGGGAGAGATCCTACGCGCGCAGGAACGGGTCTTCGTCCCCGCCGGCGTCCTTCACCTCGCTCTGCCGCGTCGCCCAGGAGGGGAACGGGAAGTTCAGCAGGATCGGCGTCGGCAGCTCCGGCTGGGTGACGATCATCGTGCCCGGCGACAGCATCGTGGCGCGCTTGCGCGCCACCTGGGTGAGGAAGCCGTACTCGCCCCGTTCCGCTTCGGCGGCGTCGAGGCGTCCGACCACCTTGAGCGCCGCGTTGGCGACCACCCGGCGCTCGACCTCGCTCGCGGTCTGCTGGGCGCCGAACAGGGAGACGCCGAGCGAGCGGCCGCGCTCGGCGATGTCGAGCAGGACGTCCTGAATCGGGCTCCAGCCCGACCGCGGCGCGTACTTGTTGAGCTCGTCGAGCACGACGAACACGAGCGGGCGGGCCGTGCCCTGCCGCTCCTTGTCCTGCAGCATCCGCTTGAGCAGGACGCCGACCACGAACATCTGGGCCGTCTGATGCAGCGTATGGATGTCCACGACCGTGACCTGGTGCGCCTGCCAATCGATGCGATGGCGCGCCGTCTCGCGGTCGCCACGGACCAGGTGTCCCATGTGCTGCGCGGCGGCGTGCAGGCGCCGGCGGAAGGCGTCCAGCGTACCGGACGCGGCGGCCGGCGCCATGTGGTCCAGCACCTCGGTGTCGAGCAGCTCGAGCAGGTCGTCGAAGCTCGCGAGGTGCGCCTCGTCCACGGTGATGCCCGGATCGTCCCTCTCGCCCGTGCGGGCGGCGCGCTCCAGCACGCGTTCGACCCGGTAGATCAGGAACGAGAGCTGCGAGCGGGCGTCGTCGCCCTCGGCGAAGATGAAGCGCAGCAGGCGGTTGCGGGCGAATTCGCGGAGCGTCCACGCGTAGGCCCGCACGCCCTCGTGGCGGCTGCCGACCTCGGGGATGAGCACCTCGCCGTAGCGCCGGGTCGGAGCGAAGAAGCCGACGTCCTCGAACGGCCCGGCGCCGAGCCCCAGGGCACGGTACCTCGCCGACACCTCCTGGTCGACGTGGACGTTCTCCTTGTCCAGCCACAGCAGGTCCTCGCCCTTGACGTTGAAGATGATTGCCCGGGCGTTGGCGGCGTCCCGGCCAAGGGCGTCGGAGTGAAACAGGGAGTAGAGGAGGAACGTGGCGTAGCTGGTCTTGGTGGCCACTCCGGAGATGCCGCTGATCGAGGCGTGCGCGCCTCGTTCGCCGTCGAGGAAGTCGAGGTTGGCATAGACCGTTTCGCCGGCGCGCGTGCCGCCGATGGCGACCTTCCGTTCCATCCGGTCGATGAACAGGGCGCGCTGGAACTGCGTGCCGCCGACGATGCGCACCTCGCTGCCGGGATGCGGGGGGACGAACACCTCCGGGTCGATGCGGGTGACCTGCACGTGCGCGGCGTAGGACACGTCCACCGGCAGGATGCCTTCCGACGCCCGGAACGCGTCCGAGTCGAACTGGGCGCCTTCATACCGCTTGCGCACGACGTCGACGATGCCGAAGAAGCTGACCTGCTCTCCGTCGACGACCGCTTCGACCGTGACCAGGTCGTCGAGCTGCAGGAAGCGGCCTTCCTCGACGCCGACCCAGAACTCGAGCGGACCGGCGTCCTCCGAGCCGAGCACGACGCCGACCGGGAACTGCGGGGTGCGCGCCGGATCACTCTTCGAGTGAGGCTCGCTTCGCTCACTCATGCGCGGCCTCCTTGGCGACCAGGGCTTCGATCCAGCGCCGTATCAGCCGCGCGTCGCCGAGCCGGGCACGGAGCTGTTGTTCGAGGGCCCCGATGGGCAGGAGATTCTGGGGCGACCGCGGGTCTCTGGTCCGTCGCGGTGCGATTCCGGGCAGCCAGGCGGTAGCGGCATCGGCCAGATCGCGGGCGGCGTCGACACCGGCGGACGTTCCCACCTCCAGGCGGACCAGGCCGGGCCGTTCCCCGGCGCCATGCGCCGGGTCGCCGAGGCGCTGGAACCAGGAGTACCGGGCGAATCCGGAGCGGTCGCCGCGGATCGCGAACAGGGGCGTCCTCGAGCCTGCCGGGAGGGTCGCCAGGAGCGGCAGGAAACGGCTCGGCAGGTAGAGGTCGTGCAGCCGCTTGATGTAGCCCACGGCCTGCTCCGGCCGCTCGGGCACGAAGCTGAGGGGCCCGTCCACGATGACCAGCGTTTCGGCGTCGGAGAGATCGGCGGCCAACGCCGCCTCGGCGGTCCGCATCGAGTCCTGGATGTGCCGCAACGGCCCGTCCACCTCCGGCCTCGGGGTGCTCTCCGCCTCGTACACCAGGTTGTCGTGAACCTGCACGGGTGCCGGCAGGGGGCGTCCGCCCCCGAGCACCACGGTGCGAGACACGCGGATCTCGCCGAAGTCGGCCGCCGAGTCGCGCATGACGGCGGCGCCGACCGCGTAGCTTCCGAAGCCGCCGAAGATCAGGCTCTCGTCCTGCCGGACCTGTAGTCGGGCGTCGAGCCTGCGGACACCGTCGATGAACACGACCCGGTCACGAATCGAGCCCGGAGCACGGGGCACGATCGCCTCCCACTCGCCATCGGGCAGTTCGACCTCGTGATCGACGTGCTCGCACGGCCGATCGTTCAGGGACTCCAGCGGCGTCTGGTCCCCGTAGTCGACCTCCCACGGATCGATGCGGACGTGGTAGTCGCCGAAGACCCGGGACATGCCGGCGCCGGTCACGGGGCGCCGTACACCGGCTCGTAGTGCTCGACCTCCGGGAACGGGTCGTAGAAGTGGTGCAGCAGGATGCGCCACTCCTGGTAGCGGTCCGATCCGCGGAACCCGACGGTGTGGTCCTCCAGGGTTCGCCACGTCACCAGCAGGAGATAGCGGCTTCGCTTCTCCAGGCACGTGCGGAGCTCGTGGGAAACGTAGCCGTCCATGCCGGCGATGATTGCCTGCGCCTCGGCGAAGGCCGCCTCGAAGTCGGCCTCCAGGCCGGGCTTCACGTCCAGGATCGCGACCTCCAGCACCATGCCGGGCGGATCAGCAGCGATACGAGGGGTCTTCCCGGTCGAGGATCGCGCCCAGTTCCCGGAAGTGGTCCTCGCTCAGGTCGGGGTAGTCCCGCCACTGCAGCTCCGTCTTGGCCGCGACGCGGTCGGGGACGGAGCGCACCTTCCTGCCGGTCTGCAGGGCGATGAGGTACGTGCAGCAGGCGCGCTCGTAGTAGTAGAGGTCGTCGAACGCCTGCGCGACGGTCGGGCCGAACACCATCACGCCGTGGTGGCGCATGAGCAGGATGGGGTTGTCGCCGACCAGGCGGCCGACGCGCTCGGCCTCGTCGTCCAGGCCCATGCCGTCGAACTGGTCGTCGATCGTCACCCGCCCCCAGAAGCGCATGGCGTTCTGCTCGACCGGCGGCAGCGTGGGGTCGTCCAGGCAAGCCAGCGCCGTCGCGTACTTCGAGTGCACGTGCAGGACGCAGCGGGCGCCCGGCACGTTGCGGTGGATGCTGCCGTGCAGGGCCCAGGCGGTCGGGTCGGGCGCGTCCGGGCGCTCCATGGTGCTCGGATCGCCGGCGTCGAGGAGCAGCAGCTCGCTGGCCCTGATGCGCGAGAAGTGGCGGCCGCGCGGGTTCATCAGGAACTTCGTGCCTGATGCGTCGACCGCCAGGCTGAAGTGGTTGGCGACCGATTCGTGCAGGTCGTAGCGGGCCGCCCAGCGGAACGCGCAGGCCAGGGCGATGCGCTCCTCGGCGAAGTCCATGCCGCCACGGTACGGCAACGGCTGCCGTCCAGTCCATGCCGGAGTCGACGGCACGCGCACCCGTGCGCCGCTTGTCCCGTCAGCGGCGCGGGACCTATGATCCGGGGGTCAGGAGGGGGCAGCGATGGGAACGCGGCAGAGTGCTCATACCCGGCCGGCACGGCCGAAGCAGCGCCTGATGTACATCCACGCGCAGACGCCCAACATCCAGTCGCCGATCCTGGGCTTCACGATCTACGAGCCGGTGCCCGGCTTCGCGGTCGAGCTTGCGGTCGACCCGCCGCCGTGTCCGTACGAGTCCGTGCACGACGCGGTGTGCGACGGCTGGCAGGTCGTGCAGTTCCCCCTGCACCAGGCCGACTTCGACGACGACGACCTGGACATGGTCGGCTACGAGTTCGTGCTGCAGAAGATGGAGGTGGTCGAATGAGCACGATCGCGGCGGCGCCGCCGGACACGCTCCTGGATGACCGGGCGGTGGTCGACTTCATCATCCGCGGCCATCTCCTGCTGGAGCTCGACCTGCCGGCCGGCGTGAACGAACGGATCGCCGCGACCCTGGACGGCATGGACGGCAACCCGGGCGACGCCATCACCGACGCGGTCCCGGAGCTGCGCCAGGTGCTGGACCACCCGCAGGTGCAGGGCGCGCTGACCAGCCTGGCGGGCGAGGACTACGAGGTCATGGCGCACCGCCACTGGCACTGCAAGGAGCCCGGCACCGCGTACATGCACTGGCACCAGGACGGCAAGAACCGGCGCGGCGTCGGGCTGGACCGGTTCCTGGGGCTCTACTATCCGGCCGACGTCACCGCCGACATGGGGCCGACGATCATCGTCCCCGGCACCCACTTCCGCAACGCTCCCACCGACCGCATGCGCACCTACACCAACATCCGCGGGCAGGTGCCGCTGGTGGTCAACGCGGGCACCTTCGCGCTCACCCACTACGACCTGTGGCACGGCACGGCCGCCAACCGATCGGGACGGCGACGGCACATGATCAAGTTCCTCTTCAGCCGCACGCGGCGCAACGCGCGGCCGACCTGGAACCACGACCCGCAGGCCATGAACGGCCTGCGGGACTGGAACCGGCGCTCCGCGTCGGAGCAGCCGCTCGACATGCTGACGTTCACCAATCCGCTGGGCGTGTCGCAGACCGACCACTACAAGGAGGTCGCCAGGCGGCGCGCCGTGTGGGACGAGCTCACGGGGGCCGAGTCACCATGAGCGCTACCGGCGTGCGCGCCGGGCGCCTGCTGGGCGCGGCGGCGGTCGCGGCCGTGCTGACGTTCGCCGGGCTCGGGCTGGGCATGCTGATCGCCCGCCACACGCAGCGCGCGCCGGCGGAACCTCGCGTCCCGCAGCCGTGGGCCGCTTCCGCTCCGGCGCAGCCGGTGCAGTGGACGGAAGGCGTCGCAGGCGGGCGCTACTACTCGTCCGACGAGCGCAACAACATCGCCATCTACGACGCCCTCAACGAGGGGGTGGTCAACGTCTCGGCCGAAGGTAGCGTGCTCTTTCGCTACCGCCCCATTCCCCGCTCCGACGCGGGCTCCGGCGTGATCATCGACGCCGACGGCCACGTGCTGACCAGCCACCACGTGATCAGGAACGCCACGCGCCTGACGGTCACGCTCTGGGACGGCAGCGAGCACGATGCGGCGCTCGTCGGCGCCGATCCGGAGAACGACCTGGCGGTGATCCGCTTCGAGCCGGGCGGTACGCCGCTGACGGTGATCCCGTTCGGGGACTCGACCGACCTGCGCGTCGGCCAGAAGGTGCTGGCCATCGGCAACCCGTTCGGCCAGGACCGGTCGCTGACCACCGGCATCGTGTCGGGACTCGGCCGGCCGGTGGAGGCGGACGACGGCCGCATCATCCAGCAGATGATCCAGACCGACGCCTCCATCAACCCGGGCAACTCCGGCGGGCCGCTGCTGGACGCCGGCGGCCTCATGATCGGCATCAACACCATGATCTTCTCGCCTACCGGCGCCTCGGTCGGCATCGGCTTCGCCGTGCCGGTCGCCACCGCCCGCCGCGTGCTGCCCGAGCTCATGGAGAGCGGCACGGTGCGGCGCGGCTGGATCGACATCCGGGGCGTGCCGATCTCGGCGCGCCTGGCGCGGGCGCTGGAACTGACGCGCAGTGACGGGTTGCTGGTACACGTGGTCGAGCCCGACTCGCCGGCGGCGCGGGCCGGCCTGCGCGGCGGCACCACCCGCGTAAACTGGGGCCAACGCGTGTTCTATGCCGGCGGCGACATCATCGTCGAGGTGGACGGCCAGCAGATCAGCGGCTATCGCGAGCTGCTGGCCGCGCTGGAGGACAACAAGCCGGGCGAGGTGGTGACGGTGGTCGTGGAGCGCGACGGCCGTCTGCGGGAGCTGTCCGTCACGTTGAGCGAACGCTCCCCGTGAACCGGTTCGCCGTCCACGCGCCGTTCCAGCCGGCCGGCGATCAGCAGCAGGCGGCCCAGGCGATCGTCGCCGGCCTGTCCGGTGACAGCCGCTTCCACACCCTGAAGGGGGTCACCGGCTCGGGCAAGACCTTCACGATGGCCAAGATCGTGGAGGCGCTGCAGCGGCCGACGCGGGTCCTGTCGCACAACAAGACGCTGGCCGCGCAGCTCTTCCGCGAGTTCAAGGACTTCTTCCCCGAGAACGCGGTCGAGTACTTCGTCTCCTACTACGACTACTACCAGCCGGAGGCGTACGTCGCCTCCCGCGACCTCTACATCGAGAAGGACGCGTCGATCAACGAAGAGATCGAGCGCATGCGCCTGTCGGCCACCACGTCGCTGGTCGAACGGCGGGACACGATCGTGGTCGCCACCGTGTCGTGCATCTACGGACTGGGAAACCCGCGCGACTTCCGCGAGATGCGCCTGGAGGTCCGGCTGGGCGACACCTACGATCTGCGCGAGCTGCTGCGCGGTCTGGTGGCCGTGCAGTACGAGCGCAACGACGCCGTGCTGGACCGGGCCACGTTCCGGGTGCGCGGCGACGTGCTGGAGATCTTCCCCTCCTACTCCGAGCAGGCGGTCCGCATCGAGTTCTTCGGCGACGAGGTGGAGCGCATCCGCCGCATCGATCCGCTGAACGGCACGGCGCTCGGCGAGCTGGACTACTGCGCCATCTATCCGGCCAAGCACTTCGTCACCCCGCAGGAGCGCATCCGCGCCGCCACCGCACAGATCCGCGCGGAGTTGCAGGAGCGGCTGGCCGAGCTGCGCGCCGCCGACCGCATGGTGGAGGCGCAGCGCCTTTCGACCCGCACCGAGTACGACCTGGAGATGCTGCAGGAGATGGGCTACTGCCCGGGCATCGAGAACTACTCCCGGCACCTGAGCGGCCGCGAGCCCGGCGAGCGCCCGGGCGTCCTGATCGACTTCCTGCCCGAGGGATTCCTGACCATCGTCGACGAGTCGCACGCGACCCTGCCGCAGCTCCGCGGCATGTTCGAGGGGGACCGCTCGCGCAAGCAGGCGCTGGTCGAGCACGGCTTCCGCCTGCCGTCGGCGCTCGACAACCGCCCGCTGACCTACGACGAGTGGGAGGAGCTGGTCGGCCGCGTGCTGTTCGTCTCCGCAACGCCGGGGCCGCTGGAGCTGAAGCTCTCCGACCGCGTGGCCGAGCAGGTCATCCGGCCCACCGGGCTGCTCGACCCGGAGATCCACGTCCGGCCGAGCGAGGGCCAGATCGACGACCTGTACGGGGAGATCCGTGCGCGCGTCGACGCCGGCGAGCGCTGCCTGGTCACGACCCTCACCAAGCGCATGTCGGAGGACCTGTCGTCCTACCTGGCGGAGATCGGGCTGCGCGTGCGCTATCTCCATTCCGAGGTGGAGACCGTGGAGCGCGTCGAGCTGCTGCGCGACCTGCGCGCCGGCGAGTACGACGTGCTGGTCGGCGTGAACTTGCTGCGCGAGGGGCTGGATCTCCCCGAGGTGTCGCTGATCGCCATCCTGGATGCCGACAAGATCGGCTTCCTGCGCTCCACGACCTCGCTGATCCAGATCATCGGCCGCGCCGCCCGCCACGTTAACGGGACCGTGCTGATGTACGCCGACGCCGAGTCGGAGGCAATGCGGGAGGCGATCGCGGAGACCGAGCGGCGCCGCGCGATCCAGACGGAGCACAACCGCCGCCACGCGATCACGCCGACCAGCGTCAGGAAGGAGATCCAGCAGCTCCTGGTGCGCAAGTCGGAGGAGAAGCGGGACGCCGCCGCGCACGACCTGGAGATCCGGCGCGGCGAATACGACGTGGAGGTTCCGGAGCAGCGGGACGATCTGATCCGGGCGCTGGAGCAGGAGATGCTGAAGCTGGCAGAGGATCTGGAGTTCGAACGGGCGGCGGTGCTGCGCGACGAGATCGAGCGCCTCAGGGGCGGCGGTGAGGCCGGGCAGCAGCCGGGCGCGGCGCGCGCCGGATCCGGCGCGCGTCGCCGCCGCGGGGCGCGACGATGAGGAGGAGCGTGGCCGGGCTCGCGGCGCTGGTGATCGCTCTGCCACTGGGGCTCGCAGCGTGCGGGGCGCCGAAGATCGAACCGGCGCTGGTGTTGCCGCCGACACCGGTGCTGGCGATGTCGATCCGGTGGGCGGTGGTCGCCGTGGACGGCCTGCGGTTGCGGGACCAGCCGGACCAGACCGGACGTATCCTGCTGTCGCTGACGGAGGGGTCCCGCGTGGAGGTCCTCGCGCGGACGCCCGATGCGATGGAGATCGACGGGCAGACCGACTACTGGTACCAGGTCAACCACAACGGCCTGCGCGGGTGGACGTTCGGGGCGTTCCTCACCGAGGTGCCCGGCCTCACCGAGGCGTCCGCCCTCACCGAGGGTAGTGCCCACGCGGAGACGGACTCGACCGGAACCGATCGTTGAACGTCCCGTTCGATGAGGTCACCGCCTGGCTGCGCGTCTGGGCGGTGCCGCCGCTCATGGGAGCGGCCATCGGCTACGCGACCAACTACGTGGCCATCCGGATGCTCTTTCGACCGCTGACCCGCAAGCGCGTCCTCGGCATCCCCGTCCCTCTGACACCCGGCGTGATCCCCCGTCAGCGGGGCCAGCTCGCGCGCAGCATCGCCGCCGTGGTCTCACGGGAGCTGCTCACGCCGGACTCGATCCGCGCCCACCTGCAGCGTCCGGAGTTCAGCGCGCGCCTGCGCGTGCAGCTTGCGTCGCTCTCGGGCGAGCTGCTGGCCATGCCGGTGCGGAACCTGGCGGGGGCGGTGCAGGGTGCGCGGCCGCAGATCGAGCGCGGGCTGGCGGCGTTGCTGCACCGGTTGTTCGGCTCGCGCGGGTTCATCTACGCGCTGCGGGGGCTGATCGGGCGTGCGGTGGAGAGCGCCGGCAGCCGTCGTCTGAGCGAGGTGGCGGATGATCTCACGCTGTCGGACTTCGTGAGCGGCCGCCTCCTCCCGCGGCTGGCCGGGCCGGAGGTGGGGCGTCAGATCGGCCGGGCGGTCGCCGGCGCCGCCGAGCGGCCGCAGGCGACGGTGGGCGACTTGCTGTCGCCGGCCGTGGCGGAGCGCGTCGCCGCCATGCTGCCTGCGATCGTGCCGGCGCTGATGCGCGAGCTGATCGGGTGGTTGCGGCGGCCCGCCATGCGCGGCGAGCTGGAGACCCGCGGGAGGCTGCTGCTGCGCGACATCCTGGATCGGCTCAACCTGATGCAGAAGCTGTTCATCGGGGCAGCGCAATACGACCGCACGCTCGCCGAACGCATGCCGGAGATCGTCGAGGACGGGCTGCGTCAACTGGAGCACGCCGCCGACGATCCGGAGGTGGTGGCGCACATGCAGGAGGCGCTCCGCGAGTGGCTGTCATCCGCACGCGACCGGCCGCTGGCCGAAGTGCTCCCGGATGCGGCAGAGCAGCGGATCGGCGAGCTCTGGGGGGCCGTGGCCGCGGGACCGGTCACCGCGCTGATCGACGCCGTGCTGCAGCGTTTCCTGGAGGAGCACGGAGAGACGCCGGTCGCCGAGATCGCGGCCCGTTACCTGGGCGTCTCGGCGAGCGATACGGTGGACGAGGTCTCGCAGCGGCTCCTGCGCTACCTCTCCGACGAACGGACCGCCCGGTCGGTCGCGGCGCAGATCGCAGGCGCCGTCGACCGGCTGGCCCACTCCGGCGACGTGACCTTCGCGGAGTTGCTGGCGCTCGACCAGGACGCCAAGGCCGCCCTGGACGACGCGGTCGCCGCCCGTGCCGAGCGGTTGCTGGTGGAGCAGGTGCCGGCGATGGTGGCCGCGCTGGACGTCGAGCGGCTGGTGATCGACCGGATCGACGGGCTGGAGGTGCGCGACGTGGAGCGCATTCTGCTGGCCGTCATCGCGCGCCACCTGAAGTGGATCAACCTGTTCGGCGCGCTGATCGGATCGCTGATCGGACTCTCGCAGCTAGCCCTGCGCGGTGCCGGCGTCGCCGGCGCCGGCCTCTGAGCCGGTGCCGGCCTCTGACCCGGTCCCGGGCGGTGACCGGGCGACCGTGCCTGCCCTGGCCAGGATCCAGTCCTGCATCGCGGCCAGGCGGCTGCGCAGCGATGCTTCCACGAAGCGCTCGAGGACGTTCGGCGCCTGCGCGGCCACCAGCCCATACACCGTCCACGACTCGGCAGCAGCGGCATCGTGGTCCGCGGCGGCCTGCCCGGTGCCGGACGAACCTGCGGGGGCGATCAGCAGCGCGATCAGCAGCCGCTCGGAGTCGATCAGACGAATCCGCATGACGCTGAGCGGCAGCGGATTGCTGACGATGAGCAGGATGGCGTCGTCCGCGGTGCGGTACTCCAGCCGGTATGGCGCCATGCCGAAGGAAGCGTCGTCGACCAGCGCGTACGCGACGCCCCGGCCGCCGGCAGCCGGGACCGGGTCGGCCACGACGGCGCCGTGGGTGTCGATCGCATGCGCGGTCTTGAACAATACCCGCTCGCTCCGGTGCAGGACCGAGAGGTACCGGATGCCCTGCAGG
Source organism: Spirochaetaceae bacterium (assembly GCA_026710565.1). The sequence goes on along the minus strand of JAPOQV010000642.1, from coordinate 582 downwards.
GTGCTGATCGCATGCAGCGCATCGTACAGGTCGGCGGTCGTGGCGCCGTTGGCCGGCAGCTCGCCCCGGGTCTCGAACGCATGGCTGGGCAGGAGCGTGGCGAACCGTTCGTGCACCTCCCGGCCGAGCACGGTGTCCGCCGGCATGCAGGCGAGCGTTCCATCCACGCGCTGCACGGCGGGGAACGCCCGGCCGTCGTCGGCGACCATCCTGCCGGCCGGGAGGCACGCCGTGCCCGAGTCGGCCCCGATGACGACCGGAAGCAGCAGGCAGAGCCCCGCCGCCAGCAGCGCCGGGAGCGCGTGGCGGGACGGGAGTGTCCGGTGCACGCCGCTACGGTAGCGGACGCTACGGTAGCGGGCGCTACCGTAGCGCTGGCCGGCGGCGGCACCGCCGGGCATGTCAATCCGGGCCTGGAGGTGGCGCGGACGTTGCGCGCGCGCGGCCTGCGTGTCTTCTGGCTGGGCACCCACGGCGCCCTGGAGGCGCGGCTGGTGCGTGCGGCGGGCATCGAGTTCCATGCGCTCCCCGCGGGTAAGTTGCGACGGTATGCGTCGCTGCGCAACTTCACCGATCTCGGCC
>JAPOQV010000641.1 GCA_026710565.1 Spirochaetaceae bacterium | reverse complement strand
GGTCTCACCCAGGACCGCGACCGACACCGGTCCGGCCGCCGCGCCGACGTTGAGCAGCAACCGCGGGGCGCCGACCGTCACCTCCGTGGTGGTCAGCACCCCGCCGTCCGGCCCCGCCCGCAGACCGGCGAAGCGGTCGCGCGGCGCACGGAGCAGCCCGATCGCGCTGCGGAGCGGGGCGCCCTTGAGGGGCCGGTGCGCGTACGGCCTGCCGGTGTACCACATGAGCATGCGGTCGCCGTCCACGATCGGCGGCGACATGCTCATCGCGACCCAGGTGCTGTCCCAGGAGTCCGATGGTCCGGTGGACAGCCAGGTCGCCCGCGCGCAGGCCCGTTCCCAGCGTTCGCCGTCGCGGCTGGAGGCGAGCTGCACGTCCAGGATCTCGTTGGTGGGGTCGTAGCGCTCCAGCATGCCCAGGTACTGGTTGCCCCAGTTGAACAGCGGCATGCCGTAGAGCTCGCATGCCGGATCGTCGCCGTCGTCCGCGTCGAGCACCCGGCTCGTGGGCGTCCACGACAGCAGATCCCCGGATCGCGACACCGCGATGTCGCGGCGCACCGCGAGCTCCCGGCGGTCGATGGACAGGTCGCGGTCGCTGCGCGAGGTCATCAGGTATCCGCCCCGGATGAAGTCCTGCATGACCGCCGTGCGGTCGCCGCGGGGCAGGGCAACCCGCTCCGGGTGGAGCTGCCAGTCGATGCCGTCGGCGCTGAAGGCGACCACGTAGCCGCGCCCGCCGGCCACGTCGTGGCAGAACGAGATGAACGCGAAGCGCCGTTGCGGGTCGGCGTCGGGGTCGTACAGCACGGTGGCGGGGTAGAGCCTGCGAAGGCGGGGCTCGCGCTCGTCGATCAGGGCCAGGTTGTTGCCGGGCCCGGCCTGCGGCACGCGATCCAGCGCCGGCCGGTCCCAGTGCATTCCGTCGCCGGACTCGGCGTAGCACAGGCTGGCCGACGGCACCTCCGGTACGTTCGCGCCCATGTACCACATGCGGTAGCGGCCGTCGACGTGGTAGATCGACCCCCAGACCGACACGGCGTTGCCTTCCCAGGACCGTTCGGGGCGCAGGACGGGATCCGGCGTGACCCGTTGAGGCCGCTCGATCAGGCGCGTCAGCCCGCGGCGGCCCAGCACCTCGTCATCGTCTACCAGGAGATGCAGGTGGGGGTCGTGCATGGCGCTCGAGCGTATCGGTGCGCCGAGCCTGAGGGAAGGCGCGGCCGGCGCCTCTCGATACCCGGCTGACCCTTTGCCGTGCGCCGGCTTTTCGCGGTAGACCTATTCGAAAGGAGGACGAACCAATGGCCGCTTGCCCCGTGTGCGAAGCCGACGTGCCACTTGAGGACGACGTCGTCATGGGAGAGCTGATCGAGTGCTCCGAGTGCGGCTCGGAGCTGGAAGTGGTATCGCTCGATCCCGTGGAGATGGACGAGGCGCCGGAAGAAGAGGAGGACTGGGGCGAGTGAGCGACACTCGGAGAGTGAGGGTGGGCGTCCTGCACTCCTTGGTGCGCAAGGAAGAAAAGCTCCTGCTCGCCGCATTCCGCGACCGCGGCGCGGAGGTGACGCTGATCGATGACCGCAAGCTGGTGTTCGATCTGCAGCGCCGGCCGGAGGTCGACGTCGTCCTTGAGCGCTGCATCAACCACTCTCGCGCGCTGCATGCCCTGCGCCTGCTGGAGAGCCTGGGCGTCCGCTGCGTGAACTGCTACCAGGTCGCCGAAGTGTGCGGCGACAAGATCCTCACCGCCGTCGCGCTGCAGGAGCACGGCGTGCCGCAGCCGGAGGTGCGCGTGGCCTTTACCGACGAGTCCGCGCTGCAGGCGATCGAGGAGATCGGCTATCCGGTGGTGCTGAAGCCGGCGGTGGGCTCCTGGGGGCGCCTGATCGCAAAGGTGAACGACCGTGAGGCGGCAGAGTCGATCCTGGAGCACAAGCGGATCCTTGGCTCCTACCACCACTCGATCTTCTTCGTGCAGAAGTACGTCGACAAACCCGGCCGCGACATCCGCTGTTTCGTGATCGGCGATCGCTGCATCGCCGCCATCTACCGCTCCTCCGATCATTGGAAGACCAATACCGCGCTTGGCGGCACCGCCGCGGGAGCGCAGGTCACCACCGAGCTTGGCGAGCTGGCCCTGAGCGCGGCGCGGGCGGTGGGCGGCGGCATGGTTGGGGTCGACATCCTGGAGAGCGAGGACGGACTGCTCGTGAACGAGGTCAACTACACGATGGAGTTCAGCAACAGCATCCACACGACCGGCGTCGACATCCCCGCCCATATCGTCGACTACACGATCAGCCAAGTCCGCACATGATTCGCGCCTCCATCGTCGGCGCCTCCGGCTACACCGGAGGCGAGCTGCTGCGGCTGCTCTTGTTCCACCCGGGCGTAGCGGGGGGGCAGGCAACCGCCGGGGGCCCGGCCG
>JAPOQV010000640.1 GCA_026710565.1 Spirochaetaceae bacterium | reverse complement strand
TGCTTGAACGCCACTATGACCCATTCATGGTCGAGGGCGGCTGCCCCCTCCTGAATCGCTGGCGCACAGTCGATCAGGGCTACCTCGAGGCTGAGGTTCACTCCACCTGGCAGATCGACTCCCTTGCCGCCTACTGCGACCTCCGGGCCACCACCATTGCCGACCCGCAATGGACAGCCTTCGTCAAAGATGCCATGCCCCTGGTGCAGGGCGGCTCTCGACGCTTCCACCGCGCCGCTTAAACGCCAACGCCGTCCGGCATGGGCAACAAGCTCAGATCCCCGGAGCGCCGCTGTTGCTAGTTCCGTCGGAACATTGGGGGTGCCCACCCCGGGTATTCGGGCTTGAGGCTGCTGGCCTTGTCGAGTCGAGCCATATCGTCTGTTGACAGGTCCAGATCCACGGTACCGAGGTTGCCCGTGAGCTGCTCTTCGGTTCGCGCTCCCACGATGACGCTGGTGACGCCGGGCTTGTGCAGCAGCCATGCGAGGGAGACCTGCGCAACCGAGGTGCCATGGGCATCGGCGATCTCGCGAGCAACATCGACGATGTCGTGGCCCCGCTCTTCGTCGACCGGGGGCAGCGCCAACTGGGCACGGCGCCCCCCGACGGCGTCCGCTCCGCTGTACTTGCCCGTCAGGAATCCGCCCGCGAGCGGGCTCCAAACCAGTATCCCGAGGCCGAGGTCGATCGATGCCGGAATGATCTCGCGCTCCAACTCCCGCCCGACTAGGGAATAGTAGGCCTGCACTGAACAGCATCTTTCGAGACCGAGCTGACGGCAGATGCCGTCAGCCTTGGCCAGTTGCCACGCCGCATAGTTCGACACGCCGGCGTACCGCACCTTGCCCTGCTGCACGAGCTGGTCGAGGCCGCGCAACGTTTCCTCCAACGGGGTCGTCTCATCGAAGCTGTGCACCTGGTAGAGGTCGATCCAGTCCGTGCCGAGCCGTTGGAGGCTGTTCTCGCACTCGCGAATCATCGCCAGGCGGCTGCTACCGCCAGCGTTCGGCCCTTCACCCACTTGCGTGGTGAACTTCGTGGCGACGAGCACGTCTTTGCGGCGAGATCCGAGCGCCTTGCCGAGGATGATCTCGGATTGACCCATCCCGTAGTTGTTGGCAGTGTCGAAGAGGTTCACACCCGCCTCGATCGACAGGTCGACCATGCGGGTGGCAAGGTCTTGCCCGGTGCCGCCGATTCGCGCGCCGAACGTGCCGTCCTGGTGGTCGAACGTCATGGCACCGAGGGTGAGCTGGGACACGTAGAGGCCAGTGGCACCGAGCGGGACGTACTTCATCATTGACTCCTTGTTGGTTTGAGCGAGGTTGGTTTGAGCGAGAGCACGGTCGGCTAGAAAACAAGGACGGGTTTGACGACGCTGCCGTCGGCGCTGGCTGCTTCGGCTTCGTTGATCTGGTCGAGGGGGAACTCGACGATCAGCTCGTGAAAGGGGAACACACCGTCGGCGTTGAGTTGGGCGAGGTGGGGGATGAACTCCGAAGGGGTGGAGTCGCCCTCCATAACGCCGGTGATGGTGCGGCCGCCGATCATCGTCATGTAGTCGAGGACCAGTTCGCCGAGTCCGACGCCGGCCAGCGCACACGTACCGATGTTGTTGAGGCCGTTGACGACGGCCCGCACGACCGGGGCGGCGCCGGTGGCATCGAAGGCATAGTCAGCGCCGCCGCCCGTCGCCTCTATGATCGCTCCGGTCATTTCCACCGGGTCGCCGCTGAGCACGTGGGTTGCGCCGTACGCGGTGGCGAGGTCGAGTCGTTCCTGGTGGCGGTCGATGGCGATGATCGTTCCGGCCTCGGCAACCTTGGCGGCCATGATGGCGCTGAGCCCGAGTGCGCCGGCGCCGGCAACCACAAGCGATGACCCGGCTTCGACGCCGAGCGTGTTGAAGACCGTGCCTGCGCCGGTTTGCACGCCGCAGCCCAGCGGGCCGAGACGGGCGAGGTCCAAGGAGGAGTCCACCTTCACTACCGAGTTGGCGGCGGCGATGGTGTGGTTGGCGAACGACGACTGGCCGAAGTAGTGCGACCCGACCCGGTCGCCGTTGGTGTCGGTGAACGCCGAGGTGCCGTCGGGGCGGCCGCCGGCTGTGTTTGCGATCGGGAAGTTGAAGCAGTACGGGAACCGGCCCTGGTTGCAGGCGGGGCAGTCGCCGCAGTTGTTGAATGACAGCACGACGTGGTCGCCGGGGGCCACGTGGGTGACGCCTTCACCCACCGATTCGACCACACCGGCGCCCTCGTGGCCGTAGACCTGTGGGCCCATGAAGAACTCTAGTGGGAGTTCTCGGATGAGAACGTCGGTGTGGCACATGCCCGCGGCGACCATGCGGACCGCGACCTCGCCGGCCTGCGGTTCGCTTACCGTGAGCTCTTCGACTGTGAAGGGATCCTGGCCCCCTCGAAGAACGGCTGCTCGTGTTTTCATCGGTACTCCCTTGTGTGGTTGGCGTTCGGCCAGTCGTCCTACGCGGGCACGCTGCCGTGGAGGTAGGAGGCCTGGATCTCGTCGAGACGTCCACTGAGCTCGTTGGCCGCACCGTCGAGGACCACCTCGCCGCGGTGTAGGACGTAGGCGCGATCGGCGTACTTGAGCGCAAGATGGGCGTGTTGCTCGACGAGCAGCACGCCGACCCCGCGTTGGTCTGCCGCTTCACGGGTGACCTCCAAGAGCCGGGCCACGATCAGCGGGGCGAGTCCGAGGGAGAGCTCGTCGGCTAGGAGCACGCGAACGTCTCCGGCCAGGGCTCTCGCCAGCGTCAGCATCTGCTGCTCGCCTCCCGACAGCAGGCCTGCAGGGCGGTCGACAAGCAGCTCGAGCTCCGGGAAAATCGCCAACGCGTCGTCCACCGGGCCAGGACCCAGTTTGAGGTTGTCGAGCACATTCAGCGACCGGATGACCGAACGCTCCTCAAAGACATAGCGCACGCCACGGCGAGCGCGCCTGTGGAGAGGTTCGACCGAACGTTCGCCCATGAGCTCGGTGTACCCGTCTGATGCCTTCAAGAGGCCGGCCAGACCCATGAGGGTGGTGGACTTACCCGCTCCGTTCGCACCCATGAGCGCAACCACCTCGCCGGCATGAACCTCGAGGTCCAGTGCCGACACGGCTGGTACCGCGCCATAGCTGAGCGAAAGGCCCCGTGCCCCGATCAGAACTTCAGGTCCGGAGCTCACGCCGTCTCCTCCCCACCCTCGGCCTTGCCCAAATAGGACGACACGACGGCGGGGGAATTCGCGATCTCTTCCGGCGTGCCCTCGGCGATGACTACGCCGAAGTCGAGAGCGACAATGCGGTCACAGGTCCGCATGACCAGGCCGACGTCGTGCTCGATGAGCAGCACCGACATGCCCCAGTCTCTGGCTAGGCGGCGGATCAGCTGCTCGAGTTCGTCGGTGCTAGCCGCATCGAGCCCTGCTGCGGGCTCGTCCAGAAGGATGATCGAGGGGCCGGCCGCCAGCGCCCGCGCGATGGCCACCATTCGGCGTTTGGCATAGGGGAGTTCGTCAGGCTTGCTCTGCAGCACGTCGGTGAGGCCGAACTCGTTGATGGCGGCGATAGCGGATTCGGTGAGCTGTGGATTGCGAGGCCAGACCAGGTCGGTCACATATGGGCCCGCGCTCTTGGCGTCGGCTGCGGTGCGGATGTTGTCGAGCACCGTCATGTCCTCGAACAGCTCGAGCGACTGGAACGAACGAGCGATGCCTTGACGAGACCGCTGTGTAGCTGAACTGCTCGAGATGTCCGTGCCGTCGACAGCGATCCGACCTGTTGCATTGACGAAGCCGGTAATGGCCTCGACCAGCGTGGTCTTGCCTGCACCGTTGGGACCAACCAGGCCAACGATCTCTCCTGGGCGCACCGTGAGGCTGGCGGCGGAGAGCGCCTGGACATTTCCGAATGACACTGAGACGTTGTCGAGCGCCAGCGCCTTGGGCGGAACCTCGGTGATCGACTCGGGGGCTGCCATGTCGATGTTCTCGGTTCCGCTTCGGTCCACGATTTCCTTCGCCAGGACCGCTCCGGCGAAGGTCAGCGCGAATACGCAGCCGGCCACGGTCCATTCCCATGTTCCGTCCAATTCCAGGTCGTCGCTGAGCCGCGTGGTCGCGGCGATGCCGAGCAGGCTGATCACGGTGATGACCGCAGCGGGGATCAGATGGCTGGCGAGCCTATACGCGGCGATGGCCACCACCACCCCGATCACGAGGATGATCCGCGCCAGGCTGACCCGGTCGAAGTCGTTGCCCCTGACCCCGTCGGCTGTCCAGTTGGTGTGGATCGCCGCCAGCGAGATGACGAAGCCAAAAGCAGCGAGCAGGAGCAGCTTTGCCCGGGAAGGCTTAGCCAGCTTCTTGAAGTCCTCGACCAGGTAGGCGACACCGCCGTGGGGCCGAAATATCACAAAGAGAACCAGCAGCCCGCCGGCCATAAGGCGCCACCAGTCCTTGGTGTCTACGAGGAGGCCCACGAAGCGTTCGGCCATGCCGCCCACCGCCAGAGTTCCGCCGGCCAGTGCTCCGCCGATGTACCCGATGCCCCCGAGCACACTGAACAGCACAATCTCGATGTTTCGGAACCTGGGGAAGCTGCTCCCGAAGACCAGGCTGGTGTTGGAGAACGCGATGATTGCACCGCCGAGCGCGGCAAGCGCCGATGCCACCGCGAAGGCGTAGGTCTTCACGCCCAGGACGCTGATGCCCAGGCTCGCGGCCGCGTTCTCGTTGCCGCGCACTGCGATCATCCGGCGACCAATCCGACCGCGTCGCAGGTTGGCCACTGCGATAGCGGCCAGTCCGAGGAGGATGATGGCGAACGTTGCGTACCGAGTTGGGTGCCTCCGGGCAAGGATGTCGATCCCGAAGATCGACGGTTCGGGAACCAGGGCCGGTTGGAAGTTGACGATGGAGTACTTGGGGTTGCTCAGGACCATAGAGTCGATGACCACCGCCATGGCGAGCGTGATTATGGCCAAGTTCACCCCTCGAACCCGCAGCGCCGGCAGGGCGAGGAGCAGACCGAACGGGATGGTCAAGCAGACGCCGACAACGATCGAAGCCAAAGTCGGTAGGCCCCAGATGCCGGCGGCGACTCTCCCGGCGAAGAGAGCACCCAAACCCGCCACCGCCCACTGAGCCAGACTGAGCTGCCCTGCCATACCGGTGAGCGCCACCAGCGAGAGCGCTACCACCGCAACCGACGTCCCGATGATGACCGCCCTGGTCCACGGTGTGTCGAACGTATGCACACTGCCGATCGTCAACGCCACTGCGGCGACCACCATCTCGGGCCGAATCCGCCCAGTCCCGATGCTAGGCAACCGGTCGGCGGCGAAGCTGCGAAGCGGCAGCGCCCGCCCCCGAACGATCAGCACCAGCACGATGGCGAGGAGAGGTACAGCAGGGCGAAAGCCCTTCGTGAAACCGGTGTCGTCGATGTAAAGCAACGCGAGACTCTGGGAGGCCCCTAATGCGAGCGCCGCGGCCACGGTACCCAGGTACGAGCGAAAGCCTCCAAGGAGCGCAGCGGCGAGTGCCGGGATGATGATGAGCGTGTGGCTCACCGGCTCGATGCCCAGCAGCCCGAACAGGAACGAGCCGCCGAGGCCAGCCAACGCGCCGCCCAGCGCCCAGTTCCCGGTGGCGATCAGACCAGGAGACCACCCCTGAGACGCGGCCACGTTTTCATTCTCCGCGACTGCGGCCGTAGCCAACCCGAATCGACTCGACCGATACAACAGCCACAGGGCCAGCCCGAGCGCTACCGCCACCGCGAACAGATAGATGCGACTCTCGGGTATCCGGATATCTCCACCGAGATGCAGGATGTCGTTGGGCAAAAACGAATCGGGGGGCACGGGGTTCGGGTAGACGCGACGCCACACCTCGAGCCCGACGCTCAAAAGACCCAGGGTGGCAACCAAGCGGGCCAACGGTGACGACCCACGCATTGGACCCATGACCAGCACTTGGATTAGAGCACCGATCACCGCACCTCCGAGGACGGCGGCGACCATCGCGACGGCGACCGGGACGTGCTGGTTGGCTTCGTAGTAGAAGGCGGCGCCCGATAGCGCGATCGCACCCTGAGAGAAGTTCACGACACCCGAGCCCCGGTAGACCAGCACCAGTCCCAGCGAGACCAGAGCGTAGATCGACCCGGTGCCCAGACCGAGAAGCACAAACTGTATGAACTCGCTCATCGTGTCGATTGGAGGTCACTGTCCGGCGCGCCAAGGGCCGCCCGCGCCCCGGGTGGGCGGCGGCACCGGGCGGCCCTGCTCGAGTCCATGAACTGCCGGACTAGCCGACGAAGATCGGCTCCCACTCACCGAAGTAGACGATCTCGCCGTCGACGATCTCCCTGGCCATCACGCTGACGTCGCGAAGGTTCGTAATGCCGAGTGGGTTCACTCCGGGCACCGACCAATCGAGCGGCGTGGCCGTCAATCCCCCGGTGTCGTAGTCGACGACGACCTCAGGGACCGCCGCGGCGATCGCCGCAGGGTCGTCGCCAGCGGCGCGAATCACGTCCGCAGCGACGCGCAGCCCGAGCCATCCCATGACGCCGAGCGGGAGGGGCGGTGAGTCGTCGCCGGTCGTCTCCGCGACAGCAGCGACATACTCCGCGTAGCCTGGCGAGGTCTGATCGTAGATGTCAGCAAGAACGACATTGTTGGCGGCATCGCCGAGCGCCTCGATCACCGCTTCGGCCGCATTGAAGTCCCCAGGGATCTGGATCTGTCCGTCGTACCCCTGGTCCCGAAGGGCCTGGATCAGCGGCGGGACCTGTGGGAGGTTGACGCCAGCCGTAATGCAGTCGGGGTCCGCACCGATGATCTTTGCGGCGGACGGCGCGAAATCCGCCTGGGCGAAGCCGATCGGTTCGGTGTGGATCAAGTCGACCCCGTCGCGCGGCCCGGTGACCATGGCCTCCACGAGCGGCGGGACCTGGGCCCCGGCTGGAATGTCGTTGTAGGCATAGGCGAGCCGTGAGCCGCCCACGATGATGCAGGCAACCGGGCCGCCTGCGCCCGCGGTAAAGGCTCCACCATTGGTGGAGTACAGGAACTCGACTCCGAAGTCCCCTGGGGTGTAGAGACCGCCACCGATGATGACGTAGCCCGCCTCACCGATAATTGGGTTCACGGCATCGCCGAACGGGGTGAAATTGGCCACGAAGGTGGACACGCCGGCATCGATGTGCTGTTGTGCGCACTCGACTGCCAGGTTCGGGTCCCCAAGATCGTCACAGATCAGAACTTCGATTGGGCGACCATCAATGCCGCCGTCGTTGTTTATCGCGATCGTCGCTGCTTCCAGGCCGTTGACCATGGCGTCGAACGAGGCCTGTCCCGCCAGAATCGAGGTCCCGACGAAACCGATGAGCACCGGATCGCCGCTGAGCTCAGTCCCCTCGTCCGACCCTTCGCCGTCGTCGGCCGCCTCACCGTCGTCGGTCTCTCCCGCGTCGGCCGCCTCGCCGTCGTCGGTCGCCTCACCGTCGTCGGTCTCTCCTGCGTCGGCCGCTTCGCCATCGTCCGAGCCTTCGCCGTCGGCCGCTTCGCCATCGTCGGTCGCTTCGCCATCGTCGGTCGCTTCGCCATCGTCGGTGTCGCCCGCGTCGGTCTCCGTTGTGGCCTCGGAGGTGTCGCCCGGTGACGGTTGAACATCTGCGGCGTCGTCGTTGCCACACGCCGCGCCAATCAGCGCGAAGGCAAGAAGCATGCTCAGCAGCTTGTGTATTGGTCTCATGGCCCGGTCTCCTGTTCTCCCCCTGCGGGCTGTGCCGAAAGATACTAAACCAATAGTATGCATACGGCAGAGCCGCTGTCCAGAGTCGGATTTGCCTCCCTGCGGTGCTCGCGGCTATTCGGGGAGGCCGAGCACGCGTTTCGCGATCGTGTTCTTCTGGATCTCGTCAGTGCCGCCCCAGATCGAATGGGCGCGTGAGAAGAGCCATTCGCGAGTTCGTTCGAGCTGGGCTGGCTCGAAACCAGGGCCCTCCCAGCCCAAGCCCCCGGAACCCGCCGCGTCCATGGCCAGGTCATGCTCGGCTTTCATCATGTCGGCCCAGCGGAATTTCCCGACAGAGCCGATGTCGCGTCCTCGGTGGCCGGCGCTTACTTCTTCGACGGCGCGTTGCATGGTGAGGTCGAGCGCACGCGTGTCGATCTCGTGCGCAGCCAAGCGTTCACGCAGCACAGCGTCGGCCAGCACGCCATTGTTCATGCCCACCTCGCGTTTCACCAGTTCGACGATGGTTTCCTTCGACTCACCGACGATGTCGCCGTGGGTGGCGCTGTCGGTGGTGCGCTCGTGTTGGAGCAGGCGCTTCGCCACCGTCCAGCCGCCGTGCAGCGGGCCCACGATCTGATCCGCGCGCGCCCGGGCATCGTCGAAGAACACCTGGCAGAAGTGAGCGGTGCCATCGATGAGTTCGAGCGGCGTCACCTCGATGCCGGGCTGGTCCATCTCGAACAGGATGAGACTGATCCCGCGGTGCTTGGGGGCGTCGAAATCAGTGCGTACCAGACAGAAGATCCAGTCCGCCTCGTCGGCACCCGAGGTCCAGATCTTCGAGCCGTTGATCACGTACTCGTCGCCGTCGAGGTCGGCGCGGCACTGAAGGCTCGCCAAGTCCGACCCCGAACCGGGTTCGCTGAAGCCCTGACACCAGCGGACCGCGTTGCGTGCCACCCCGGGGAGATGTTGACGCTTCTGCTCCTCGGTTCCGAACTCGAGCAGAGTTGCCCCGAGCAACCTGACGCCCGCGGGGGACTCGACCGGGGCTCGGACGGCCCGGAGTTCGCCCCTCAGCACAGCGGTCTGCTCGCGATCAAGTCCTCCTCCGCCGTACTCGACGGGCCACTCGGGTGTGAACCAGCCGCGCTCGGCGAGCGCGGCCGTCCATTTCCGCAACGGCTCCTCGGGCAGGTCGGGGCGGTTCCCGACCCGCAACTCGTCGGGGAGGTTATCGGCCAGGAAGTCTCGTACTTCGCGCCGGAACGACTCGAGGTCGGCCATGCTTGCTCCTAGTAACCTTTCAGCGAGGCGAACCGTCGCAGGTGATAGCTCGCGCTAGTAACCCTTCAGCGAAGCGAACCGTCGCAAGTGGTAGCTCGCGTCGCCCAGGGTGATGTCTGCGGCCCGCAGGCGCTTGAAGAACAGGCCGATATCCAATTCGTCGGTCATGCCGATGCCGCCGTGCATCTGAATCGCCTCCGCGCCGATGAGCCGTGCGGCCTTGTTCGCCTGCGTCTTGGCGGCACTCGCGCTCAATGAGATGTCATCTCGATCCCCATCAACTGCCGAGAGCCCGTCGAGCACCAGCGATCGAGCGAACTCCAGCTCGGCGAACATTTCCGCAGCTCGGTGCCGTAGCGCCTGGAACGTGCCGATCTTGACCCCAAACTGCTCACGCTCCTTCAAGTGCTCGAGCGTGCGCTCAAAGGCCTCTTCGGCCATTCCCACCATCTCCGCAGCAAGACCGAGCGTGGCCTCATCGAGCACGCGATCGAGCAACTCTGCGTTGCCCAGGAGGCGATCGGCACCGACGTTCGCGCCGGCGAAGCCGACACGTGCCGCGTTCCGCCCGTCCATCATTGTCGTGCGTACGATCTCGACGCCATCGGTGTCCGCGTCGACGAAAAAGAGCGCCAAGCCGTCGCGATCTCCCGCCGCGCCGGAGGTGCGGGCGACGACGACGATCTGATCGGCGGTGTGACCGTCGAGCACGTACCGCTTCTCGCCGGTTATGCAATAGCCATCAGCAGTCAACACGGCTGCCGTGTTGATGGCGTAGGGATCGAATCGTCCCGTCTCCTCCAGGGCGAACGCGATGAGCCGCTGCCCTGCCGCGACCGCAGGAAGCACATCGCCCTTCAGCGCCTCGTTCGAGGAGAGCCGCACGGCGTTGGCGCCCAGCAACAGCGTCGAAAGCACTGGTTCGGGGGCCAGAACGCGACCGCACTCCGTCATGATGACCGCAACTTCACGAAGTCCCTTGCCGCTGCCGCCATGTTCTGCGCGAAGCTGGATCCCGAGCCAACCCAGGTCGGCCATGACCTTCCAGACGGCGCGAGAGAAGCCCGTAGCGTCTCGTTCGTCGCGCAACGCCCGCATCCGCGACACCGGCGACTTGTCATCCAGAAAGCTCCGGGCAGAATCCCGCAGGAGCTGCTGGTCTTCGCTCAAGGTGAGCGCCATCAGATCCCCCGCGCGGTCGCGGCCCGTTCGAATGATTCCTGCGTCTCGCCGTAGCTCCCGAAGAAGCCCTGCAACCTGCGCATGAACAGCTGGACGTCGCACTCGTTGGAGAACCCCAGAGCGCCATGAAGACGGAACGCATCGTTCGCAACACGATCAAAGAGCTCGTTGGCCAGCGCCTTGGTGGCCGGTATCTCTTCGTCGGCGTTCCGACCGTTGTCGACCATCCACGCGGCCTGCTGCAACAAGATGCGGACCGAATCGGCGCTGACCCGCATGTCCGCGCACGGGTGCGAAACCGCCTGGAACATACCGATGGGCCGACCGAACGCTTGTCGCGAGGTGACGTGCTTGACCGTCATCGTGATGAGAGCTTCGCACCAGCCGACCGCCTCGGCTGTCGCCAGCAGCGAACCGGTCTGCAACCCGGCACGGAGCGCGGCGGCCGCATCTTCTCCCTCATGTATCACCCGCCCTGTGGGAACGAGCACGTCGGTGAACTCGGCAGACGACAGCGGTACACCGACCTTCGAATGGTGAGGGGTAATCGTGACGCCCTCGGTGGCCGGGTCGACGGCAACGATGGCCAGGTCATTTGCCGAGGTCGCCGCGGTGACCAACAGCTCGTTCGCCGCCGATGCGAATGACACAAGAACCTTTTTGCCAAACAACCGGAAGTCGTCGCCGTCCGACCGCAGTAGAAGCCGCACAGTATCCCACTCGTTGCGCCCGTGCTCGTCGATCAGTGCCGGCGCGACGATGGTCCCCGCAGCGATCGCCTGGAGCAGCCGATCGCGCTGTGTCCCGCGGGGCGATCGTTGCAGCATTGTCGCGGCGACCCCGGAGCTGACGACCAGCGGCAGCGTCGCCCCGGCTCGCCCGGTCTCCTCGACCAGCACACACATGTCGAGAAGGCCGCGGCCTTTACCGCCGAACTCCCCCGCCAGTGGCACCCCCGACCAGCCGAGTTCGACGCCTGCATCCCAGAGGGTGCGGGGAAAGCCGTCGGCGGTGGCTTCGGCTTCGCGTACCTGCGCACTGGAGAACTGCTCGTCGAGCAGGCGCCGGGCGCGTTCCTGAAGTTCTTGCTGAGCCGGACTCAGACGAAAGTCCATGGCTATCGCCCCCGGGGAATGCCTAGGCCGTGTTGGGCGATGATGTTGCGCTGGATCTCGCTTGACCCACCCGCGACCTGCACGGGAAGCGCATGACCCCACCATGCGTACGCCCCGTCACCCAGTGTTGCCATCGGGTCGGCTTCGAGAAGGGCCCCTCGAGAGCCGGCGAGCTCCATGGCGAGTTGCGCGGCTTGCAGCGTGGTCTGCCCGCCGAGCACCTTGTAGATCGAGGGGTCGACTACCGCGGCCCCGGCACCTGTCTGGTCGGCAAAAACTCGATACATGATGAGCCGCTGCGCTCGGTTCAACGCTCGGAGACGAATGAGCTTGGCCCGAACATCGCCCCGCTCGGAGAGCCGCCGACCGCTGCTGTCGGTGGTTTCCTGCGCGAAGCCGACGAGCTCGTCGAGTTGCACCTGGGTTCGGCCCCCGTACGCCAACCCGATCCGCTCGTGGTCGAGCGCCGCCATGGCGACGCGCCATCCGTCGTTTCGCGGCCCCAGGAGGGCGTCGTACGGGATGTCTACATCCTCGAAGGTGAGCTCGTACAACTGGGGCGGGCCGCCCACGGTCTCGATGGTACGAACCGCGACGCCCGGCGTCGCCATGTCGACCACGAACATGGAGATGCCTCGGTGCTTGGGCGCATCTGGGTCGGTTCGGGCCATCAGCAGGCACTGCTCGGCGTATATCCCATAGCTGACCCACGATTTTTGGCCGTTGATCCTGAAGCCACCGCCGGTGTCTTCGGCCCGAGTTGCGAGGCTCGCCAGGTCAGAGCCGGCGTCCTGCTCGGAGAACCCCTGACACCAGATGACCTCTCCCGCGGCCATCGGCTTGAGGTACCGGTCTTTCTGCTCGTCGGTTCCGAACGTCATGATGGCCGGGCCGATGAAGTTGAGATTCATGTACTGCGGTCCGCGGGGTTCGCCCATTCCCCACATCACTTCCCGCACGACGTTCTGATGCCAGATGTCGGCTTCGCCGCCGCCGTACTCCTTTGGCCAGGCCATCGTGAGCCAGCCCTTGGCGGCCAGCTTCTTGCAGAATTCGCGGGTGAACGGGATGTTCCGCTCATCACCGGAGAGGAAGTTCACCCACCACGGAGGAAGCTCCGCTTCGAGGAACTCGAGCAACTCGTCATGAAACGCCTCGGCTTCGGCCGGATATTCGAAGTCCATGGGGGCTCCCCGTGTCTCCTCATCGAACTCGGTGGTCTCGAAGACCCTATACTAAACAGATAGTATGCATCCACGAGGTCGTCGATACACTTGGCAGCGGTCGGTCACTGCCGCGAGCCGGCGGTCGAGAAAGAGCGACAGATGACCGCACAACTGACGTTTGGCTTGGACTGCACAACGGTGGTCAAAGCGGGACCGGGGATCCGAGCGTTGGTGCCGCCGACGATTGCCGGCTTGGGTTGCCGACGCGTGGCGATGATCACCGATCAGGGCTTGGTCGCGGCAGGGGTCGTCGAACAGGTGCGCGAGGCTTTTGGGGCCCACGACATTTCGCTGGTGGGGATCTTCGACGGCGTTCGTCAGGACAACGACACACGAGACATCAATGAATGTGCGGCGTGGTACCGCGAGATCGACGCCGACGGTTTGCTGGCCGTGGGCGGCGGCAGCGTCCTGGATACGGCCAAGTGCGTCAAGGTCATGCTCGGTATGCACGTGAGCGACGTCAACGATCTGGTAAACGAAGCGGGGGTCATCTCCTACTCACGCCCCCAAGCGAAGCCACTGGGGATCCCGCACGTTTCTCTCCCCACAACGGCCGGCACCGGCGCCGAACTATCGCAGGGGGCAGCCCTCTTCGACGAACAGGAACACAAGAAGATCCTGTTGTTCCACCACTACATGAACTCGGACTTCGCATTTCTCGATCCCGAGCTCACGGTCAGCCTGCCGCCCACCATCACGGCGGAGACCGCGTTCGACGCGTTGAGTCACTGCCTCGAGGCGTTTTTCTCGCCGCGCCACAACAGCATTGCCGACGCCTTGGCCCTGCGCAGCGCCCGATTGATTCTCGACAACCTTCCGACCGCCGTCGACCGCGGCGATGACATCGTGGCCCGAATGGAACTGATGACCGCCAGCGCCATGGCGGTTGTGGCCAGCGTTTCTGGGCGAGGCGCAGCGCCCATCCACAACTTCGCCGACGCCGTCGGCCCAGTGTTCAGAATCTCCCACGGACGGGCCAACGCGGTGTATGTGCCCATCGTCATGCAACACCTGCCCAACCACTATCTGCCCAGGATCCGGATGTTCGCCCACGGCCTCGGCATCTTTGTCGACGCAAAGAGCGACGCCGAGCTGTTGGACGAAGTGATCTCGGCGTTCGCGTCCCTTCAGGCTGCGGGTGGCATCGAGCCCAAGCTCGACATCGAGGTCGACAGCGATCAGCTCGCAGTCCTCCATGCCGAGGTCAAAGAGGATCCCGCCGGCCTCCAGTTCCCCTTGCCCGATGACGTCATCCGCACCTGCCTCGAAGCCAGCCTTACCGTCAAACGCAACTGAAGGAATCAACTATGGACTACCTCCCCCTCGGCAACACCGGCCTCTATGTGTCACGGCTGTGCTTCGGCGCCATGACGTTCGCCGAGCCCGAACAGAAGCACATGGCGTGGCTCGGCAACGAAGGCCAGGAATCTGCCGACCAGATGATCGGGACCGCCCTCGAGGCGGGGATCAACTTCTTCGACACCGCGAACATCTACGCCAACGGCGCCTCGGAGCAGATGCTGGGCAAGGCACTGGCAAAAAAGCGCGACGACGTCATTATCGCGACCAAGCTGTACCACCCATCAGGAGCTGACGCGAACAGCATGGGCACCAGCCGCGTCGCCATCATGCGCGAAGTCGAGGGCAGCCTGGAGCGGCTCGGCACCGACCGAATCGACCTGTACCAGGTCCACAGCTGGGACACCACCACGCCCATCGAGGAGACCCTGCGCGCGCTCGATGACTGCGTTCGGCAGGGCAAGGTGCGCTACATCGGCCTGTCGAACTTTGCCGCGTGGCAGATCGCCCACGCCGACGGTGTCGCCCGTCTGCACGGAACTGAGCGTTTCTGCTCGGTGCAGGCGTACTACTCGTTGGTGGGTCGGGAACTCGAGCGGGAGATACTGCCCGCAACCAAGCACCTCGGCCTGGGGACCATGATCTTCTCTCCGCTGGCGGCGGGATTTTTGTCGGGGAAGTATACCGACACCGAGGACACAGGGGATACGGTGGGCCGTCGCTCCCGGTTCAGTTTCCCGCCGGTGGATCCTGCCGCTGGTGACGAGGTCGTGAGGGTTCTTCGGGAGATCGGCGACGCCCATGGCGTGTCACCCAGCCAGGTTGCGATCTGCTGGCTTCTTCACCAGGACGGTGTGACTACCGTGATCGTTGGTGCTCGCAAACACGACCAACTCGTCGACAACCTCTCCGCGATCGATCTCGAACTCAGCGACGATGAGCTGAATCGCCTCAACGAGGTCAGCCAGCAGCGACCTGAGTATCCGCAGTGGATGCCGTCGCTGGAGCGGGCGGGGGATCCGGCGGCAGCCATAAAGCATTCGGCCAAAGTCGCCATAAGTTGACCGGACGGCTGAGGACCACCGATGAGTGACCTGCTGGAGGACCTCGACAACGGTGTGCTCACGCTCACCGTCAACCGGCCGCACGCGCACAACACGATCAGCCCGTCGCTGGCCGAGTCGCTCACGGATACGTTGCGGCACAGCGCTGACGACCGCGACGTTCGCTGCGTCGTCCTGACCGGTGCCGGCACCATATTCTCCGCCGGCGGAGACATCGGCGACCAGGCATCAGGAGCGAACTTCGACCAGGACGCCAGCCGAAAAGCCGCTGACGCAGCCCTGGTGGAAACCATCCGGACCGGATCTGACCCCGCCAGGTTGCTGCATGAGGTGCCGAAGCCAACCCTGGCGGTCATCGGTGGCGCAGCGGCCGGTGCTGGTCTGGCCTTGGCTCTGGCCTGCGACTTCCGCTTCTGTTTGGACACCGCAAAGCTGACCACCGCCTATGCGAAGGTCGGCCTGTCGGGAGACAGTGGTATCTCCTATTTCCTGCCTCGGCTCGTCGGCGCGGCCAAGGCACGAGAGCTGTGCTTTTTGGCCGACGTAATAACCGGTCGTGAGGCCCATGAGATGGGGTTGGTGACCAAAGTTGCCGCCGCCGACACCTTTGCCGAGGAGGCAAGAGCCTATGCGGAATATCTCGCATCGCTGCCCACGGTCGCGGTGGGATACATGAAGGAGGCTCTCAATGCCGCAGGGCACCGATCTCTCGGCGACGTTCTGGACCTGGAGGCCGAAAACGTCGTGCGGGCGATGCGGACAGAAGATCACCAGCAAGCTGCCGCGGCGTTTGTGAAGAAGGAACCGGTGACCTTCAAAGGTCGCTGATCATGGGAAGCTTCCTGCGGCGTTCAGGTTGCACGGGCGCACCCTCCATACTAAACAAGAAGTACGTAAACATCAGAGTCGTATTCGGGGACCGCCCCGGAATCGCGGCAAAATCATTGGCATGACCCAGAGCACACAGCACACCGACGAAGCCGCCGCCGGCCGGGCCGCTAATACCCCCAGGCGGATGGGGAGGCGAAGCGTCGAGGAGAGCCGCGCCACCCGACGGGCGCTCCTTGACGCCGCCGTCGTCGTCTTCGCAAAAAAGGGCATGACCGGGGCACGGCTCGATGAGATCGCCGAGCGGGCCGGAGTGACCAAGGGAGCCATCTACAGCCATTTCGGCGGACGAGAGGATCTTCTCGTCGAGGCGTGCCGCTCGGCGATCCGTTCGCTTCGGCTGATGCGGTTGGCCGAGGAAGCCCCTGACCTGGCGACCTTCGTGGACGAGTCCGCACGGCTTCTCCTCGCGCCCGGGGGCGCGACGGCCAGGATGCTTCTCTCTGAGCTTCACGCCGCAGCGATGAGGTCAGAGCTCATCGCCGACCTGCTTGCCGAGTGGCACACAGGCTTCGTCGAAACCGTCAAGGACCGTGTGCCGCCCGGAGCCGGCTCGCCCGAGGCGGTCGCCATGGCGATCAACATCTTGCACGTCGGGCTCAGCTACGCCGACGTCTACCAGTCAATGCCCGCGGACCCAGACGAGGTGCTCGCAATCGTCAACCGGCTCACCGCAGCGCTGCTGTCCGAGACCTAGACCGAAGACCCGAAAGGAAAGCATCGATGCCGACCGACAACACCACTCACGGGAAACTCTCCACCAAGGCATTCTGGAGTCAACCCGCGTCAAAGCGGGCGGAGACCTTCGCCCGGCTCCGAAGGGAAGCGCCGGTCAGCTTCCAGCCGCCTCCCGATTTCGGGACACCCCCATCGACCAGAGGCTACTGGGCGGTCACCACCGCCGACCTCGTTACCCATGTGAGTCGCACCCCCGAGACCTTTTGCTCGGGTAAGGGAGTGAACTTTGAAGACATGCCGATCGAGTTGCTCGAGGCGGGCTCAGCTTTTTTGGTCATGGATGCCCCTCGCCACACTGCCATCCGGGGCATCGTGAGCCGGGCGTTCACGCCGCGACGAATCGCAGAACTCGACGTAGCCATCAACGCTCGGGCCGCAGAGGTAGTCCGGGAGTTCGTCGCGGCCGGCGGCGGCGATGCCGTGGTCGACTTCGCCCGCAAGCTCCCGCTCTGGACGATCTCCACGATGATGGGTATCCCCGGCGAGATGCAGGACGCGATGTACGACGCCGCGGAGGTGATGACCGCTTACGTGGATCCATCGCTCGTCCCCGAGGGTCAGGATGGCACGGCCATGTCCATGGAGGCTGCGATGACACTTCACGGCATGGCAACACAGCTGGCGGCAGAACGCCGCGCGAACCCGGGTGACGACCTGATCTCGGCCCTCGTCCAGTCCGACGTCGAGGGCGGACTAAACGACCATATGATCGGTAGCATCTTCCTGCTGTTCGCAGTGGCCGGAAACGACACCACTCGGAACTCGACCAGCCACGGCCTGAAGCTCCTGTCCGACCATCCCGACCAGTGGCAAGCCGTCAAAGCCGATCCCGACCGCCTGATCAACCCCATGGTCGAGGAGATCGTCCGCTACGCCACACCGGTCATCCAGTTCCGGCGCACCGCCACCTGCGATGTGGAACTCGGCGGGCAACAGATCGCCGAGGGCGACATGGTCGTGCTCTTCTACGAGTCGGCGAACAAGGACGAGTCGGTGTTCGAGAACGCAGCAGCGTTCGATGTCACCCGGGACCCGAATCCCCATGTCGGCTTTGGCGGCGGCGGGCCCCATTTCTGCCTCGGAGCAAACCTCGCCCGAGCCCAGATCCGCGACATCTTCCGCCACCTCGCCGCGGCCGACGCACACATCGACGCCGGCGAGCCGACCTATCTCGCGAGCCACTTCGTCCACGGCATCGTCGGAATGCCGGTCAGCGTCTGAGCGCTGCCGAATCAATCGCAAGTGACCTGATTCCACATCCGAAGGGGTAAGGGCGATGACCTATCCAGGTGCGTTTGCCGAGGCCACGCCCGACAAGGCCGCGCTCATACTGGCGGGTTCGGGTGAGGTGATGACATACCGCCAGCTGAACGACCGTTCCAAACAGATGGCGCAGCTATGTCGTGCGGAGGGCCTCAAGGAGGGTGATCACATCTCGCTGTGGGCCGAGAACATCCTGGACTACTTCGTCGTCTATTGGGGCGCTATGCGGGCGGGTCTGTATTTCACGGCGGTGAATCGGTTCCTGTCCGGCGAGGAGGGTGGCTACATCCTGAGCGACAGTGGCGCTCGGGCACTGATCACCACAGCCCGCTATCGCGAGGTGGCCGCGGCGGCGTTGGAGCACGCGCCGGGCTGCACAATCAAGCTGATGCTAGGTGGTGGCAGCGACACGTTCCGCGACTTCGAGGAGGCGTTGTCGGCATACCCGGCCGAGCCGCTCGAGCACGAACCGATGGGTTCGTTCATGCTCTACTCCTCGGGCACCACCGGCCAGCCGAAGGGGATCAAGCGTCCGCTGCCCGGTGTTTCAATCCAGGAACAGCCGGCGATGACCGCGGCGTTTGCCCGGATGCTGGGCGGCATGGACGAAAACACCGTGTACCTGTGTCCGGCACCGCTATATCACGCGGCGCCGCTGGCCTACACCGCAGCCATCAACGAGCTCGGAGGCACCGCCGTCGTCATGGAGAAGTTCGATCCGCAGCTGTTCCTGCAGTATGTCGAGCAGTATCAGGTGACGGCCACTCAGGTGGTGCCGACGATGTTCGTGCGCATTCTCAAGCTCGACGAAGTTGAGCGCAGCCGTCACGACCTCAGCTCGATGAACTTCTGCATCCACGCCGCGGCGCCGTGTCCGGTGCCGGTGAAGCAGCAGATGATCGAGTGGTGGGGGCCGATCATCCACGAGTACTACGCGGGTACCGAGGGCAACGGCATGACCTACATCGGCTCCCAGGACTGGTTGGAGCATCCCGGTTCGGTGGGCAAGCCGATGATGGGCGTGCTCCACATCTGCGACGACGACGGCAATGAGGTCCCGACCGGCGAGGCGGGCACGGTGTATTTCGAGAACGAGTCGATGCCGTTCGAGTATCACGGCGCGCCGGAGAAAACCAAAGCCGCGCAGCATCCGCAGCATCCGACATGGACGGCGCTGGGCGATGTCGGCTACGTCGACGAAGACGGGTTCTTGTACCTGACCGACCGCAAGGCGTTCATGATCATCTCGGGGGGCGTCAACATCTACCCCCAGGAGATCGAAGACTGCCTGGTGATGCACGACAAGGTCGCCGACGTGGCCGTCTTCGGGCTTCCCGACCCTGAGATGGGCGAGTTCGTCCAAGCGGTGGTGCAGCCGGCTGAGGGGGTCGCGGCCACCGATGAGCTCGCCGCCGAACTCATCTCGTTCGCTCGCGACACCATCGCTCACTACAAGGTGCCCAAAGTGCTCGACTTCCGCGACGAACTCCCGCGCCTCCCCACCGGCAAGCTCTACAAGGGCCAACTCCGAGACGAATACCTCGCCTCCACCAGCGGGTAGCGGCCAGGCGAAGCGCGAGGCGAAGCGTCAGGCGTGCGCCTCGAGTGGTCGCGACATGATCGTCACCGCGGCTACGAGGGCTCCACCAGCACCGGTGTCGGTGAGGTCGATCCGGAACACATCCAATCCGCCGTTGGTGCCGACGGGGATGGCGGTCGCCCGCAGTGGACCCACCTCACCCGGTTGCAAAAAGCGGATGTCGATGTCGACGGCGGCGCGACCGTGGCCGGCCAGGTGTTCGGCGGCGAGCTCGCAGAAGAGCATCTGGGCGCCGCCGTGGGGCGTTTGGATGACGCCATTCCAGATCTGCGGAGTCGGGTCGAGGTCGAGGCTGCGTTCGTCCACCTCGCGCCAGTCGAGCAACCGATCGAACGACGGGATCCGAATGGCCGGCTCGACGTCATCGTCGGGCACATAGCCGTGATGGTGATTGTTGGACATCGTGGTCGTTGCGCGACCGAACACGATCCCGGCGGCGTCGCGAGCCTCGAACTCCGAGACGATAAGCCGGCGTCCGACCCGCAAAGGCCGACCCGTGATCTGCACCGCCCCTTCCGAGGGCGGCTCCGACAAGTACTGGGCGCGAAGGTCGATGGTCGGTATCCGCACAGGTGACGGGAGTTGGCCGGCGAGACCGTCGATCGCCATCGCCAAGATCGAGAGCCGCGGCCGGCTCGAGCCGGCACCCCACATCGACGGACGAACCGTGAACCGCCCGACCACGCCGGTGCCGTCGGGTTCGATCCGCACCGCCAATTGCCTGTTGATGTGGTCATCGGGAAGGGAGAGGTCGGCGATTGAGGGGAGGTCGTCACGCGCGCCGCTCGGGTCGGTTCGGTTGATCTGGGACATGCTGCCTTCTTGTGGGGGTGAGCCGATGGCGAAGTCGATCGGGTTAGTGGGGCGGGTTGAGAACGGCTGCGACGAGGAGGTCGCGGAAGAGTGCGCGACGCCCATCTCGGCCGAGGTCGTCGCGGAGCAACGCGACGGTGTGCACCGTCATGATGAGTTCTACGGCGCGGGTGTCGCTGAGGCCGGTCCTAACCCGGCCTTGCGCGCGCCCACGGTCGAGGACCACCGACCAACTCTCGAGCACTCGGGCCGCGATCGAGTCGTTGACCCGCAGCAAGAAGCGCTCGGGTGTACCGGCGTGCTCGTGACGGACGATCTCCGCCACGAGGTCGTCGGACTCGCCGGACTCGACCGAGAACAACGAGCCCTCGATCAGCGCTGCCTCGATGTCGTCGTAAGTCGCCAGATGGGCCACGACCGAGGCGTGTAGCTCCGAGAGTCGCCGGTCGAGGATCTCGGCGACGAGCGCCGGTCGGTCATCGAACTGTCGGTACAGCGTGCGGCGCGAGATCCCGGCCTCATCCGCAATGTCGTTCATCGAGGTTCGCTGGGGCCCGTACCGCTGGAAGCAGCGAATGGCTGCGTCGACGATCTTTTCGCGCTCGCCGCCGACATCGTTGGTGGTGATCATGGGGTAGCTCGGGCCGCGGGCGACGTAACTCTCACGACCTGGCCAGGAGTCTGCCCGTTGCTGGCTCCGCCCTCGTGCGTGACTTCGCCGTTGACGACGATGTATTGATAGCCGCCGGCGTTGCCCTTTCGGCGCCAGTCGCCGTTGGGCATGTCGTGGACGATGTCGTACCGAGTCATGTCGAAGTAGAGGTCGTTCAAGTTGTAGACCAGAACGTCGGCCCAAAAGCCCGGCAAAAGCGCCCCGCGATCATGGATCTGGACCGCGCGGGCAGTCTTGAGGCTGAGCTGGAAGTGCATGTCTTCGAGCGTCCGCAGGCCTTGCTCGCGGACCAACCAGATGAGCAGGTCGGTTGGATAGTGGCCCATGCCGAACGCCTTGGTGTGGGCGCCACCGTCGGACCCACCGCCGATGACTCCGGTGTGGTCGAGGTACGACATGGCTTGCTCGGGCCCGGTCGCACCGATTGGCGGCGACTTCAGTTGAAGAGCGAGGTCGGACCTGAGCGCCAGATCTGCCAAGACTGCGACCACGGATTGACCCGTCTCCTCGGCGATGTCGTTGAGCGTTCGCCCGAGGTGCCCCTCGAGGGCCTCGTTGCCGCCGACATCGATCACAGTCTGGCCCGCCAAGCCCGAGGCGCCGGTGGCTGCTGTGACTTCGCCGAGCTCGGCCGCGAAGCTCTCAACGAAGTCGCGGTCGCTAAGCAGGGCACGAATCTCGTCGTCGTCGGCACAGGCGACGATCCGGCGGACGCCTTTGAACTGGCCGCCGGCCGCGTCGAGCTCGCGCACGCCGGCTTCGACCCAGCCGCGGTTGAGCAGCGCCCCGGCGGTGATGTCGCGGCCCAGACCTCGCTGCTCGCTGAGCCACTCCAGATCTTGGGGCACGAGGAAGTCGAGCTGATCGTTCGTGAGGAAGGCGTTGTGAATTATCCGAACGCCGGATCCTTGTGCGAGTTCGGCGAGGCGTTCGGTGATCGAGCGGTCACCATAGATCGCAATCTGCGACAGCACCTGGATAATGCCCTCGCCTCTGTCGACCACGGCGCGACAGATCTCGACGACCGCATCGTGATCCATCGAGTCGGTCGGCATGGATGTGCCGTCGTAATCGACATGAGTGTTGCCCTCGGCGCCCATCGTCGACATTGATACGCCGATTGCGCCGGCGTCCATGGCCTCGTTGATCAGGCGATGGATCTCCGCCATCTCTTGCGCGTTTGGTGACCGGGTCTTGGCCGCGTCGACACCCATCACGTAGACGAGCAGTGGGTTGAGCGGCAGGTACGTCGAGACGTTGACGCCCTTGGGTAGCGCCTGTAGCCGGTCCATCCAATCAGGGAACGTCTCCCAGTCCCATGGCATCGCAGCTCGTTGATGAGCAACGGGAATCTGCTCGGTCGTCGACATCATCAGCATCGTGCGCTCGGCGTCTTGAGCCCTCACGGGTGCGAACCCGAACCCACAGTTGGCGTTGACGACCGTGGTGATGCCGTTTGCGCCCGAGTCGAGACAGTACGGATCCCAAAACAGGGCGGCGTCGTAGTGCGTGTGCTGGGTGACGTGGCCGGGAGCGACGATCATCCCGGTGGCGTCGATCGTCCGCTCCGCGTCGCAGCCTTTCAACCGCCCGACCGCGGCGATTCGGCCGTCGCGAATGCCGATATCCCCGTAGTAGCCAGGCGCGCCCGTGCCATCGACGACAAACCCATTCCTGATCACGACATCAAACGATGTGGAAGTCATGACCGTGTCCTCCTGCTTCCTCAGCTGCACATCTACCTATCAGACTCTAGGCACATGGCACAAGTGATGCGCTATGTGTCATGCCTTCGGCTCAGTCAATTCCAGCAATGGATACCCTCTCTCCGGGCTCCCGTGCCGTACCTTTGTGAACAATTACTCATCAACAAAGGGCGAGGATGGGACGACTCGACGACAAGGTCGCGATCATCACGGGGGGCGCCAGCGGTATCGGCGCAGGCACGACACGCAGGTTCGTTGAGGAGGGAGCGCGGGTTCTCATCAGCGACCTCGACGCGGAGAAGGGCGAGGCGCTAGCGGCCGAGATGGGCGACGCGGCCGTCTTCCTCCAGACCGATGTGAGCCAGGAGGAGCAGGTGGCGGCCATGGTGGCCGAGGCCACCGATCGCTGGGGCCGCCTCGATTGCCTGTTCAACAATGCCGGCTTCGGCGGGGCCCTCGGCCCGATCGCCAAGACGACGGTCGACGACTATGACCTGACGATGGACGTCCTGCTGAAGAGCGTGTTTCTCGGCCTGAAGCACGCTTCTCCGGTCATGTCGGCCCAGGGCTCCGGATCGATCATCTCCAACGCAAGCGTGGCCGGACTGCAGGCCGGATACGGCGCCCACCTCTACAGCGTGGCCAAGTGCGCCGTGATCCATCTCACGAAGTCGGTGGCGCTTGAGCTCGGTGAGCACAACGTCCGGGTTAATGCGATCTGCCCGGGTTTCGTCGCCACTCCCCTCGCCACCGGCCGCCCGTCGGCGAGCGAGGAGCAGATCCAGCAAATTCGCGACGCCGAGGCCACCAACCAGTTGCTCGGCCGGGTCGGCGAACCGGCCGACGTCGCGAACATGGCACTGTTCCTGGCCAGCGACGAGTCGCAGTGGATCACCGGCCAGGAGTTCGTGGTCGACGGTGGCATGGCTGCCGGGCGACCCTGGTCGATGTGGCCGGAGTTCGCCCGTATGGAGCGGCCGATTCGCCATCATCGCCCACCGGGGCGCTGACTCGGGCGGGGCCGCCTCGTCGAGTCGCGACCCAAACTCCCGCGGGCACCTCTTCAGCACATCAGGCGTTGGTGTCGGCGACGAGCCGTTCTCGTGTGGTCACGCGCAAGTAGGCGAGCGCTTTGACGGGATCAAAAGATCCAGGCTCGAGAAGCCACTGATAGCCGATTCCCCGTAACCCGGCGACGAGGAGTTCGGCTTCGCGTTCGGGAGATGGTCCCTTGCGGATCGAGCCGTCGCTTTGGCCCCGCCGTACAAAGCGCGCAAAGTCGGCCCGCATCCCTTCGTGGAACTTGGCAAAGCGAAGCACCATCTCGTCCGTGGAGCCGACGGCTTCGAACATGAGCGAGTAGAGCACCCGAAGACCGCGCGGGTCTTTCGCAGCCTGCGCCTTGATGGCGTCGAGCAGCGTCATCGCGCCGTCGAGACCCGAGCGACCTTTGGTGAGAGGAATGACGTTGCGATGGCTCCACCTCGTCACGATGCGTTCGATGAGCGCATCGATGAGTCCGTCCTTGTTGCCGAACCGGGCGCTCACCATCCCGCGGCTGTATCCGGAGCGTTCACCGATGGCGGCGAAAGTGAGCGCTTCGAAGCCACCCTCCACGATCAGATCAGAGGCAGCCTCGAGCAAGGCGTTGGTTGAGCGCTCGGTTCGCTCCTGTTGCTTGTTCTTGGGCGGTTCCTCGCTCACACAGAACCCTCCGAGCGCGACGCGGAGATCTGGTCGAGCACCGGCAGCAGATACTCGGCGAACGCCGTCGGGTTCTCCTGCATCGGGAAGTGGCCCACCTTGGCCATGACCGTGTGAGTCGATCCCGCGATCGCCTCATGGGCGGCGCGCCCGCCCCGCACGGTTCCGCTCCAGTCGTATTCGCCGTTCAGGATGTGGACCGCCACCTGGTCGGTGTCGATTTCGGAGGCTCGCTCGCGGAGGTCGAAGTCGACCATGTAGTACCAGAGGTCGCCGAGGAATACTGGGGGCCAACCCGCCGAGTAGACCTGCGAGACCTCTTTGACATAGGCCTCGGGGGACGTGGGAGCACACATGGACTCCATCATCCTCGCCTTAGACTGATTGCTGACTTGGGGGTGCCACAGACCGAGCAGGCCGTCCCACGGGCCACCGATGTGAAGCGCTCCCTCCAGAGAGATCACGGCCGAGAACACGTCGGGATGGTGCAGCGCAAGGTCGAGCGCCAACAATCCGCCGACCGAACACCCCATGAAGACCGGTTGCCCGAGGTTCAGCGCCGACGCGATTGCCACGGGGATCTGGCGGAGCAGGGCGCCCTCGAGCCGGTACTCCTGCTCCCACCATCGCTGGTCGATGGGCGGAATCGATTTGCCATGGAACGGAAGGTCATAGGCGACCAGTCGAAAGCGATCCGTGATCTCGGGCATCTCGAACAGATGCCGCCACTGCACGCTCTGCGCGCCAGCAGTGTGTTGAAGCAGGAGCGGAATGCCTTCGCCAGCGGTCTCGTAGAAGATCCGGTGATCGACGGTTCCCTCCGGCGTTTCCAAATCGATGTGGAGGTAGCCGCCGACAGGACTGTCACTCCTCGACGGGCCGACCTCGAGGCGGCAGGCCGCTCGCTGTCCGCCCGGGACTCGGAGCAGCTCGGATGCCCGTTCCACAGCCGGAAGGTACTGCCACCACAGTGTCGGATCGGTCATTGACCGATCCAGACCGCGCTTGCCGAGCTCCACTAGGACCGAGATCTGTGCGAACGGCGGAGGCGTAGCCTGACTGAGCGACTGCCAGTGCTCTGAGGGACCAGCGACCGAGATGACCCCCTCGCCGGGCATCGGAACCTGGGCGGTGATCGATCCGTCGGTCACCGAGAACCCGATCGTGGCCGATTCAGATTCGAAACGCAGCCCCCCGGTCCAGTGGCGGATCGCCAATCCGAGTTCAGGATCGGAAGCGCAGCGAGCGAAGAACACTTCCTGGCTCGGCAGTACCGGTGCCAGTGTCGTCTGTTCGGGTGCATTCACTGGGATTCCTCCAGCTCTGCGAGGATCTCGTCGCGGTGCTCGTCGAGCATCGGTGGACGTCGATAGATGCCGGCTTCGGTTGCACTGAACCGCAGCGGGGTGTTGGGCAGTACCGCGGGGCGCTGCGAACCCGGGTGCTCGACGGCTACGAGCATCTCCCTTGCTCGGACATGCTCGGAGGCAAAGAGGTCCGGGCCGTTGTTGACCGGGCCGACCGGTACATGGCCTCCGAGCAGTTCGACGATCTCGGCGGTGGTGTGGGCCTCAGTCCACTCCTCCATCAAGGCGTTGACGAAGTCGCGGTTGTCGCTGCGACGACGGCTTGTTCGGGTGCGGTCGTCGTCGATCAGATCGGGTCGATCGAGCACGTCGCACATGAACGCCCACTGCGGGTGCGTCAGCGATGCGATTGCACAAAGCCCGTCGGCAGTCGGGTAGATGTTGAACGGTGACAGCGATGGATGCTCGGTGCCTCTCGGTGCCTGAACCTCGCCGGTGTAGGAGTAGCGCCAGGTGACTGACTCACACAGCGCCATGACCGCGTCGACCATCGCGACGTCCACGAACTGGCCTTCGCCTGTGCGACGAGCGTGATGGAGGGCGCCGAGGATGCCGACCGCACACATGGTGGCCGGGTAGATGTCGCCGATCGATGGCCCAGCGGTGACTCGCTCACTCTCATCGGAGCCAGTGCAACTCACCAAACCTCCGGCGGCCTGGGCCACGACGTCGAATGCAGGCCAGTCGGCCTGCGGACTCTCGCCACTGCGGGGGTCGCCGAAGCCTCGGATCGTCGCATACACCAGTGACGGGAAGCGCTTGTTAAGCAGCTCCCACGACAGTCCATGGCGGTCCATCACCCCAGCTTTGAAGTTCTCGACCAGCACGTCGGCCCCTTCGAGGAGTCGAAACAGCGTCTCGACTCCCTCCGGGGCCTTGAGGTCGATCACGATCCCGCGCTTGTTCCGGTTGATGCTCGCGAAGTAGCCGCCGAAGTACTTTTCGGTGTCGTCCTCATGATGCGGGGGACTGAATCGTGGCAAGTCCCCGTTCGGCGACTCGACCTTGATCACGTCAGCGCCCATGTCGGCAAGAATCATGGTGCAATAGGGGCCGGCGAGCGCCTGCGTGAGATCTACCACTCGAACGTCGGTGAGTGGTCCGGTGCGGTCTGTGCGCATCGGCGCGGCGACCTCGTGGCCTCGTGTGTGGTCAGCGGCGCGATCGCTCATCGCGTCGGTCCGTCCAACGTCCACGCCCGTCTCCGCTTGATCAGCACCAGGCGTTCGAGTTCGCAAACGACGTCGCCGTGCTGGTTGCGACCCCAGTGCTTGAACCGCACGATGCCGGCATCGTCGCGGTCCGGCGACTCGTCGATCGCCAAGACCTCCGTGTAGGCCGTGATGGTGTCGCCGTGGTGCACCGGCTTCTTGAACCGCACGTTGTCGAGGCCGAGCTCGGCGAGGGCGTTCTCCGCGGTGTCCTGGCTGGCGAGCCCGACGGTCATCGAGCCGGTGATGAGGCCGAAGACCAAGCGGCCGTTGCCGAGATGCGACCCGCGCAACGCTTCCTCGTTCCAGTGTCCTTGTGCCGTGTTCATCACTTGCTTCGAGATGTAGTTGTTCTCCACCTCGTCGACGGTGGCCGAGCGGAAGTGCCGCATGCGCTGGCCGACGGCGAAGTCTTCGAACCAGTTTCCGTCACCCGTGAGCGCGCCGCTCGTGATGTCGCTGGGGGTCATGTTGCGATTACCGCCTTGTTCTGTCGTGCCGTGGTGTTGCGCCAGAGTTCCATCGTGGGCCTCAGCGGTGGGGCGTGGGAGGAAGGAGACAATCCGACACAAGGCGCAACATGATCTCGCTCGTACCTTCGAAGATCTTGGTGAGTCGAGCGTCTCGCCAGTAGCGCTCGATCGGGAAGTCGGTGGTGTAGCCCGCTCCCCCGTGGATCTGGAGCGCTTCGCTGGTTACCCGCTCAGACATCTCCGAGGCAAGGTACTTGACCATCGCGCCCTCCATGCCCGGCGAGGTCGCGTTGTCGTAGCCACCCATGTCGGAGTTGGCCGCGACCTGATACATGAGCGCTCGGCACGACTCGATGTCTGCGGCCATCTTGGCGATCTTGAATCGGGTGACCTGGAAGTCACCGATCGGACGCCCGAACTGCTCACGCTGTTGGACGTAGGCGATTGAGTCTTCCAGCGCCCCCCGTGCCAGTCCGATCGACCGGGCAGCGGTGTGGATGCGGGGGATGGTCATGCCCTTGGCCGTCCGAATGAACCCATCGTTGCCGGCATGATTCGGCTGCTTCTTGCCTGATTGGTTCGTCACAGCCTGTTGACGCTCGTAGCCGATCAGGCCGTCGTCGGGGACGAAGCAGTCGACGAACGACAGGTCGAAGGTGTGCCAACCGTGGTAGCCGATCTTGCGGATCGGGTTGCCCGTGCAGCCATCGGGAAACTCACCGGGCCGTTTGTGGACGATGAATCGGCTGATGCCCTTGTGCCTGTTGTCCGGGTCGTACGGCGTGGTTCGCGCAACGACCAGAATCGCGTCCGACTGATCGGCGAATGTGCACCACATCTTCTGACCGTTCAGCACCCAGCCACCATCGACCTTGTCAGCACGCGTGCGCACCGACGCGATGTCGGATCCCGCGTCGGGCTCGGACATGGCGAAACTCCCGAGCCACTCACCTCGCGCGGCTAGCGGGTAATACTTCTCCCTTTGCGCCCGATCGAGCGTCGCCGCCATGCCGGAGCGAGCGATGATGCTGGCCACGCTCATCCAGCCACGGGCGAGTTCCTCGGTGACGAGCGCGTATTCGAACACTCCCAGGCCGAGGCCGTCGTACTTCTCGGGCACGGTGATGCCGAAGAAGCCGAGTTCGCCCATCTCGCGGCGGAGCTCATCGGGGATCATCCCCTGCTCGGAGTCGAGTTCGTTGGCGGCAGGTAGCACCTTGTCCATAGTGAATTCGCGGGCCATCTCCTGGATGGCGACCCGCTCATCGGTGCGGTACGGCGCAGGAATTGGCGGCCGAGGGTCCACGATCTGCCGGGGCATCAGCTGGCCGCCGCAGGCTTGGGCTCGCGCCGCTTGGCGACGAAATTGGTCCGCCGATAGTCGACGATGAGCTCACCGCGTTGATTGTGAGCCTCGGTGTGCCAGGTCACGATGCCAATATGCGGCCGGCTGTCCGACTCACGAGCCTCAACCACCGTCGACGAGGCGGTGATCGTGTCTCCCGGATGCACCGGCCGATGGAAGGTGACGTCCTCCATGCCCAAGAACGGGCCGCCGACCTCGCTGAGATCTTCGACCGAGAGCCCAACGACGGTACACAGAACGAACATCGGGTTGACCACGACATCGTCATGGCCGTGTGCCCGGGCGTACTCGGCGTTGAGATGCATCGGATTCCAGTTGCACATGGCTGTCGAGAAGAGTGCGTTGTCGCCGTCGGTGACGGTCCGACCCCAGTGATGGACGAACACGTTCCCCGGGGTGAAGTCCTGGAACTGGTTGCCTTTCCGCGCAATCGGGAAAGCATCGAAGTCGATCTCGTCGCCCATCGACCACAACACTAGCCAACAAACAGAAAACTTGTCGAGCAGCCAACAATCTTTTAGGGTGAGGGTCCAGACCCGGCGGGCTGCCGGCGGGCGCAGCGAGCACACCAACCAGGGATCATCACCAATGACCAGCTACGAGCGACAGAAGATCGACCGTATCCGGCGATCTGAGCTCTCGACTCCGGGCCACTCCCCCAAGATGATTGGCAAGGCGGCGCAGAGCGACGCCGACATGGTATTTCTTGACCTCGAGGACGCGGTCGCTCCGTCTGCCAAAGTCGGCGCTCGAAAGAACATCATCGCCGGCCTCAACGAGCTGGACTGGGGTACCAAAATCCGCTCCTACCGCATCAACAGCGTCGACACGCAGTGGTGCCACGATGACATCGCCGAGGTCGTCACCGGAGCGGGCGCCAACATCGACGTGATCATGGTTCCGAAGATCAAGGGGCCCCGCGAGGTCTGGTTCGTCGACGACATGCTCACGCAGCTCGAGCTCAAGCTCGGACTCGAGGTCGGCCGCATCGGAATCGAATGTCTCGTCGAGGAGGTCGAGGCACTGCAAACGGTCGACGAGATCGCACAATGCAGCCCCCGACTAGAAGCACTCGCGCTCGGCGTCGGCGATTTGTCGGCCAGCCAGGGCATGCGCCTCGGCCACATCGGCGTGACCGACGGAGAGAAGGCACTCCGCTACCCGGGCGATGTGTGGCACTACGCCCGGCATCGCCTGGTGGTTGCCTGTCGTTCTGCCGGCATCGACGCCATCGACGGTCCCTATGCCAACTTCGCCAACCCCACGGGATACGAGCGAAGCGCGGCAACGTTCTCGATGATCGGCGGCCTCGGCAAGTGGTGTATCCACCCCAGCCAGATCGAGATCGCCAATCGGGTCTTCGCTCCCACCGAGGACGAGATCGCTGAGGCACAGGGCGCCATCGATGCGGTCGCTACCGCTGAGGCACAAGGCGAGGGCGCGGCGAACTTCAACGGGATGATGATCGACGCCGCCACCACGCGACTGTTCCAAGTGACCCTCGACCGGGCTCGCCAGTGCGGTCTCATCGACTGAGAAGTAATCGTGTCGACGCTTCCACCGCGCGGTTTGAACGCCAGCGCCGGCCGGCACTGGTCAGCGGGGAACGAAGGCGTCCAACTCCGCGTCGTAGACGAAGAGCCAGGTCAGCCTTCTGGGTGGGCGGGCTCCATGTCGAAATTATTGAAGAGCACGTTGTAGGCGTGCCAGGTATTCCAGTGCTCGG
>JAPOQV010000639.1 GCA_026710565.1 Spirochaetaceae bacterium | reverse complement strand
TCGGCGCCTGGGGCATCAGCGGCATAGGGGCACCGGTGACCGTGCAGGAGGCGCTGCTGTCTCGCCCGCAGCCCGCGACCGTGCAAGTGATCGCCAATGCGCAGAGCTCGGCCGGTGAGGAGGTGCCGTTCCGCGGGCCGCCCACCGGATCGGTGGCGCTGGCGGCCGCCGCTGCCGGCGTTCCCGTGATCGGCATCCCCGCGGTCGGCCGCGGGGCGCTGGCCGACGTGCTCGACAAGCAGGTCGCCCGCGACCATCCCATCGCCGTCGACTACCGGCGAGCGGCCGGTCTCCGCCGCCTGGCACGGGCGCGTTGCATACCGTCGGCGCGGTTGGCCTACCGGTACGCCCTGTCACTCCCGGAGGTGGCCACGGTCGCGATCGGCGTACGCAACCGCGCCGAGCTGGCGGACGCGCTCGCCGCCGAGCGCGACGGCCCGCTGGATGCGGCGGAGATGGTGGAGTTGCGGGAGGCGTGTCGGCACCATGACGAAGGTGAGGTGATGGCGGAATGAGCAATACGATGGTGCTGGCGGTCATCGGCGGGGGCAGCTCGCAGTGGATGATCTCGCTGATGAAGGACGTCTACCTGCTGGACGCCGTGGACGGTGGCGAGATCAGGCTGGTGGACCCGGACCGCGGGGGCGCGGAGGCGGTGGCGTCCATGCTCGCCCGCTTCAACGAGGCGCGCGGCAAGGACTACCGAGTCTCGGTCTGCGACGCCCGGGCCGAGGCGCTCGCCGGCGCCGACTTCGTGATGACCACCTTCAGCCCCGGCAGCATGGACGCCTTCGAGTACGACCTGGAGATTCCCATTCGCTACGGCATCCGGCAGCCGGTCTCCATGACGGTGGGGCCGGCCGGCATCTCGGCGGCCCTGCGCGCCGTGCCGGTCGCGGCGGAGGTCGTCGAGGACATGGAGCGGCACTGCCCCGGCGCCTGGCTCCTGAACGTCACCAACCCGATGAGTGCGGTGACGCGGGCCATGAACCTGGCCGCCGACAGCGTGCACGTGGTGGGGCTCTGCCACGAGTTCCACGCCTTCCCGGCCTTGGCCGCCGCCATCCTGGGCCTGCATCCGCCGGCGGAGCTCAACGTCGTCGAGCAGCTCTACCGGTGGCTGCCGGAGCAGGGACTCCGCTACACCGTGGCCGGCATCAACCACTTCATCTGGATCATCGGAGCGGAGTTGAACGGCCGCGACGTGCTGCCCGACATCCGCCGCTTCGCGCGCGAGCACCGCGACCTGGCGCCGCCCGGCGCACCGTACAGCCTGAGCAACCGGCACGCCGCCAAGCTGGCGCTGTGCCGGACCTTCGGCTACCTGCCGCTGGCCGGCGACCGCCACCTGGTCGAGTTCTGGCCGCACCTGTGCAACGTCCGCAACGGCTACGCGATGAGCTACGCGGTGGAGAAGACCACCGTCGACTCCCGCCGCCACCGCCGCGAGCAGAACCGGGCGCGCGTGGAGCGCATCGCCGCCGGCACGGAGGAGATGGACTGGACCCGCAGCGGCGAGGAGATGACCGAGGTGATGAACGCGATCCTCACCGGCGGAAGCACCACGGCGATCCTCAACCTGCCGAACCGGGGCCAGGTCTCGAACCTGCCGCGCGAAGCCATCGTCGAGACCCTGGCGACGGTCACGGGCGAGGAGATCCGTCCGGAGCGGTGCGGGGAGCTTCCCGGCGGCGTGGGATCGCTCTGCCGGCTGCACGTCGACGTGCAGGAGATGACCGTGCAGGCGGCCCTGCGGGGCGACCGCGAGGTGCTGGTCGAGGCGCTGTCGCTGGATCCGATGTGCGCCGGCGCCGACTTCGCCGAGATCGGCGAGCTGGCCGACGAGCTGCTGGCCGCCAACCGCCGCTGGCTGCCGCGCTTCTTCGACTCCTGACGCCGCGCGGGGAGTGTTGCCGAGCAAAATCAGGAATGCTTATTCTTGCGCCGGAGGATATCGATGAGAACGAAGTTTCTGTCGTACGCCGCAGCCGCCGCCGCGTCCGTGTTGGTGTTGAGTGGCTGCTATAGCGCCGTTTCGACGGCCGACCTGCCGTACGCGATGTACTGGTGGAACTCCCTGAACGGGGATCAGATGGTAGCGGCGTTGTATGGCGATTCGGCTACCGGCGGGCAGGACGTCGCGGCGCGGAAGATGTACGCCGATCTGGATGAGGTCACCAAGGCCAGGGTTGACTTGGCCGCGACCGAGATCAACGGCCACCGCAACTACGGCACCGTCGGCGAGTGGTGGGAGTCGCTGAACTGCCGGGAGATGAACATCGCGACGGGTTACGGCAATACGCACAATTCGGCGAGCCCGTACTGCAGGCACTACCCGGGCACGGACTTCCCGCCGGAGAAGATCCTTGGGTATGACGAGCTGAAGCACGTCAACAAGGTCGGCATGGCGCTGCTGGGCGCAGGGACGCCGATGACGCACCCGGCCGTTGCCGAGCGCTGGTGGAACGCCCTGGACGGTCCGCAGATGGTCGCGGCGCTGTACGGCGACATGGCCACGATGGAGCAGGCCGCCGCGGCGAAGAAGATGTACATGTATCTGGATGCCGCCACCCTGACCAAGGTGAACCTGGCGGCGGACGAGATCAACGGCTACAGGAGCTTCTCCAGCGTCGGTGAGTGGTGGGAGTCGCTGAACTGCCAGGAGATGAACATCGCGACGGGTTACGGCAATACGCACAATCCGATGAGCCCGTACTGCGCCCACTATCCGGGCTCGGACTTCCCGCCGGAGAAGATCCTCGGCGACGACGCGCTGGACCACGTCAACATGGTCGGGATGGCATTGCTCGGCCGTGACGACCCCGGCATGTACACGCCCGCAGACGAGGGCTGATCGGTAGCGCAGGACGAACTGCGCGAACATGCTGTCCTTGGCGACGCCTCGGCCCTACCAGGCCTGAGGCGTCGCCGGGCTTGTTGTCCGTAGACTCCGGCATGCTTAGCTTGCTGGCTCTGGAGGACTCGATGACAAGGAAGAACAGGACGCTCATGCTCGTGGCGGCTGCGGCGGGGATCATGCTGGTCGCGGCCGTCTCCGGCCATGCGCAGCAGATGGTCAACTCGCCGGAGTACGCGGTTCGCTGGTGGAACACGCTGACCCCGGACGAGATGGTGGCGGCGCTGCACGGCGACATGGCCACCGAGGATCAGGCCGCGGCCGCGAAGAAGATGCACGCGGATCTGGATTTCGCCACCACGTACCTGGTGGACCTGGCCGCGACCAAGATCAACGGACACCTCAGCTTCGACAGCGTCGGCGCGTGGTGGGAGTCGCTGAACTGCCAGTTGATGCGGATCGCCGCGGGAGACGGCAACGCGGCGGATCCCATGAGCCCGTACTGCGCCCACTACCCGGGCTCGGGCCATGAGAAGATCCTGAGCGACGACGCGCTGGCGCACGTCAACAAGGTCGGCATGGCCCTGCTGGGCCGGACCGACCCGGGGATGTACGAGGGAGCCGCCGGCTCCTCCATGTGACGCGCCGCGCTTTGCGCGAGCACGGTGTCCCTGGCGTCGTCTCGGCCGACATGCCGGAGGCGACGCCGGGCTTCCCCGGATGTCGGGTTGCAGGCATGTTCCGTAGCGTTCATCGTCCCGTGAGGGAATCGATGACGGGGAAGGTACCGTTGCTCGCGGTCTCGGTCGCGGCGATTACGCTGGTGCTGAGCGGCTGCGACGACATGACCGGCACGGGCGACGTGCCGGCCGAGTTGCCCCACCACGGCACGTGGTACTTCGACGATCCCGTTCCTGGCGACGGCGTGCCCGTGCCACCGGACGCGCGGTTGGTCTTGACCGCGACGAAATTCACGCTGGCGCTGGGTGACGACAGCGACACGCCGTTCACGCTCTTCATGACGCCGGGGATCACCAAGTTCGAGGTGACCGGAACCTACATGATCGGCGCCGACGGGAGCGCGTCTTTTGCTCTCCTCGATCCCCCTACGTCTGCCGTCACCGTGGAACCCGACTCTGCCCAGAGGGCGATCGCGGATGCGGTGGTGGCAGCGGCAGAAGCGCTTCAAGCTGACTCCACCGCGATGCTCATGGTCGACCCGGCGAACCTCGACAGGGTGACCATTTCGGGGTCGTTCCTGCCTGGGCTGCTCAATCTGCCCGGCGTCATGGAAGTGACCGCCTGCAAGGGGGCGCCCTGCGCGTCCTCGTAGCCGGCGTCAGTAGCGCACGACGAGTTGCGCGAACACGTTGTCCTTGGCGGCGTCCCGGCCCAGCAGGCCGGAGGCGATGCCGGGCGCCCACTCGAACCAGAGGTTGGCGCCGACGGCGGCCGAAACGTGGTCGCTCAGCCGCAACCCGGCGCGCGGCGCCAGGTGCAGCGCCCGCTCGGTGATCCCCCACGCGCCGATCACGCCGACGTTCAGCGCTTCCCGGAACAGGCTGGTGTCGGCTCGGCCCACCACGTAGACGGTGGACGGATCCTCCTGCAGCAGGTAGAAGTCGCGGAGCGCGGCCACGACGTTCTCCACGAGCGGGCTGTACTTCGACTTGAACTCCGCGTCGGGATGCAGGATCAGGCGGTGATACACGCCGGCCGAGACGTTGAACGGCTGTTGGCCGATGGAGACGGCGCGGTCCGCCTGCACGGCGTAGAGGACTTCCGGCTTCTTGACGTCGATGCGGGTACCGTCCACGTTGTCGGTCAGCTTGAGGCCGGCGTCGGCTGACAGCACGAACCCGGCCAGGGCCGCGCTGGCGCCGACGCCGAAGTTGTGGGCGCGGTTGTAGCCCGGCACGACGACGCCCCTGATAGAGTAGTGCGTTTCGTCCCCCACCGCGCGGCTCGTCTCCCGAACGCCGCTCAGGTCGAAGTCCGGTGTCTGATCGCGGAAGAACGAGTAGGTGACCTGCGCGTCCACGGCGAACGACGTGTAGGACAGGGCCGCGTGCACGGAGTGCGCCCATTCCGAGAACAGGGCCACCCGCGGGTTCTCGAACCGTGCGTCGATGTCGTAGTTGAGGAAGCTCAGGTCGAAGTCCAGCTCGGCGATGCCGATCAGGTCGGGGGCCAGGAACGGCACGTAGACCAGCTCCAGGCTGAACGCGTCGTCCAGGTAGGCGGTCGCGTGGACCATGGGGTCGGCCAGCGGGCTCTCGAAGGCGTCGCCGAGTCCCAGGGTCGCGGTGTTGGTGTGGTTGACCACGTCCAGGGGGCTCAGCAGGTCCACCTTGCCCCAGTGCACGAACTTCTGGCCCACGTCGACGTCGAAGGCATCGGTGCGCAGCGTCACGAAGGCTTGGCGGACGATGAACTCGGGGTCGATCACGGTCACCTCGCCGAAGCGCCGCTCGACAGCCGTCTCCGGCACCGCGACGTGTTCGCCGATCTGGGCGAAGGCGTGGAGCTCGGCGAACGCGGCCAGGTCGCCGGTGGCGTTGACCGCCTCCACCTGCGCGGCGGCGGTCAGGCGGACCCGCTCGTTGGTGTAGAGCCGCTCCTCGGCCACCAGGCCGTAGTGGTCGAGCTTCAGGAATCCGCCCAGCGTGAGGTCCCACTCCTCCGCGCCGGCGTGCAGGGCCGTCAGGACCAGCGCCGCGAGCAGGGCGGTCAGGCGCACTCCGCCTCGAACGGATCGTCGCCTCATTGGCGTTGCAGGTAACGGTGCGTGAAGTAGCGGTCGGGGATGTCGTCCGTGAACGACAGCCGCTCGGCGACGATCTCCGAAACGTGCCCGGTCTGGTGGTTGTGCATGCGCGCCCGTGACGGGTAGACCAGTCCGTCCTCCCGATACAGCTCCAGCACCGTGAGCTCCTTGAGCAGGTCGCCGGCCAGGTCGTAGAAGAGGATCCGCTCGTTGACGAAGTCGTCCCTGCGGATGTAGTGCTCCTCGCGCGAGTAGCCGAACTCGCGCTGCAACTCCGGCGTCCTGCCGCGCACGTCGAGGACGTGGTGCTCGTCGCTGCCGGGTGCATCTTCCAGCAGGGTGTGGACGTACTCCGCGTCGTCGCGGCTGATCAGGTCCCGGAACGTGAAGTCGCTGCCCATGAAGTAGCCGCCGCCGGCGGTGCTCAGGTCGACCCGCTTGATCCTTCCCACGGCGGGAAGGTAGAGCCACATGCTGTCGTCCCCGCGGTTGATGTTGGAGTGCACCAGCAGCGCGGTGCCGCGCACGTTGGGCGGGAAGGTGAACACGAACAGCCGGTCCTCACGTTCCGGGGAACGCCGCTTCTGGTACGCGGTGACGCGCGTCACGCGCCGGTCTCCGCCGGGGGAGACGACCGTCAGGGTCAGCTCGCCGCTCAGGTTTTCGATCCGGCTCAGGGCGCCGGATCGTTCGAGGATCTGTTCGACGTCCTGGGCGGACAGCGGCGCCGCCATCGCCAGCAACGCGGCGAGCGTCAGCGTCAGCGGGATCGGGATCGGCGCGAGCAGGCGGCGGGCGTTCAGCGGTTCCTCCCTTGGCGTGCGGGCAACTCCCACGTCGCGATGAACAGGCTCAGGACGAAGGCGCCCGCGATGGCGGCCGCGATCATCATACCGAAGTGGACGGCGCCCGCGAACGAGGAGAGCGCCAGGCTCAGGAAGGCGACGACGGAGGTCAGGAAGCTCATGAACACCGGCACGCCGCTGCCGCGCGCGACGGCGATCGCAAGCCGGATCCCGGCGGTGGCGCCGGCCTCCCGGCGCCACGCCGCGGCCGTCGAGCGGCGCAGTGCATTGATCACGTGGATGGTGTAGTCGACGGTGAGGCCAAGGGTGACGGCGATCGCGATCACGGTGTAATCGTCGAGGTGGACGCCGAACAGGGGCGCGGCCCCGGCCACGGCAAGCAGGACCACGCAGGGCGGCAGCAGGCTGAGCGCGGCGAGCCTCAGGTCCCGGAATGCCGCCAGCACCGTCAGGAAGATGAGCAGCGCGCCGCTGCCGAAGGTGCGCAGCCAGCCGTTGCGCAGCCGCGCGGCGTGACCGAGCAGGTCCTGCACCGGCCCCGTGACGCGCAGCGTCCATCCGTCGGGCAGCTCGGCGCGGAGCGCGTCGACCAGGTCGCGGAAACCGATCAGCGTCTCGAAGTCGCGGTAGCGGAGGATGCCGTGCACGCGCGCCATGCTGAAGTCCGCGTCGGTGAGCGCGTCGTAGGCGGCCGGATTGGCCGAGGCGGCGAAAAACAGCAGGTACTGCGAGACCAGCCGCTCGAAGGCGGCGGGGTCGGGTTCGTCCGGCAGCCGCCGGGAGGACGGTTGGCCGTCGGTGAAGTAGGAGTTGATGCGCTCGACCACGGTCAGCAGCGACTGGTGATGACCCACCGCGCCGCTCCCGGCCAGCGCCCCGTGGACGCCCGCGAGCCATTCCAGCGGTGCGCGCCGCACGAACGCGCCCGGCTCCCCGGCGTCGAGCTCGATCGCGAACGGCACGGTGCCGGCGAACTTCCCGTTGAAGATCCGCTCGGCCTGCACGATCGTCGACGCTTCCGGGAGCTGGTGGAGCGGATACGGCTCCGGGCGGAGCCGGGGCAGATTCAGCGCCGCCAGTCCGGCGATCACGGCCAGGATCAATGCTGCCGCGCCGCGATGGCGGGCGAGCGCCAGAAGCACGATCACCAGCACACGGCGGATGCGCCGGGTGGTCAGGCGCGGCACGCGGAGCGCGCTGCCGCGGACGGGGCCGAACGCCGGAGCCCACCAGAGCGCCAGCAGCAGCGCAGCCACCGCCCCCGCGCTGACCGTCACGCCGACGAACAGGTGGGCGCCGCTGCCCAGGCCGACCAGGCTGAGGAAACCGATCACGGTGGTGGCCGCCGTCAGCGCCAGCGGCAGCCCCAGGTAGGCGCGGGTGGCGTGCGGCGAACCGTCTCCGACGGAGCCCAGGTGGTAGCCTGAGTGAATGGCGTAGTCGCTGAGCAGGCCGCCGGCGAGCACCGGCAGCAGGACCAGGAGAGGGGTGGCGGCCGCGTCCAGGAGCGCGAACACCGCGTATCCGATC
The DNA here is from genome assembly GCA_026710565.1 of Spirochaetaceae bacterium. Next base: position 2,703 of record JAPOQV010000639.1, on the reverse strand, counting down.
CCGGCCGCGGCGGCGGTCGCGGTCAGGGCCAGCAGCACGCCGCGCGCGGTACCGAACGTCAGCAGGAAGACCGCGGCGATCAGCACGCCCGCGAAGGGCAGCAGGGCGCGCACGTCGCGCGTCATCAGCCGGGCGACCACGACGGCGATCGGGCGCAGCCCGGTGAAGTGGACGGCTGCGTCTTCCTGCTCCAGGCTGCGTTGCAACTCCTCCAGCCGTGCCACCAGCTCCTCGGGCGGCAGGCGTGACCCCATCTCCAGGTAGAACGCCACGGTGCGAAGGTCGGCGCTCCAGTACGGATGGATCTCCGGAAACAGGGGATAGGAAAGGCGGAGGTTCTCCGCCGTCGCGGCGTCGTAGGTCTCCACCAGGTCCGGCGGCACGAACGGGCGCGCCGAGATGTCGTCGACCGTGGCGTTGACCACGGTGGCGCGCAGCGGCGACGAGTAGCCGCGGACACCCTCCAGGGCGCGGATGAACGCGTCCACGCGGGCGATGACGCTCAGGTTCGCGCGGTCCAGCCCGTCGCCGCCGCGTGCAGACAGGTCCACGGCCACGGCCACGACGTTGTCGCCCTGCGACGGCAGGCGCGCCTCAAGGTCGGGTGGCGGAGCCGCACCCGGCCCGCCGCCCGCAACCGGCCGCAACACCGCGAAGGCGACGAGGCCGGCCGCGAGCAGCGGGACCAGTAGCCGCGTACCAACCCGGAGGCTACGCACGACGTGATGATAGTCCCGCCAGGTTCAAGCGTCCTCGCCAAAGGAGGGGGGCGCTAACAGATCAGGCCGCGCTTCGCTCCCGCGCCGTGCGCGACCGGGTCCTCGCCGATCCAGCGTTCGTCCACCGGTTCGCCGGCGCGCTGGTAGCGCGTGTCGGAGGAGACCCGCACCCGCCCGGTGTGGTTGTCGCCGGCCGAGTGCATGGTGTGCATGGTGAAGACCAGCAGATCGCCGGCGCGGTAGTCGCTCATCAGCCAGCGCCCGCCCAGCCGTCCGGGGAGCGAGGTGGCGTCCTTGGTGAAGTGCCCGCCGTTGTGGCGATCCACCCAGCGTGACGCGCCGGACAGGACCGGATCCGCCTCCGGCGTGCCGGAGCAGTAGGTGTCGACGTCCATCCGGCCGTAGGTCTCCTGCACCTCGGTGAGGCGGTGCGAGCCTTCCAGGATCATCAGGCCGCCCATCTCCAGCGGCACGTCGCACAGCGGCGTCCAGCCGGTCAGAAGCTTCTGCGTGCCGCGGCCCATGAAGACGATGTCGTAGTGAGGCGGGGTAGGGGTGTCGACTCCCGGCGACTTGGCGCGCACCCAGATGTAGTCGAAGTGGCGCACCGGCGCGTCGAAAATCCGCTCGAACACGGCCAGCATCGGCGCGCCGAACACCACCCGCTCCAGCGGCGGGTTGTGGCGGCCCTCGTCGTGCGCGGCCAGGACCGAGAGCCCGGGCGCCGCGATCCCCTCCTCGGGCGGATAGTCGGGATGGAGCTGGCCGGACGCCGCGATGCGGCGGTAGAGCTCGTGCCCGGCCCCCAGCACCTCGTCCCTCGGCAGCGCATCGCGCAGCAGGACGTACCCGTCGGTGTCCAGCCGCTCGCGCAACTCGGCCCCGCCGGCATCGGTCGCGGTGACGGCCAGCCTGCCCGGCGTGTGCGAGTCGTCACGCAGCGGTCGGCCCTGATAGGTGAGCTCGGCGGTCGCGGCGGTGTCCATGGCGCGGCTATTATGACATGGCCAGGGTAAGACATGGCCAAGGTATGAAGGGGATGGCGAGGGGGCGCGTCCGGTCCGTCGCTCTGGCGTGCCTGAGCGCTGTCTCGATCGCGGCGGGCGCCGAGGTGCGGCTCGCCACCTGTGCCACCGACCCGGCCCTGTGCCCGGAGGCCACCGGCCTCGTCCACCCCCACGCGCCGGCGATCGACAGCTTCTTCACCTTCTCCGGCGGCGGCTCGGCCGGCGACTTCGACCGCGACGGCCTGCAGGACCTGTTCCTGGTGACCGGCGGCGATGCGCCGGACCGGCTCTACCTGAACCGGGGCGACGGCACGTTCCGGGAGGTGGCCGAGGCGGCCGGCGTGGCCGAGGTGCACCGCGGGCACGGCTCGGTCGTGGGCGGCGTCGACAAGGACGGGGGGCTGGGCATCTTCGTCACCAGCCTGGGGCCGATGGCCGACGAGTGGAGCATGCCGGGCCACCACCTGCTGTGGCTGAATCAGGGCGGGCGGCCGGGCGGTCTGCTGGCCGACGGGACGCCGACCTTCCGGAACATCGCTCGCGAGGCGCGCGCCGACACGACGTCCTTCGGCCAGCCCTCGGGCATGGGAGCGGCGCTGGGCGATTACGACCGCGACGGCGACCTGGACCTGCTCGTGGTGTCCTGGCTGACCTGGGCGGAGGGCAGCCTGCTGCTGAGCAACGACGGCATCGACGAGCGCACCGGATTGCCGCGCTTTGCCAACGCGACCCCGCGAGCGCGCCTGTTCAAGACGGAGCTGCACGGCCTGACCCCGCACATCGTCGACGTCGACGGCGACCGCTGGCCGGAGGTGCTGGTGGCGGGCGACTACCGCAGCAGCCGGCTGTACCACAACAACGGCGACGGCACCTTTGCCGACGTGACCCGCGCGGCGCAGGTGGGGCTGGACGGCAACGGCATGGGCAGCGTGCTTGTCGACGTGGACAACGACGGACTGCTCGACTGGTACGTGACC
>JAPOQV010000638.1 GCA_026710565.1 Spirochaetaceae bacterium | reverse complement strand
GCTCCAACGCCCAGCGGCGTCCCAGGCACTCCTGTCTCGCCAATCGGCGCCACCGCCAGCATCACCGGATGATCCGGACGCGCCGGCACCATCGACGCAGCCTGCTCGGGCGTCCCGTCGGCTCCAACGCCCAGCGGCGTCTCAGGCACTCCTGTTTCGCCCAGCGGCGTCACCGCCAGCATCACCGGATGTTCCGGCGCAGTCGGCTCGGCGTACGCGGCGAGGGTCGCCGTCCCGTCCGGGCCGACCAAGCCGGCGCCGGGAGCGGGCTCGCCCGGCTGCCCAAGGGCCACGGCAGCGACCTCCGGCAGAACCGGCGGTGGCGGTTCTGCCGCGGCAATCGCCGTCGCCGACGGCGCCTCGACATCGACGTTGCCGAGATCGGAAATAGAATCGATTGCGGCGGGCGGCGTATAACAGACCGTAAGCACCAGCGGTACTACGGCAGCGATCGCGAGGCGGTACCACCTGGTGACCGGGTGCATGGTCATGACTTCGCCCTTACCTTCCTTTTCCTGGTTCCTGATCAGCTAGACAGTGACCGCGGCCTGAGTGAGAGACGCCTCGGTCTCCATGTCGAAGTAGTGAACGCGGTCCATGTTCGGAGTCAGGGTGATTTCCGTTCCGACCCGGACGTCGACGTGCGGCCCCACCTTGGCGATGAGCTGATTCGATTCCACCGTCACGTAGACGTGTGTCTCGGCGCCGAGCGGCTCGACGACGTCGACCGCCGCCGCCAGAGTGCTGCCGCGCGTGTCGTCCGCGTAGGTGAGGTCCTCCGGCCGGATTCCCAGCAGGACGTCGCGGCCGACGTGGGACCGCAGGCGGTCCTGGTGCGCGGGGGCGACGTCAAGCTCGAAGCCCGCGTCTCCCACGACCAGCCCTCCGCCCGATTCCTTCAATCCTACCTTCATGATGTTCATGGGCGGGGACCCGATGAACCCGGCGACGAACCGGTTCACCGGCGTGTTGTACAGCGCCAGCGGCGTGCCGATCTGCTGAATCACGCCGTCGCGCATGACCACGATGCGGTCGCCCATGGTCATCGCCTCCACCTGATCGTGGGTTACGTAGACCATGGTCGCCTGCAGGCGGGTATGCAGCGATGCGAGCTCCGCACGCATCTGCACCCGCAGCTTCGCGTCCAGGTTGGAGAGCGGCTCGTCGAACAGGAACACCTTGGGCTTGCGGACGATCGCGCGGCCGACCGCCACGCGTTGCCGCTGGCCGCCGGACAGCGCCTTGGGCTTGCGGTCAAGCAGTTCCTCGATGTCCAGGATCTGCGCAGCATCACGCACCCGGGTTTCGATCTCGCTCCTGGGGTACTTTCTGATCTTCAGTCCGAAGGCCATGTTCTCGTACACCGACATGTGCGGGTAGAGCGCGTAGTTCTGGAACACCATGGCGATGTCGCGATCCTTGGGGGCGACGTCGTTCATGCGCCTGCCGTCGATGGAAAGCTCACCGTCGGTGATCTCCTCAAGGCCGGCGATGCAGCGCAACGTGGTCGTCTTGCCGCATCCCGACGGACCGACCAGTACGAGGAATTCCTTGTCTCCGACGCTGATGTTGGCGTTGTCGACCGCCTTCACCCCGCCCTCGTAGATCTTGGACAGGTTCTGGAGTTCAACGGTGGCCATACTGTCTTCTCCTGGCCGCGCATGGAAACCCATGCCACGGCTGATTATGTTATTGCCGCTCAGACTACCGGCCGTTCTTGTCCGTGTCAACGAGCCCGGCCGAGTTTCCGCGGATCGCCAGCACCGCCCCGGGCGCGCGCCGAGCCCGCCACGCGGACACCGCATCCGCTAGCGCCGGTTGGTCGAAACCGCGGGTTTCGGCCCACAGCCACGGCAGCACCACCGCCTCGCGCAGCCGTTCCCAATCGGCGCCGAGTGCCGCCGGCGCGTGCAGCTCCGCCGCGCGCGGGACGCGCCCGACCAGGACCGGGTAACGCGTGACCAGATCGTACCTGGCGACCTCCGCCAGGGCCGGCAGTCCGCCGGCGATGCCGAATCCGGTGAGATGCTCGCCCCGGCTGAATTCGAGCAGCGCCGACTGCGTCCCCGGCGCGAACAGCCACATCAGGAACGCCTGTGCACCGCGCGCGTTGGACGCGCCCGCGCGGATCACGGCGTACGTCAGGTCGTCGCCCGCCCGCAGCCCCTCGTCGCTCCCCAGCCAGCGGAAGGAGAGCAGGTCGCGCCGCTCGACGGGAGTGTCCAGGAACCGTTGCAGGTCGGTCAGGAGAAAGTCGACCCTTCCGTCCAGCAGCATCTGCACGCGCGGCAACGCCCCGGGCGGGCCGCCGCCGGCAGTGGCGGAGGATCGATCGCCCGGCGCGGCTTCGATCACCCGCCGCGCCTGATTGACAGCCCGGTCGACCGCACCCTGCTGCAGGACTATCCGGCCGTCCGGCAGCCGCCGGAAGTCGGCCCCGTAGAGCACCGCCGCTTGGTAGATCAGCTCTGCGCTCCAACTGAGCGATGCGGCACCGAGCGCCGCCAGCTCGTCGGGCGTGGCCGCGAAGAGTGGAACATCGTCTTCGCCGGCCCGGACGACGATCACGGGAACGCGAAACGACAGGGGCAGAGCGCGGAGCACGCCATCGGCTCGGCCCGACTCCAGCAGGCTGGGAAAGAACGATGCCCCACTCAGGCGGCCGGATCGAAACAGGCCGTCCAGGGGCCGGAGCTCCTCCGCCAGATCGCGGCCCGCAAGGCCGGGACCGATCAGCACGTCGGCGTCGCTGCCGCCGCGCGCCAGCGATTCGGCCGGTGCGTCGACGAAGCGGGTGACGACGCGGTACCGGTCCTGCGAGAGGTTGTAGCGCTCCGCGTAGGCGGCGACGTCGACGTTGGCGGTGTCGACGTGCACGAGCGTCCCGGACCAGCCCGTACAGGCGCCGAGGAAGCATGCGAGCGCCGGGGCGAGCAGCGCCCGCGCAGCGGGCGAGGGGATCAACGGCTCGCCGCCGCGACACCTCCAGCCGGTTCCGCCTGGACCGCACACCGGTCGGCGGCGGCGTAGATCTCGGCATACAGCTCGGGCAGATCCGCGGTATCGACGCCCGCGAACGCCACTCGCAGGTGGTCGGCGTCGACCGAGATCGTGCCGATGCCACGTTCGTACAGGAGGTAGCGCCGTACCTCTTCGGCGGTCCCTCCCGGCAGGTGGAAGCACATGAAGTAGCCGGAGTTGAACGGCAGCGGCCGGATCGCCGCGCTCGACCGCTTGCCGACCTCGCGGACCGTGGTCAGATAGCGCCGCCGCAACTCTTCCTGGTTGGCGTCGCGCTGCCGGGAGTGCTCGGGGTGGTCCAGGGCGGCCAGCACCAGGTGCTGCGCCATCCGGTTGGCGCTGGACACCGTGGAGCGGATGGCCGCCATCGCCTTCTGCTCGAACGCCCGGTGGTGCTCGTCGCCCAGGCCGGCGGCGCCGACGGTGACGAAGCCGATCCTGAAGCCCCAGACGTACTCTTCCTTGGTCGGTCCGTCGATCTTGATCGCCAGCAGGTTCGGATGCAGGTTCGCGAGGCGGGCGAACAGCGACTCCTTGAGCGTCTCCTCTTCGTAGAACAGACCGTGGTAGGCGTCGTCGACCAGCACCACGAGCTGCAGGCCGCGCTCGGCCGCCTCGGCGAGGATCGCGGTCAGCCGTTCCGCTTCCGCCCGGTTGGGGGAGTAGCCGGTCGGGTTGTGCGGGAAGTTGAACATGGCCACGACCTTGGCCCCCGCCTGATGTTGGGAGAGAGTCCGTTGCACGGCGTCCACGTCCATGGCATCCCCGGCGAAGAACGGGTAGCCCTCGACGCGGGCGCCGCGCCGTTCGCCCATGATCAGCCGGTAGTTGCCCCAGACCAAGTCCGGCAGCAGCACCGGATCATCGGCATCCACGAACAGGTCGGACGCCATGCCGATCCCGGCGGTAAGGCCCGCCGTCACGACCGGCCGCGACACCGCCGATCTCAGCGAAGGGTTCTTGGCCCGCAACTCCTCCCCCCAGCGGTCCCGGAGGGCGGGTATCCCGGCGGTAGGCGCATACGCGAACGCCTCATCCGCGGTCAGGCCGGGCAGGCGCTCGGCGATCGCCGGCAGGTGCATCGGCTCGCCGCCGCTGGCGGCAAGACCCACCGTCGCGTTGAAGCGGTCGGCGTGCTCGGACGCTTCGGCCGACTGGGCGACCACCCCCTTGGGAAAGTACAGGCGAGTGCCCAGCCGGGACAGCGAGCGGCCGATCACGGTGGGCTCAAGGACCCGGTTGAGCTCGGCGGCCAGCGGGTGGGGCGCGGCTGTGTCGGACACGCGACGGAGGATACGGCCCACCCACGGCGGGGTCAACGACTCCGCCAAGGCCCGCCGATCGCAACTGTCCTCTTTACCGGAGCCGGTACATACTGCCCAGTCGTGGCTTGCAGGGACGCACACCTCCGACCTCACAGGCGTCCGGTTGTCCATCGGCGGCGGCATCACACCCGATCGGTTCAGCATCGTCGCGCAGCTCGCCTGGGCACGCTGGCCTGCTCTGTTGACAGCACGGCGGATGGTCGGAACAATAGACGCGACTATCGGACCTCTCCGCTGCTGACTACAGCGGAGGACGCTCGCCACGTCGTGGCGGGCGTTTTTTTGCCCACCGCTGCCCGGCCATCCTCGGACAAGGCGCCGTCGTGTGATGCAGTGCGTGCAACGCGATGACCGATCCCGCTGTCGGGCTACGCGACGACACCCCTGCCGGGGTGCGTGGCGACGTCCGCGAGTTGACCCTGCTGTTCCAGATCAGCCGGATCCTCGACGAGAGCCTGGATCTGCGCGAGGTGCTCGGTCCGGTGCTCGAGGTGCTGCGCAGCCGGCTCGGCGTGCGCATCGGCGTGCTGGGCCTGCTCAACCGCGAGACCGGCGAGATCTCGATCGAGGCCGCGCTCGGTCTGTCCGAACTGCAGCGCGAGCGCGGCCGCTACCGGATCGGCGAGGGCATCATCGGCCGCGTCATCCAGAACGGGCAGCCGGTGTCTGTCCCCGACGTGGCAGCCGAGCCGCTGTTCCTCAACCGTACCGGCGCCCTCGACACCGGCCGCGGGGCCGGGGAGTCATTCACCTGCGTGCCGATCAAGCTCGGCAACCAGGTGGTCGGTGCGCTGGCCACCGGCCGTCTGGCGGACCCGGACGCCTCCGAGGACATCGTCAGGCTGCTGTCGATCGTGGCGTCGATGATCGCTCAGGCGGTCAAGCTGCGGCAGACCGCGGAAGAGCAGCGCCAGCGGCTGGCGGCCGAGAACGACCGCCTTCGCGGCGAGCTCCAGTCGCGGTTCCGGCCGGCCAACATCGTCGGCAACTCGGAGGCGATGCGTACCGTCTACCGCCTCATCGAGCAGGTCGCCGGCAGCGAGACGACCGTCCTCATACGTGGGGAGACCGGCACCGGCAAGGATCTCGTGGCCCATGCCATCCACTACAACAGCCCGCGCGCGGGGCGGCCGTTCGTGAAGGTCAACGTCGCGGCGCTGCCTGACTCGGTGATAGAGAGCGAGCTGTTCGGCCACGAGCGCGGCGCGTTCACGGGCGCCGTCGCCTCGCGGAAGGGCCGGTTCGAGATCGCGCACGGCGGCACGATTTTCCTTGACGAGATCGGTGACCTTGCGCCGCACGTGCAAGTGAAGCTGCTGCGGGTCCTGCAGGAGCGGGAGTTCGAGCGCGTCGGCGGCGACGCCACCCTGCGCAGCGACGTGCGCCTGATCGCCGCGACGAATCGCAACCTGGAGGAGCTCCTCGACCAGGAGCTGTTCCGCGCCGACCTGTACTACCGCCTCGCGGTATTCCCCGTCCACATCCCGCCGCTGCGCGAGCGCAGGAGCGATGTCATGCAGCTTGCCGACCACTTCGTCGAACGCTACGAGATGCGCCGCATCTCGACGCCGGCGATCGACATGCTGATGAGCTACCACTGGCCCGGCAACGTGCGCGAGCTGGAGAACTGCATCGAGCGCGCCGCGCTGCTGTCGAGCGACCAGGTGATCCACGGGCACCATCTTCCGCCGAGCCTGCAGACCGCCGACGCCACCGGTACCGGCCCCCGCGGAACGCTGAAGTCGATGGTCGCGCGGGTCGAGCGCGAGCTGATCGAGGAGGCGCTGAAGTGGGCGCGCGGGAACCTTTCGGCAGCCGGCCGCCGGCTCGGGACCACGGAGCGCATCATGGGTCTGCGGGTCCGCAGGTACGGCATCGATCCCCATCGGTTCAGGTCCTGAATCCGAGCGGCAGCCGGTACCCGTTCGCTCCGATCAGTTCCCACAATGCGGTAGGAAAACCAATTCTTTCCTACCATTCGGTCAGAAACGGACGAATGAACTACGCCTCTGTGGGCTGTAGGAGCCGACAGGTCTCGTGCGCCGATGTTGGCACGTTCCTTGCTTCGTAATGCACATGAAACTACCGCACCCACCCAAGCGCCGTGTCCTGGTGCTCCTGGGCCTGGGGGTCGCGCTCGCCGCCTTCGCGGACGCCGACTCCAACGCCCTGGCGATCGACACGGTATGGACGCTGCTCGCGGCCGTCCTGGTCTTCCTGATGCAGGCCGGCTTCGCGATGCTCGAAACGGGCCTCACCAGGGCCAAGAACGCGGCCAACATCCTGATGAAGAACCTCATGGACTTCTCGATCGGCATGCTTTCGTTCTGGGCCGTCGGCTACGCCCTCATGTTCGGCGCCAGCAAGGCCGGCCTGTTCGGCGGCAGCGACTTCTTCCTGGCCAACTTCACCTCGGCCGGCACCGGCAACGCTTCCGACTTCGCCTTCTGGCTGTTCCAGGCGATGTTCGCAGCCACCGCGGCGACGATCGTCTCCGGTTCCATGGCCGAACGGACCCGCTTTCCCGCCTACATGGTGTACAGCGTGTTCGTGACCGCGCTGATCTATCCGATCGTCGGCCACTGGACGTGGGGCGGTGGCTGGCTGGCCAACCTGGGCCCCGGCTTCGCCGATTTCGCCGGCTCCACCGTCGTCCACTCCACCGGCGGCTGGCTGGGCCTGGTCGGCGCCATGGTCATCGGCCCCCGGGTCGGCAAGTACGTGCAGAACGGCGCCGGCCTGACCGCGCGCGCCATCCCCGGCCACAGCCTGCCGCTCGCGTCGCTGGGCGTCTTCATCCTCTGGTTCGGCTGGTTCGGCTTCAACGCCGGCAGCACGGTGGCCGGAACCGACCTGAGCATCGCCCTGATCGCCCTCAACACCAACCTGGCCGCCGCCGCCGGCGCGGTGGGTGCCCTGTTTACCGCATGGATCTGGTTCCGCAAGCCCGATCCCACCTTCGCCCTCAACGGCGCGATCGCCGGACTGGTGTCGATCACCGCCGGCTGCGCGTTCGTCGCGCCGGCCATGGCCGTTCTGATCGGCCTGCTCGGCGGCGTGCTGGTCGTGCTCTCGGTCGAGCTGCTGGACAAGGTGTGCAAGATCGACGATCCGATCGGCGCGGTGTCCGCGCACGGCGTGTGCGGCGCCTGGGGCACGCTGGCGGTCGGTCTGTTCGCGAACGAGGCCGTCGGCGGCGTCTCCGGCCTGTTCTTCGGCGGTGGCCTGGCCCAGCTCGGCGTGCAGTTCGTGGGCGTCGTGGCGGTGTTCGCCTGGACCATGGCGGCCGGCTTCGTGCTGTTCGCGGTGATCAAGGCGGTCATGGGATTGCGCGTCAGCCGCGAGGAGGAACTGCGCGGCCTGGACATCGGCGAGCACGGGGCCGAGGCGTACTCAGGCTTCCAGATTTTCTCGTCCCAATAGGGATAGGCCAACAAGGAGGCGAAACGTGAAACTGATCATCGCGTACATACAGCCCCACAAGCTGGGCGACGTGAAGCAGGAGCTCTACAAGGAGGAGGTCTTCAAGATGTCGGTGACCAACGCGCTCGGCTGCGGCCAGCAGCGCGGCTACACGGAGACCTACCGAGGCGTCGAGACCGAGGTGAACCTGCTCAAGAAGGTGCGCCTGGAGGTGGCGGTCAACGAGGGATTCGTCGACCGCACCACCGACGCCATCATCCGCGGCGCCCGCACCGACTCGATCGGAGACGGCAAGATCTTCGTCCTGGACCTGCCGGAGTGCATCCGCATCCGCTCCGGCGAGCGCGGAGAGGCGGCGATCGGGTAGCGCGGACCGTCGTTCCGCACCGAACCGAGGGCACCGCGACGGCGGTGCCCTCGGTTTTTCGTCAGGCGTCCTGCCTCAGGCGTCCAACCAGCCGCGATAGGCGGCATGGACGCGCTCGGTGACCGTCGCCAGCGTCTCGACCAGCGTGCGCTCGGTGGCCTCCGCGCCCAGCAGGCGACGGGCCAGCGCGATCAACGCCGGCCCGTCGGCGGGGATGGCATGCACCTGGCGATCATCCAGCACCTGCAGGAGGTGCTCGGTGCGGCGCAGCAGCGCATAGTCCTCCGCCAGCACCCGTGCGCGATCGTCGCCGAGCAGACCCGACTCCGCCAGACGCTCGATGCCGGTGGGAGTATGCCCGGTCAGCACGTGCGGATGCTCGCGCGCGTTGCTGAGCTGCAGCCCCTGCACCAGGAACTCGACGTCGCGAATCCCGCCGCGGCCGTTCTTGACGTCCAGGCCCCGCCGCAGCCGGCCCGCACTCGCCGCCGTCGAAGCAGCGGTGTGCGCGTCCCGCATCCGGGCGACCGTCGCCGACACCTCGGCGTGGCCGAACCCGCGGCGGATGGCCGGCTGCAGGCGTTCCAGCAGCCGTTCCCCGAACGCGATGTCGCCGGCGACGGCCCGGCAGCGCAGCAGCGCCTGCGTCTCCCACAGTCCGGCGTGCCGCTCGTAGTAGTCGACGAAGGCCGCCGAGCTGGTGACCAGCTCCCCGGAACCGCCGTATGGCCGCAGCCGGAGATCCACCCGGTAGGCGTACTGCTCGCCGGTGTGCGCGCTCAGATCCTGCCGCAGCCGGGTAGTGAGCGCCGCGGCGCGCTCCCGCAGGCCGGCCCTGCGCGCGTCGTACACCGTCGCCAGATCGATGTCGGAGCTGTAGTTGAGCTCACGCCCCCCCAGCTTGCCGAACGCCAGGATCGCCACGCCGTCGCCGAGCTCCCCGTACAGATCGGCGCCGATACGCTCCAGCGCGACAATCACCACCGCGTCGGCGGCCGTTGCCAGCTCGGCGGTCGTCACCGCGATCGGAGCGCCGAGATAGAAGTCGCGGGCAGCGATGCGCAGCAGCTCCCGGCGCCGGAACAGCCGGATGGAGCTCAGCCAGCGTTCGTGGTCGACAGCCTCCGACGACAGCGCCCGCAGGTCGCCCAGCATCGCCTGCAGCGAACGCGGCCCGTGCAGCCGGCGCTCGTCGGCGATCCAGTCCAGGAACTCCGGGTTCCGCACCAGGGTATCGACCAGGAACTGGCTGGTCGCGAACATCGACAGCAGCAGGCCCAACCGCACCGGTTGCTCCAGCATGCGCGCCAGGTGCGCTCGTGGGTCGGGCTGCACCGCCACGAATCGCTCCCAGTTGTTGAGCGCCATGTCCGGATCGGCGCTGCGGGCAAGATCGTCGAGCGCCAGCACCATCAGGCGCGCCAGGGTGCGGCGCTGCTCGCCGTCCCCGCGCCCGGCCGCATCGCCCACCCCCGACCGATGGGCGATGCCGACGATGTTGCGCATCGCGCGCCCCGAGTCGCGGAAGCCGGCGCGGCGCAGGAACGCCAACTCTACGTCCGTCGCGACCCGGCCCGATCCCACGGCCCCGGTTCCGACCGCTGCGGTTCCGACCGCTGCGGTTCCGACCGCTGCGGTTCCGACCGCTGCGGTTCCGACCGCGAGCACCAGATCCGCCGGCCCGACCGCGTCGGCGCCCCAGGGGACGGACTCG
>JAPOQV010000637.1 GCA_026710565.1 Spirochaetaceae bacterium | reverse complement strand
GAAGATCTGCGACGGGTTCTTGCGCCAGTACGCCGGCGGCTGGCGCGGCGTGTTGTTCAGGGTGTAGTCGATCAGCACGTCGCGCGCCTCGGGCGGATACACCCCGGGGATGGCGTCCAGCCACTCGGCGGTCTTGGCGGGATCGGTGTAGTACTCGAGCTGCAGCGGCATCCACAGACCCTTGGCGTAGAGGTCGACCTGCGCGGGGTCGTTGTGGAACTTGTAGAACTCGAACGCCTCGTCCGGGTGCTCGGTACCGGCGAACACGACCGACGGTGAGCCGAGCAGGACGGTGACCGCTTCCTTGTGGTAGGGCAGCACGCCGAGGCTCCAGTCGAACTCGAGCTGGCTGTAGTCGAGGATCGCCCAGTGACCGTTGACCCCCATGGCCACCTTGCCCGACTGCATCATGACCGCCTGCGAGGGCATCGCCTCGGCCTGGGCCGGCGTCGGGGCCACGTGATGGACGTAGACCAGGTCCTGCAGCGCCTGCAGCGCCTCGACGGCCTCGGGCTCGTTGAGCATCAGCCTGGTGCCGTCGTCGCTGGCGAGCTGGCCGCCGTTGCTGTAGATCATGGGCAGGTAGCCGCCCCACCATGACGGGAACGAGACGCCGAACACGTCGATGCTCTCGGGATCGAAGGCGTCGCTGTCGGCGTTGTTGCCGTTGCGATCCACCGTGAGCTTCCTGGCCGCGGCAACGAACTCCTCCCAGGTCCAGGCCTCGGCAGCCTGCGACGGCGGATAGTCCACCCCGGCGGCGTCGAACAGGTCCTTGTTGTAGTACAGAATCATCGTCTCGGCGGCGGCATTGGTGCCGATCGTCTTCGTTCCGCCGTCGTAGTTGTAGTAGGTCGCCGGCAGGCGGTTGCTGGCCTCCGGATCCGCCTTGAAGTGCGGGGTCAGGTCGGCGATCACGCCCTCCTGCGCCCAGCCAAACGCCAATGCCTCGTACAGGTAGCCCACGTCTGGCGGCGTACCGGCGGCCACCATGGTGGAGATCTTCTCCGCGTAGCCATCGGGTATGTGCTGGCCGCGCACCTGTATGTTGGGGTGGCTGTCGTTGAACGCTTGCAGCATCTGTTCGACCGCTTCGCGCTCGAACGGCGACCCCCAGTAGGTGAAGGTGAGCTCCACGGGCTCGGTCGCCTCCGCGCCCGCCCCCTCTTCGACGCCGGTCGCCCAGAGCGGCGCACTTCCACACAGCAGGGCGATCGCGACGATCGATGCCCACCACGCCATCGTGGGCTTGATTCGTACTCGAATTCCGGCCATTACGGCCTCCTCAATGTGCGCGGCACGATGTTGCTGTCGCCACGCGGTATGCGAAGCTGTCGGGTGCGATCGGCGGTGACGTTCGTCAATCAGGCAACGATCGTCGCCCCGGCTCTTCGCGGAACAGCATAGGATGCGCAGCATCGCCACGACAACGAGCAGGCCGGCCGAAGGAGGCAGAGACACGGATGGAGGTTCATGATAAGGGGCGCAACGCGCTCCTGCCGTCGCTGGACTCCGAGTACGCCGTCTCCGAAGAGCAGGTAGCGCGGTTCTGGCGGGATGGATTCATCGTGTTGCCCGGTGTGCTGAGCGATGAAGAGGTCGCGGCCTACGCACCCGTGATTCGCGACACCGCCATGGCCCGCTATCGGGCAAACGGGATGAAGCCGGGCTCCGGAGGAGCGTTTCTGCAGACGCTCAACATGCGCTTCGACAACGGGGGCATGCGCCGGTTTTGTCTGAGCCGCCGGTTCGGAAGGATCGTGGCGGCACTGACGCGCTCGGCAGCGGTGCGCATCTACCACGAGCAGGCCCTGTTCAAGCCACCGGGTGGGACCGACTCGCACTGGCATCAGGACCAGTACTATTGGCCGGTGGCCACCGACCGGGCGGTAGGCTTGTGGACGCCGCTCGTCGACTGCACGGAGGAGATGGGCGCGATGCGCTTCGTCGTCGGCTCCCACCGCTACGGAAACCTCAGCGGCACGCACATCAGCGACGAATCGGCTCGGCTCTTCGACGACTTCATCGCGCGCGAGGGACTGCCGGTCTACCAAGTGCCACGCATGATGGCCGGCGACTGCAGCTTTCACCTGGGCTGGACCGTTCACGGCGCCCCCGGCAATCGGTCGCAGGAGATGCGCGAGGCGATGGTCGTGACCTACTATCCCGACGGCACCCGCGTCGACGAGCTCAGCAACCCGTCCCGGGTCGCGGACGCGGAGGAGTTTCTGGGCGGCCGCTCCGAAGGCGATCTCGCCGACAGCGAGCTCAACACGATCGTCTTCAGCGATAATGGAGAACGGATCCGGTGAGCACTTCGATTGACGACAGCGTAACCCTGCCGCTGCGCGAGCAACGGGCGGTCGACGTGCTGGTCGCCGGCGGCGGCGTGGCGGGAGTGTACGCGGCTCTCGGGGCGGCGGACCATGGCACGAGCGTGCTGCTGGTCGAGCAGCACGGCTTCGTCGGCGGTCAGGGGACCGCCGGCGGCGTCCATTCCTTCTGCGGGGAGACCCGCATGGTGAACGACCGCTGGCGCGAGATGGTACGCCGGCTGGACGCGTTCGGGGGCATCGCCGCCTACCGGCCCAACGGCGACGGGCGGGCGTTCGACTGCGAGAGCCTCAAGTTCGTGCTGCAGGAGATGCTCGCCGAGGCGGGCGTGGAGTTGCTGCTGCACACGCAGGTGTTGAGCGTGGACCGGGACGGCGACCGCGTGGCGGCCGTGGTGCTGGCCAACAAGAGCGGCCTGACCCGCATCGAGCCGGCGATCGCCGTGGACGCCACCGGCGACGCCGACCTGGTGGCGCGCGGCGGCTGGCCGTTCCGCAAGGGCGGACCGGTGCTGATGCCCGGCGACCCGCCGTCGGTCGACGCGTCGGCCGGCCGGCTGCAGTTGCCGATGAGCCTGTACTTCACCCTGGTCGACGCGGGCGAGGCGGTGGAGCCGCAGTTGCCGCCGGGCTGCCCTTCGTACGGCGACGACGAGGAGGTGCCGATGATCACGGTCATCCCGCACGGCCACCACGTGACCGTGAAGATGAAGGTGATCGGCCACGACGCCACCGACGGGGCGTCGCTGTCGGCGGCCGAGCAGGCCGGACGGCGGCAGATGATGGGCGTCGTCCACTACCTGCAGACGCACGGCTACCGCGGCGCGCGCTACCCCAACCACCGCCTGGCGTGGGTGGCGCCGCACATCGGCATCCGCGAGGGCCGCAGGGTGGAGGCCGTCTACCAGGTGACCGCCGACGACATCCTGACCGGACGCCACTTTCCCGACGGCGTCGCGGTGGGTTCCTACCACACCGACTACCACTGGCCCACGGTCGTGCAGCGCGCCGGCACCGGCGTCACCGTG
>JAPOQV010000636.1 GCA_026710565.1 Spirochaetaceae bacterium | reverse complement strand
GGCTGCGAGTAGGACTGGGCGACATAGGCGATGGCTGCGGTGCGCTCGTCGATGGCGGCGCCCAACTCCCACGCCTCGGTGTCGCGGACGCCGGCCCCGGCGAACCGGTCGGCGATGCCGACCTCGACCAGCTCGGCGCCGGCGGGACGCAACGCGTGGTCGTACAGGTTGCGGTGGCTGCGGGGGATGAGGATGCGGTTGCGGCCCGCAACGTGCGGCAGGCGGCCCATGCGGGCGGGGTCGAGGCCGGTCAGAGACGCCGCGGCGGCGAGCAGCAGGGCCGCGGCCGCGCCGCTGGTGACCAGGCCGGCCTCCGCGCCGGTGTGCTCGGCGATGATCTCGCTGGCCCGCTCCTGCAGGGTTTCGATGGCCACGCACTGGCCCATCGCGTCCGCGACCGCGGCGGCCACTTCGGGGTCGGCGCGGCCGCCGCCCAAGCGAGTGGCGGGGCCCGCCGCGTTGATGATCGTGGGGACGCCAAGTCTGGCGAAGATGCCGGGAGAATCGTCACTCTTCGAGTGAGGTTCGCTGCGCTCACTCTTCGAGTGAGGTTCGCTCCGCTCACTCACGGGTATCGCCGGTCAGCGTGGCTGGTCGGGTCAGCTTTCCTCGGGGAGGCCGTACCTGCGGCGGAACCGTTCGATCCGGCCGGCGGTGTCGACGAGCTTCTGCTTGCCGGTGAAGAACGGATGGGACGCGCTGGAGATCTCCAGGGTCACCAGGGGGTACTCGTTGCCGTCCTCCCAGGTCACCGTCTCCCTGGACTTGACGGTGGAGCGGGTCAGGAACTGGAAGTCGCTGGCCGCGTCCTTGAAGACGACCGGCCGGTATTCGGGATGGATGTCGGGCTTCATCGGCCGTTCTCCGGTCGCGGGCCGCTCACCGGCCGCGCCACGTCCTTGAGCGTCAGGCCCTCGTCCTTGAGAAATTGCATCAGACCCTTCCTGTTCACCGTGCGCAGCGCCCGCGTCGACAGCTTGAGACGCACGGTCCGGCCCAACTCCGGCACGTACAGCCGCTTCTCCTGGATATTGGGCCGCTGCACGCGCCGCGTCTTGTTGTGCGCGTGCGATACGTTGTTGCCGCTGAGCGGCCCCTTGCCGGTCAGCGCACATCTTCGTGACATGCCGGGAAGTATGCCCAATAGCGGCCGGTGAGGGAAGTAGGCGCCGAGGACCCGTTCGCAAGGCGCTCGGCGAACGCCCTGCGCCGGGATCAGGACGGCCGGTCGCCTGCCAGCGTCACGCGGTGCATCACGCGCCGGAAGCCGTGGTAGTCGTTGATCGGCAGGTGCTGGGTGCAGCGGTTGTCCCAGACCGCCAGGGAGCCGGGCCGCCAGCGGTAGCGGCAGGTGAGCTCCGGCTGCACCTGGTGCTGAAACAGGTACTCCAGCAGGGGCCGGCTCTCCGCTTCGCTCCAACCCTTGAAGTGAGAGGTGTGCCCGCGGTTCACGTACAGCACCTTGCGGCCGGTCTCCGGGTGGGTGCGCACGACCGGATGCTCGCTGGTGAGCACCAACGCCTGCGCGCCCTGCTCCCGCAGCCGCTCCTCCCGGGTCGCGGCTACCGCCGGCTTGGCGGAGGTGCAGATGGCGGTCAGCCCGGCGAGGGTCCGTTGCAGTCCCCCCGAGAGCCGTTCGTAGGCCAGGTACTGGTTGGCGAACAAGGTGTCGCCTCCCCACGGCGGCAGCTCCACCGCGTACAGGAGGCTGCCCATCGGCGGACGCTCCAGGTAGCTGGTGTCGGTGTGCCCCACGCCGCCGAAGGCGACCCGCTCGTGCTCCAGCTTGGTGACCGCGGTCACCAGCGGCTCCTCCGGCAGGCCCTGCAGCTGCGGGTAGGCGAGTGGCTCGCCCAGGCACCGGGCGAACGCGAGCAGCGACTTCGGAGTCAGCTCCTGCGCGGCGAAGAAGATCACGAGGTGGTCCAGGAGTGCCTGCCGGATCTCCGCCGCCGCGGCCGTGCCGAGCGGCCGGCTCAGGTCCACGCCGGTGATCTCGGCCCCCAGCGCGCCGGAGAGCGGCCGTGCTGCAAGCAGGTCCCCCATCGTCTTCATTGTCCTCTTCATTGTCCTCGGCGGATGGCGCGCTTGGCAAACCGGGGCTGAAACCGATGCGGCTCAGCGGCGAGTGGCCGCCGTGACGGCCTGTAGCCCCGGCCGGGCGAATTTGCGGTACTCTGTGGGGGACGCATGACGACCCGCATCGGCATCATCAACGTATCGGACCGGGCCAGCGCCGGCGTGTACGAGGACACGCCCGGCAAGGCGGTGGTCGCCCTGCTGGAGCGCTACCTGACGACCCCGTTCGAGCCGGTCTACCAGGTCCTCCCGGACGAGCAGGACCAGCTTCAGGACGCAATGTGCCGGATGGCCGATGACGACGGCTGCTGCCTGATCGTCACCACCGGCGGCACCGGCCCGGCTCTCCGCGACGTCACGCCGGAGGCGACCGAGGCGGTGTGCCAGAAGATGCTGCCCGGCTTCGGGGAGCTGATGCGGCAGGTGTCGCTGCGCTACGTGCCGACGGCGATTCTGTCGCGCCAGACCGCGGGGGTTCGCGGCGGTGCCCTCATCCTGAACCTGCCAGGCCGTCCGCGTGCCATCGAGCAGTGCCTGGAGGCGGTCTTTCCGGCGATCCCCTACTGCATCGATCTGCTTGACGGGCCGCGCCTGGAGTGCGACCCGGCCGAGATCACCGCCTTCCGACCGAAGGGGGCGTAGGAGTTCCGGACGGATGGACCCAGACGGATGGACGTAGCCACCCTGCCGACCATCGCGGACGTGCGCGAGGCGGCCGCGCGCATTCGCACGCACGTGCACGCCACCCCGGTGTTCACCAGCCGGCACTTCGATCGCGCCGTGGGAGCGAGCCTCTTCTTCAAGTGCGAGAACCTGCAGAAGGTGGGAGCGTTCAAGAGCCGCGGCGCCTGCAACGCCGTGTTCGGGCTGACCGACGAGCGGGCGGCGGCCGGCGTTGCGACTCACTCCTCGGGCAACCACGGCCAGGCGGTGGGGTTCGCCGCCGGGCTGCGCGGCATCCCCGCGACCGTGGTGATGCCGCGCGGCACGACGGAGATCAAGCGCCGCGCGGTGCAGGGCTACGGCGCCCGCACGGTGGAGAGCGGCCCGACCCTGGCCGAGCGGGAAGGCACCACGCAGCGGATCGCGGACGCCGACGGGGCGCACGTGATCCATCCTTACGACGATGCCGACGTTGTGGCCGGACAGGGCACGGTGGCCCTGGAGCTGTTGCAGCAGGCGGGGCCGCTGGACGCGCTGCTGGTCCCGGTCGGCGGCGGCGGCCTCACGTCCGGCACCGTGCTGGCCGCCGGCGGCGAAGCCGGCGTCGGGGCCGCCGGTCGGCCCGTGGTGTACGCGGCCGAGCCGGAGCTGGCCGATGACGCCCATGAATCGCTGCGGACCGGCGTGCGGCAGCCGGAACGGCCTCCCCACACGGTCGCCGAGGGGCTGCGCACCAGCCTGGGCGACATCACCTTCCCACTGGTCCGCGACGGCGTGCGCGAGATCCTGCTGGTGAGCGATCGGGAGATCGTGGCCGCGACGCTCGCCTTCATCACTCGAACGAAGCTGCTGATCGAGCCCTCGGCCGGCGTCGTGATCGCCGCGCTGCTGCGCTACCGGGAGCGCTTCGCGGGCTCCCGCGTGGGCGTGGTCCTGACCGGCGGCAACGTCGACCTGGCCGCTCTGGGCGCGCTTGCGGAGGGAATCGATGGCTGAGGCGGCGGTTGCCGTGCGGCCGCCGGCGTCAGCGCCGCCGCGGGAGACGGTACAGGGGGTCGCGGACTTCCTGGCGGAGCTGAGCGGCCGGGTGCGAGGCGAGCTGCGCACCGACACGTATACGCGCATCCTGTACAGCACCGACGCCAGCATCTACCAGGTGATGCCGCACGGCGTGCTGATCGCCCGCGACGAGGAGGACGTGCACGCCGCCGTGGAAGCGGCCGCCCGCC
>JAPOQV010000635.1 GCA_026710565.1 Spirochaetaceae bacterium | reverse complement strand
GCCGTCGCTGGTGGGGTGGGGGGGGCGCCCCGCGACCGCGCGGGGGGGCCGGGGCGGGGCGCTCCGCGGCGCGCCCGCCTGCAGGTCCCAGCGGAACGTACGGTGATCCGCCGGGGCGATCTGCACGGGGGCGACCCCCTGCAGGCGGCAGGCGGCCTCGAATTCCCCGAAGGTCGGCGCGAGGATGGCCGCGGCGTCGCCTTGGCGCAGCACCGAGCGGGCGATCAGGTGGATGAGCTCGGTGGCGCCGTTGCCGATCGGGATGTCGTCCACCTCCAGGCCGAGCTGCTGGCTCAGGGCTTCGCGCAGATCCCGGCAGTCGGGGTCCGGGTAGGCGGCCAGGTCCACGCGCTGCAGCGCCTCTCGCACGAGCGGCGAGGCCCCCAGCAGGTTGATGCTGGCGCTGAAGTCCAGCACCTGGTCAGGGCGCAGGCCGAGCGCGCGCAGCTCGGAGAGGTTCAGGCCGCCATGCACGGGCCGGACAGGTTCCACCGCGTAGTACCAGGTTGTCCCCAGGCTATCCCCAGAGCAGTCCACGAACGGCGGTCACCGCGAGCGCCGCCGGCACGGCGAGCAGCGCGACGCCGTACGCCAGCCGCGCCGCGGCCCCCACGTCGTACCAGAACGGGTCGCGGAATCCGCCGCCGATGCGGTAGTGACCGGTCTTCTCCAGGGCGACGCCGAGGAGGCCGGCGCAGGCGCCGATCGTCCAGCCGGCGTTGGGGCTGGCCGTGCGCCGGTGGTCGCGAACGGCGATCCGCCAGCCGCGGCGTGCGGGCAGGCGGCGGAGCGCTCCGCCGGCCAGCATCAAGAGCGCGGCGAGCCGCGCCGGCAGCAGGTTGACCAGGTCGTCCAGCCGGGCCGATGCCTTGCCCAGGTGCTCGTAGCGGCCGCGATAGCCGATCATGCTGTCCAGCGTGTTCACGGCCCGGTAGGCCACGGCGCCTGGCAGTCCGAACAGCGCGAATGCCAGCCAGGGAGCGACGTAGCTGTCGGTCGTGTTCTCGGCCGCGGATTCGATCGCGGCCATCGCGACCTGGGGGCCGGTGAGAGAGTGCGCGTCGCGGCTCACCAGGCTCCGCAGGCTGTCGCGCGCCCTTTCGAGGTCCCCGCTCTGCAGGGCGTCCCGCGTGCCGGTCACGGCGCGGTTCAGTCCCTTGGCCGCGAACGTGGTTTTCAACAGCGCCGCCGTGCCGACCAGGTAGGGGAGGGGACCTGCCGCGCGCAACACCGTCGCAGCGAGCCATGCCAGCGCGCCGCAGGCGGCCGGCACCAGCACGGCGATGGCGAGCCCGGCAGCCAGCGCCGCGGCCGGGCGGTCCGCTGGCGGTGAGCGGCGCTCCAGGAACGCGATCAGCCTGCCCATCCACACCACGGGATGGAGCGCTGCCGGCGGCTCCCGGAATGCCAGGTCAAGCGCCACCGCCAGCAGCAGGACAGCGGCATCCAGCCCCCACTCGCCCGGCCACGGTGCCAGCCCCATCCCGCTCTACCCCGTGAGCACGAGTACGGCGAGTGCCAGGACGGCCACCTCCGCGATCTCGTTCACCGCGCCGTAGATGTCGCCGGTCACCCCGCCGAGCAGCCGGGTCGCCCACGCGCCGACCACCCACGCGACCGAGCCGGCCAGCGCCGCCAGCGCCAGCCCCGGCAGTCCGGTCAGGGCGACCGCAGCCCCGGCGGCGGCCAGCACGCCAATCCACGGCCCGATGCCGCCGCGGTTCGCGAACGGCGTGCCGAGCCCCTCCGGGCGGGCGTACGGGAACCGCTCCATCACCAGCACCATCGCCGCCCGCGACAGGCAGGGGAACAGGATCAGAACCCAGGTCCGACTCCCCTCCGGCAGGGCGGCCAGCGACGCCAGCTTGACCAGCAACAGGCAGACCACGCCGACCACGGCGAACGCGCCCACGTGGGGATCGCGCAGGATCGCAAGGCGCCGCTCGCGGTCGAAGCCGCCGAGCAGCGCGTCGCAGGTGTCCATGAAGCCGTCCAGGTGGAGGGCGCGCGTCAGGGCGGCCAGCGTTGCCAGCAGCAGGGCGCTGTTCAGGAGGACCGGCAGGTGCAGCGCCCGCAGCGCCAGGTCGAGGAAGGCGAGCATGGCTCCCAGCAGCAGGCCGACCGCCGGAAACCAGGCAGGCGCGCGCGCGAGCGATCCGGCCGCGTCCCGCGGTGAGACCGGCAGGATGGTCAGGAAGCCGATCGCGGCCCGGAAGGAGGCCAGGAGGCGAGGGGATTTCACCGTGAATCCGAGACGCCGGCCTCCGCGAAGGTGGCCATGTCCCTCAGGCACGCGGCCGCTGCCGTAACGATGGGGAGGGCCAGCAGGGCGCCAGTTCCTTCGCCGAGCCGCATCTGCAGGTCGAGCAGCGGGTCGAGGTCCAGATGCGCCAGCACCGCCCGATGGCCCGGCTCGGCGGAACGGTGGGCGGCGATCAGGTAGTCGCGCACGGCCGGGCACCGGCCGCAGGCGATCAGGGCGGCCGCCCCGGAGATGAAGCCGTCCAGCACCACGGCGCGGCGCCGGAAGGCGGCGCCCAGCATCACGCCGGCCAGCACACCGATCTCGAATCCGCCCACCTTGGCCAGCACGTCGAGCGGGTCTCCGGGATCGGGCGCGCTGCATGCGAGCGCCCGGCGTACCACGTCCACCTTGCGGCGGAGTTCCTCCGGCGTACGGCCGGTGCCCGGCCCGGTGGTGTGCTCCGGCTCCGTGCCGGTCATCACGGCGGTGACCGCGCTCGCCGCCGTGGTGTTGCCGATGCCCATGTCCCCGGTGGCGATCAGGTCCGCGCCCGCGTCCGCCGCCTCGGCCGCGAGGCCCATTCCCGCCTGCAGGCAGCGCTGCGCCTGCTCCCGTGACATCGCCGGACCGCGGCTGATGTCGCCGGTTCCGCGCCCGGCGCGCACGGAGCGGAGGTCCGGGTGGTCCGGCAGAGCGTCCGCGGCGATGCCGGCGTCAACGACGACCTGTCGCACGCCGAGCAGGCGCGCCATGACGCTGACCGCGGCGCCGCCGGCCAGGAAGTTGCGCACCATCTGCGCGGTGACCGCCTGCGGATAGCCGGTCACGCCCTGCGCGACCACGCCGTGGTCGGCGGCGGCGACGATCACCGCCGATCCCCGCACGGCCGGCCGTTCGGTGCCGTAGATGCCGGCGAGCCGGACCGACACCTGCTCCAGCCTGCCCAGGCTGCCGGGCGGCTTGGTCAGGGTCAGGTGGCGGGCCTCGGCGCGCCGCATGGCGGCGGCGTCCGCCGGACCGATGCGCTCCAGGGTCTCGGCCAGCGTCATGGTTCGGATCGGACCGGCGTGGGTCCCATCAGGCGGACGTGCGGCATGCCCGTGCCGCTCTCGTGCTCGACCACCGCTTCCACGCCGAACACCTCCCGGAAGCGCTGCAGCGTGAACACCTCGGCTGGGGAGCCCTCGGCCACGACCTGGCCGTCCGACAGCAGCGTCAGCCGGTCGCAGTAGCGACTGGCCAGCCACACGTCGTGCAGCGCCACCACCGCCGCGACCTCGCCGCCTGCCACCTCGGACCGCAGCGTCTCCATGGCGGTGAGCTGGTGCCGGAGGTCGAGGCCGGCCACCGGCTCGTCGAGCAGCAGGACGCGCGCCTGCTGCGCCAGCGCGCGGGCCAGCAGCACCCGCTGGCGCTCGCCGCCGGAGATCCGGTCGAGCTGGCGGTGCTCGAACCGCTCGGTCTCGGTGCGGGCCATCGCCCTGCGCGCGATCCGCCGGTCGTCGGCTCCCTCCAGCGCGAAGCGGGTCAGGTGCGGGTAGCGGGCCATCAGCACCGTCTCCAGCGCCGTGAACGGGTGGGCGGCCTCGTGCTGCGGCAGGTAGGCGACCCGTTGCGCGCGCTCCCGCGCCGGGAGCTCGGACAGGCCGGCCGCTCCCAGCCGGACCGAGCCGGCGTCCGGGCGCAGCACGCCGGCCGCCACCCGCAACAGGGTGCTCTTGCCGGCGCCGTTCGGGCCCACCAGTCCCGTCACCTGGCCGGCGCGCGCCGCGAACGACACCGAGCGGAGCACCGGGGTCCCGCCGAGGCTGACGGATACCCCGCGCGCCGCCAGCAGGGGGTCACCGCCTTCCGCGGGCGCGGGTGACGGGCGCAGGGTCACGACCCTCCGTACGGCTCGAAGTCGCTGAAGGTCACGTCCCGGAACCGCTCCGGGTAGAGCAGCCGCGCGGTCTCCTCGATGCCGCGCACGTTCCAGTGCGAGAGCGTGGTGTAGTGGCGGGGATCGGCGACCATCACCCGCTCGTTGGCGATCGCCGGCACTTCGGCCAGCGCGCGAGCGCCCAGCAGGTCGTCGCGCAGATCCGTGCCGCCCGAGTCCGCCGGCTGCGTGATCAGGATCACGTCCGGGTTCATGGCTGCGATCGACTCCATGCTCACCGACTGGTGGCTGAGGATTCCGTCACGGGAGGCCGCGTTGACGCCGCCGGCCGCCTCGATGATGCCGCCTTCGGTCGAGCCTGCGCCGGCCGCGAAGATGGTCTCCGACCAGCGGGCGATGGCCAGGACCGCGGGCCGCGACGGGTCGCCGGGCGCGGGCGCCCGCCCGGTGACCACGGCCAGGCGGCGCTCGATCTCGGTGACCAGCTCCAGGGCGCGCTCCTCGACCCCGAGCAGGTAGCCGAGCAGCAGGATGTTGGGAATGTTGCCGGCCGCGGAGCTCTCCAGCGCGGAGCGCACCACCGGCACGCCGGCCTCCTTGATCAGCGCGACCAGGTCCGCCTTGGTGTACCGGGAAACCACGACGATGTCGGGCCTGGCCGCCAGCACGTTCTCGACGCCGCGCTTGACCGTGTGCATGCCGGCCACTTGGTCGGCGACGTTGGAGTAGGTCGGGTCGGCCGTGAACGGCCCCACCCCCGCGAACCGGTCACGCGGGACCAGGGCGAGCAGCATCTCGTCGTGGCCGAGCGACAGGGCCAGGATCCGCTGTGGCGGCGCCTCCAGGCTGACCACGCCCTCGGTGGTCTCGACCTCGCGCGGCCACCCGCGGCTCGATACGTCGACGATCCCCGGCACCGCCGGGTAGTCGGGCGGCGTCTGCGCGGTCGCGTCGAGCGCCAACGCCACCAGCAGTCCGGCGGCGGCGATCCGGCCGATCCGCCTGATCGGTACGAGCTTCTTCCAGGTATCCATGAT
>JAPOQV010000634.1 GCA_026710565.1 Spirochaetaceae bacterium | reverse complement strand
TAGGGACGCGTGGAGCGCGCACGAAGGGGGGGCTCCGCGTTCTGCCTTCGGCCGCCCGCCACGGCTTCCTGCTGGTGACCGGCGGGGTCTTTCTGGTGCCCTTCTACATTGCCATCGTCAACGTATTCAAGACGCGCGCCGACATCTTTGCCAGCCCGCTGGGCATCCCGTTCGCGCGCCTGACGCTGGACAACATCGCCCGCAATCTCGATACCGCGCAGTTCAACCTCGGCATCGCCTACGGGACCTCGGTCGTCCTCAGCAGCGCCACCGTGACGCTGGTCGTGATCCTCGGGGCGGCCATGTCGTACGTGCTCGGCCGCCGCCGACACCGGTTCTTCACGCTGTCATACTTGCTGCTGCTGGCCGGATTGATGGTGCCGGCGCAGGTGATCCTGTTGCCGCTGGTGCAGGTGCTGCGCCAGCTCGGATTGATGTTCACGGTGCAGGGCCTGCTGCTCGCCAGCCTGGCCTGGTACCTGCCGTTCGCCGTGTTCGTGTTCGCCGGTTACATCCGCACGATTCCGATACAGCTCGACGAATCCGCGCGGCTCGACGGGGCCGGAGAGGTATTGATCTTCGCGCGGATCATCTCCCCGCTGATCAGACCGGCGATCGCCAGCGTGGTCATATTCGTCACGCTCTGGACGTGGAACGACTTCGTCAGCCCGCTGATCATACTGGGCACCTCGAAGTACTACACCATCACCATCGGCGTGTACCGGGCGATCGGTCAGTACGTGCAGAAGTGGGAGGACGTGTTCGCCATCCTGTTCATGGCGATCTTTCCGGTGGCGGCATTCTACGTGGTCATGCAGCGCCACTTCGTGTCCGGGCTCACCGCCGGGACGTTGAAAGGCTGAAACGACGAGCCTGGCGGGGAACGGCGCGGCGCCGCCCCCCCACCAGGCTCGTCGTTTTCGTTACGTCCTCTATCTTTAGCGCTCCGCGTCGTTCCAGAATTCGTCGAGCTCGCTCAGCCCGCTGCCCACGTCGGTGACCTGACCGGCCAGGAACGACTGGCCGACGCGGTCGTAGACCGCCATGATGCCGGCCGGCGGCGGCTCGCCCACGATGAGGCCGTACAGACCCGACGTGGTCGGCGCCTCGGCGAGCAGGCCCTGCAACTCCAACTGCAGCGGCGTCATCGGATAGGTCAGCGGCGGATCCAGCGCGGAGAACAGCCCGTCCACCTCCAACAGCCTGGCTCCGTACACGTCGTCCATCAGCACGAACTTCAGCAGCTCGTAGGTCGTCTCCGGATGCTCCGACCCGTTGTGGATGCCGATGCTCCCGTAGTTCAGTCCCTGCATCAGGTGCTGGGCACCCCCGGACGTCGGCGGATAGAACACGCCGCCCTCGAAGTCCTTGTCCGCATTCCCTTCGGCTGCCGTGAACCAGCTCCCCATCGGATAGATGGCGCCATTGCCGGCCAGGAACTGCTGCTCCAGGTCGGCGTAGCCCACGCTGAGGGCTCCCTTGTTGAAGCACTCGCCGTCCACCAGTTGCTGGAAGTACTCGCCGGCTTCCGCGAATCCGGTCTCGAAGTCGACGTCACCGTCCCAGCGGTCTGCGTACCACTCCGTATTCTTCTGAAACACGTCGGCGGAGGTCAGCATCGAGAACACGAACCCCGCGACCCACTGCCCGCCCGTGATGATGGGCGTGATGCCGGCGTCGCGCAGCGCACCGCAGGCGTCGAGCATTTCGTCCCACGTCTTAGGCGTATCGGTCAGACCCGCCTCGGCGAACAGCGCCTTGTTGTAGAACAGCAACCCCTGCGGCTGCATCGAGGCGGGCAATCCGTACAGCGTCCCCTGGTAACGAGCGGTGTCCAGGTTGCGGATCCGCTGCAAGTCGGGATCGTCGTCCGGCAACGCCCACAGGATGCCGGCGTCGGCGAAGTCCTTGATGCTGATGTTGGACATCAGATCGGGTACGTCGCCGGCGGCGATCCGGGTCTTGATGAAGTCGGTCGCCGAGGGCGTGACCGCCGCGTTGGCCTCGATCAGCTCGATGGTGACGTCCGGGTGCTCGGCAACGAAGGCGTCCGCCACCTCCTGCCAGAACTCCAGGGTCAGGTTGGGGGTGACCCAGACCTGCCAGGCGATCTCTTTCGTGCCATCCGCGGACGACTCCGTCTGTGCGGCAGCGCCGGCAGCAAAGCATACGCCTGCTGCCAGCACGGCGGTGCACAACATCCGTATCAATAGTCGCACCTTCTTGGCCATCTGCTTCCTCCTCAGGGCCGTTCTTCGTGCCCGCGTCCGGTACGCGGGGTCCCGGGGCTGTTTCACGTCGGCGGGTTTCCCACCCGCAGACGTGACCAACCCGCATCGTACCGGCGTTACGGCCCTCTGTCAATATCTATGTCGTATATCTGTCCATAATTGAATATCATTTATGTAATTCTCTCTTGCATAATTGTGCGTTCACGGCCTGGGCGGCTCCGATCCATTCGCTGGCGGGATCGGTCTCGAGCAGGAACCTCCAGGCCGGCACCACCTCGATGACCCCGCCGCCAGCCTCGATCCGCTCCCGCGACGGCCCCGGCGCGGCACCACGAAATCGACCTCACGGCCGCTTCGCGTCCGGTAGTAGTGGATCTCCGCGTGCCGGCGCCGGAGCGCCGTGAACACCAGGTTCTCCAGCAGGTGGCTGGAGTTGACCAAGATCCCCGATGACACCGAGGCGATCAGGAACAGCAGCGTCGTGCTCGACTTGAGCGGAGGCGGTCGGTCCGATCAACCTGCAGCGGGACGGCGCGAACGCCAAGCCCTACCAGGTGAGACAGGTACGCCGCGTGATCCTGAAATACCAGTTGGGAGGGACGAGTGATTCACAAGTATGAAATCATCCTTTATTGGAGCAACCAGGACCAGACCTTCGTCGCCGAGGTGCCGGAGCTGCCCGGGTGCATGGCGCACGGCGACAGCCAGGAGGCCGCGCTCATGCAGGTAAAGGAGGCGATACAGCTCTGGATCGATACGGCGCGTGAGTTCGGCGAACCGGTCCCGAAGCCGAAGGGCGAGCGCTTGATGCTCGCATGATCCTGAGCCGACAGGTGCCGAAGGCTCGGCTCAGGCCGGGGCGAACGCGACGCTGGTCGGGCGCGGCACCTCGATCGACGAGCCGGTGGGGACGGGCATGCCGTCGTCGCCGTCGACGCGGAAGCTGAACACCGTGTCGCTCTGCTCGTTGGCCGCCAGCAGCCAGGTGCCGGAGGCGTCCACGTTGAAGCCGCGCGGCGTCTGGCCGCCGGTGGGCACGTGCCCGAGCTGCCTCAGCTCGCCCGTCGTCGGGTCGATCGAGAACACGGCGATCGAGTCGTGGCCGCGGTTGGAGCAGTACACGACGTGGCCGCGCGGGTGCATGCGCACGTCCGCGGTCGAGTTCTCGCCCGAGAATCCCGCCGGCAGCGACGACAGGGTCTGCAGGTGGGTGAGCCCGCCGTCGCTCTGGCACCGGAACGCCATGATCGTGGAGGCCATCTCCCCCATCACGTAGGCGAACGCCCCGTCCGGCGTGAACGTCATGTGACGCGGGCCGGCGCCCGGGGCGGACGCCGCGTCCGAGATGCGCGTCAGGCGCGCCGGGCCGTGCTCGACGCGGTAGGTGACCACGCGGTCGATCCCCAGGTCGGGCACG
>JAPOQV010000633.1 GCA_026710565.1 Spirochaetaceae bacterium | reverse complement strand
GTCCTCCAGAGACGACAGTCTCAAGGGACCATCCCTGTGTCAGGCGGCGCGCTCGCGCAGGAAGCGGGCCAGGATCGGCGCGGTGCGGGAACCGCGGCGGATCGCCGCCACCTGCCCCGGCGGCCCCTGCGCGACCACGCGGCCGCCGGCGTCGCCGGCGTCGGGGCCCAGGTCGATGACGTGGTCGGCCTCGGCGATCACGTCGAGGTTGTGCTCGATCACGACCACCGTATCGCCGCGGTCGGCGAGCCGGTGCAGCACCCGCGTCAGCCGGTCGACGTCGGCCATGTGCAGGCCGATGGTGGGCTCGTCCAGGACGTAGAGGGTGGCGCCGGGTGCGCGCTTGGCCAGCTCGGCGACCAGCTTGATGCGCTGCGCCTCGCCCCCGCTCAGCGTCGGGCTGGGCTGGCCGAGCTTGAGGTAGCCCAGCCCCACCTCCACCAGCAGGTCCAGGGTCGGCGCGATGCGCGGGTGGGCGGCGAACACCTCGGCGGCAGCCGCCGCGTCCAGCGCCAGCACGTCGGCGATCGACCGGTCGTGCACGCGCACCGCCAGGGTCTCCTGCTCGAAGCGGTCGCCCCGGCAGACCTCGCAGCGGATGGCCACGTCGGGCAGAAAGCTCATCTCCAGCTTCTTCAGTCCCTGGCCCGCGCACTCCGGACAGCGGCCTTCATCCACGTTGAAGGAGAAGCGGCTCGGCCCGTAGCCGCGGATGCGCGCCTCGGTGGTGGCGGCGAACAGGGCGCGCACGTCGTCCCACACGCCGACGTAGGTGGCGGGGCAGGAACGGGGCGTCTTGCCGATCGGCGTCTGGTCGACCTGCAGGGCGCGGCGCAGCGCATCCCCCCCCTCGATCGCGCGGCAGCCGACCCAGCGGGGGCGGGCCGATCGCCCCGAGCGCCGCCTGGATCGCGCCGCCAGCCGTTCGCGCACCTGGTCGAACAGCAGCCGGCGCGCCAGGGTGCTCTTGCCGGAACCGCTCACGCCGGTGACGCAGGTGACCGCCGCCAGCGGTACGCGTACGTCCATCCCGCGCAGGTTGTGCAGCGCCGCCTCCCGGACCGTGAGCCAGCCGGCCTCGGGATCGCGCTGCCGCTCGATCACCGGGTGCCTGCCCGGCGCACGCAGCATCCGCCCGGTGGTGGAGGCGTCGTTGGCCATCACCTGCTCCAGACTGCCGTGGGCGACCACCCGGCCGCCGCCGGTGCCGCCGCCGGGACCCAGGTCGACGACGTGGTCGGCGCTGCGGATGGTCTCCTCGTCGTGCTCGACCACGATCACGGTGTTGCCCCGCTCCTGCAACTTGCGCAACGTGGTCAGCAGCAGGTGGTTGTCGCGCGCGTGCATGCCGATGGACGGCTCGTCCAGCACGTAGCAGACGCCGCGGAGCTGCGAGCCGAGTTGCGCGGCCAGGCGGATGCGCTGCGCCTCGCCGCCTGACAGGGTGGGTGCCGCGCGGTCCAGCCCCAGGTAGCCCAGCCCCACCCGGTGCAGGAATCCCAGCCGGGCGCGCAGCTCGCGGACGATGTCGCGGGCGATCGACCGCTGCCGGTCGTCGAAGCGCAGGGCGCGCAGCGCCGCCGGCAGCGCCTGCACGGCCAGCGCGCCCAGGTCGTCGATGGAGCGGCCGCCCAGCGTCACCGCCAGCGCCTCCGGGCGCAGCCGGCGGCCGTCGCATGCCCGGCACGGCACCTCCACCCCGTCCCACGACTCGTTCCACCACGCCTCGTCGCCCGAGTGCTCGGCGTCGAATCCGGGCAGCTCCAGGCCGGTGCCGTAGCACTCCGGGCACCAGCCGTGCTTGGAGTTGAAGGAGAACAGGCGCGGGTCGAGCTCCGGGAAGCTGCGCCCGCAGCTCGGGCAGGAGCGCTCGGTCGAATGGACGTGCACGGCGCTCCAGCGCGCGCCGGCACCGCCGCCGTCGAGCGAGCGCACGTGCAGGGTCCCGCGCCCGAACTCCAGCGCCTGCGCGACGGCGGACTCGATGGCGTCGGCGGCGTGGCGGTCGACGTCGAGGGTGGCGATGGGGGCGTCGATGTCGTGCTCTCGGAAGCGGTCCAGGCGCGGCCACGGGTCGGTGGGGAGCAGCCGGCCGTCGACCATCAACTCGCCGAACCCCTTACCGGCCGCCCAGGCGGCAAGATCGGTGTAGTAGCCCTTGCGCCCGCGCACCAGCGGCGCCAGGACCATCAGCCGCCGGCCGGCGAACCGCTCCAGGATGGCGGCGCCGATCGCGGCGGCGCTCTGCGGCTCGATCGCGGCGGCGCAGTCCGGGCAGTGCTGGACGCCCAGCCGCACGTACAGGAGCCGCAGGAAGTGATAGATCTCGGTGAGGGTGGCCACCGTGCTCTTGCGGCCGCCGCGGCTGGTGCGCTGCTCGATCGCCACCGCCGGCGGCATGCCGGACAGCCCGTCCAGGTCGGGGCGGGCGGCCGGCTGCACGAACTGGCGGACGTAGGCGTTCAGCGATTCCAGGTAGCGCCGCTGTCCCTCCGCGAACAGCACGTCGAACGCCAGCGTGCTCTTGCCCGATCCGCTGACCCCGGTGACCACCGTGAACCGGTCGCGCGGGATGGTCAGGTCGATGGCGCGCAGGTTGTGCTCCCGCGCTCGCCGCACCTCGATGGCGCCGTTGCGCCCTGCGGGCGGGCCGGATGCCGTGCCGGCCGTGGGCGCCTCGGCAAGTCCCGGCAGCTCCCGTTCCCGGTCGCGCAGCGCCAGCGCGGTGTGCGTGCGGCCCTCCGCGGCGAGCTCGCCGGGCGTGCCGGCGGCGACGATCCGGCCGCCGGCCTCACCGCCCTCGGGTCCCAGCTCGATGACGTGGTCGGCCGCGGCCAGCACGTCCAGGTTGTGTTCCACCACGATCAGCGAGTGGCCGGCGGCCACCAGGCTGCGCAACGCGCCGATCAGCACCGCGATGTCGGCGAAGTGCAGGCCGGTGGTGGGCTCGTCCATCAGGAACAGCACGCCCTGCCGGGGCTCGCCGCGCCGGGATCCCTTCGACGCGACCCCGGCCAGGTGGCCGGCGATCTTCAGCCGCTGCGCCTCGCCGCCCGACAGGGTGGGGACCGCCTGGCCCAGGGTGAGGTAGCCCAGTCCGACCTCGGCCAGGGGCCGCAACGCCGCGCACACGGCCGGCTCCGGGAAGGCGGCGTGCGCCTCGTCCACGGTCATGTCGAGCACGTCCACGATCGAGCGGCCGTGCACGCGCACCTCCTGGACCTCCGGGCGGAAGCGGCGGCCGTCGCAGTCCGCGCAGCGCAGGTAGACGTCGGACAGGAACTGCATCTCGATGTGCTCGAAGCCGGCGCCGCTGCAGGTCGGGCAGCGCCCGGTGCCCGTGTTGAAGCTGAAGGTGCCGGCCGTGTAGCCGCGCGCCCGCGCGGTCTCGGTGGCCGCGAACAGCTTGCGGATCGGGTCGAGCGCCTTGACGTAGCTGGCCGGCGTGGAGCGCGCCGACTTGCCGATCGGGCTCTGGTCGATCAGCTCGATCGCGGCGATGCGGTCGTGGCCCAGGACGGCGCGGTGGGCGCCCGGCGCCTCCGCCGGCTGACCCTTGGCGCGGCGCACGGCCGGGAACAGGACGTCGGAGAGCAGGGTCGACTTGCCGGAGCCGGAGACCCCGGCCAGGCAGACCAGGGAGCCCAGCGGAAAGTCCACGTCGACCCGCTTGAGGTTGTTGGCGCGAGCCCCGCGCACCCGCAGGAAGCCGCGGCCGGCCGGCCCGTGCCCGTTGCGGCCGGCGACCTGCAGGCGTCCCGAGAGGTAACGGCCGGTCAGGGTGTCGGAGCCGTGCAGCCCGGCCACCGGGCCGGCGAACTGGATGCGGCCGCCGTGCCGGCCCGGCCCGGGCCCCAGGTCGACGACGTGATCGGCGGCCCGGATCACCGCCGGGTCGTGCTCGACGATCAGCAGGGTGTTGCCGGCGTCTCGCAGGCGGTGCAGAACGCCGATCAGCCGGCCGATGTCGCGGTGGTGCAGGCCGATGCTGGGCTCGTCCAGCACGAACAGCGCGTTGACGAGCTGCGTGCCCAGCGCGGTCGTGAGGTTGATGCGCTGCACCTCGCCGCCCGACAGCGTGCGCGACTGCCGGTCCAGGGTGAGGTAGCCCAGCCCCACCTCGACCAGGTAGCGCAGCCTGGTCCGAACATCGTCCAGCACCGGCTCCACCCCGGCGGCGACCGCGTCCGGCACCTCCAGCGCGGCGAAGAAGCGCTCGCACTCGTCGATCGGCAGCAGCGCCACGTCATGGATGTGCGTTCCGCCGTCGGCGCCCAGCCGCCACAGCAACGCGTCCGGCTTCAGACGCGTGCCGCGGCATTGCGGGCATTCCACGTAGGCGCGATAGCGCGACAACAGCACACGCACGTGCATGCGGTAGGACCGGCCCTCCAGCCACTCGAAGAAACCGCGCACGCCGTACCAGCGGCCCTCGGAGTGCGTGCCGTCGCCCTCGATCACCCACCGGCGGTCGTCAGCGGACAGCTCCTGCCACGGCGCGTCGACCGCCACGCCGCGCCGGCGCGCGAAGCCGACCAGGTCGTCCTGACACTCGGAGTAGCTCTCGCTCCGGAACGGGCGCACGGCGCCGTCGGCCAGCGACCGGC
Source organism: Spirochaetaceae bacterium (assembly GCA_026710565.1). The sequence goes on along the minus strand of JAPOQV010000633.1, from coordinate 22,094 downwards.
GGCGGTCCGGAATCGCCAGATCGTAGTCGATGGTGATGATGCGCCCGAACCCCCGGCACTGCTCGCATGCGCCGACCGGGGAGTTGAAGGAGAACAGGCTGGGCAGCGGCTCACGGTAGGCGATGTCGCAGGCCGCGCAGTGCAACTCTGCCGAGAACCGGCGCGGGCGACCGGGACCGCCGTCCGCGTCCAGGACCCGTACCCCGACCCGCCCGTGGCCGTGCTCCAGGGCGGCCTCCAGGTCTTCGACTATGCGCGGCAGGTTGCGCTCGCTCAGCGACACCCGGTCCTGGATCACCTCCAGGCGGCGCGGGCGCGACTCCGAGGCGCGCCGCTCGGCGTGGATGCGGTGGTAGCCCTTGGCCGCCAGCAGCGCGCGCACCTCCTCCAGGGCGAAGTTGGCCGGCACCGGCACCTCGAACGTGATCAGGGCGCGCTGCCCGTCCGCCGCGGACGCCAGCAGCTCCGCCGCGATGGCCTGCGGCGTATCCACCTGCACGGGGCGGCTGCAGCGGCGGCAGACCAGTCCGGCCGCGCGCGCGTACAGCAGCTTCAGGTAGTCGTTGAGCTCGGTCATGGTGCCGACCGTCGAGCGTGAGGTCCGTACCGGGTTGGTCTGGTCGATGGCGATGGCCGGCGGGACCCCCTCCACGGCGTCCACGGCCGGGCGGTCCATCCGGTCCAGGAACTGCCTGGTATAGGCCGAGAACGTCTCCACGTAGCGGCGCTGGCCCTCCGCGTAGATGGTGTCGAAAGCCAGCGACGACTTGCCGGAGCCGGACACGCCGGTGACCACGGTCATGCGCGCCAGCGGGATCTCGACGTCCAGGTTGCGGAGGTTGTTGGCGCGCGCCCCGCGGACGACGATCGCGTCGCCGGTTGGGACGCGCAGGTCGCCGCGTGCGACGCTCGGGTCGCCGCTCATCTCGCCGATTGGAGCCGTTCCTGCAGCTTCGCGTGGGCGGCGCGCGTGATCGGGTAGGCGGTGAGCACCGCCACCGCGGCGGCGAAGAAGACCGCAGGGAACGGCCCGACCAGCAGCCGGATGCCGGTCAGCGCCGCCGGCGTCTGCGCCGCGTCGGCCACGTAGCCGGTGGCGCTCAGGGTGATGCCGGCAATCAGCGGCGCCAGCGCCTGGCCGCCCTTCTGCAGCAGGGTCCACAGTCCGTAGTAGACCCCCTCGTCGCGGCGCCCGGAGGCGGCCGCGCCGGCGTCGACCGCGTCCGGCAGCATCGACCAGGGAAACACGTAGTGGGTGGCCAGGCCGAAGCCGGCCAAGCCGATGATGACGAGCGTGAGCGGCACGCTGCGATGGCCGAACGCCGCGGCGGCCATCAGGCAGAGGCAGAACCAGACCATGCCCAGGTTGTAGCAGGTGCGCTTCTCCAGCCGCCTTCCGAACCGTACCCAGAGCGAGATCGATGCCATGGCGGCGATCAGCAGCACGCCCAGGGCGATCTGCGACAGCCCTTCGTCCCCGTGCAGGTACTTGAAGTAGAAGACCACCATCGGCGACACCAGCGAGATGCCCACCATGTGCAGGGTCCAGGGAATCAGCACCAGCAGGAAGGCACGGTTGCCGAGCGCCTGCAGCACCGGTCGCAGGCTGATGCCGGCGGTTGCGGTGGCCGCCGCCGGGGGCGGGGGCTCGCGCACCATCAGGAACGTGACCAGCAGGCCCGCACACACGATCGCTCCGGTGACCAGGCCGGCGCGGCCGTAGCCGGGGGCGCCGGGGCCGAGCGCCGCCACCAGCATGGGAAAGCCGGCCGCACCGATCAGCGTGCCGATCACGGCGAAGGTCATGCGGTAGCCGTTCAGGGCGGTGCGCTGGTCGGAGCCGGGGGCGAGGTCCGGGGTCAACGAGTTGTAGGGAATGAACGCCACCGTGTAGGCGGTGTTGACCAGCGCATAGACGATCGCCGCCCAGGTGAACAGCGCCCCCGGCGTGCGCAGGCCGGGATCGACGAACAGCACGGCGATGCCGGCCAGCAGCAGCGGCGCGCCGGCCAGCAGGTAGGGCCGGCGGCGGCCCCAACGGGTGCGTGTGCGGTCCGAGATCACCCCCATCAGCGGGTCGGTCACGGCGTCCCAGAGCCGCGCGACCGTGAAGGCCAGCCCGGTCAGCGCCGGCGACAGCCCCAGCGTGTCGGTGAAGAAGATCAGCAGGTGGAAGCTGACGACCGTGAAGAACAGGTTGCCGCCAAGGTCGCCGACGCCGTAACCCAGCTTGGTGCGCAGCGTCATCGGGGGACCCCCGTCAGGACGAGCGGTATGGCGCGTACTTCTCCCGGACCTTGTCCGTCACCGGCCCCACGTCGTGGCCGGTGGAGTAGAGCCAGTTGCGGGCGCCGTCCCTGGAGATGTAGGCGAACCGCTTGGACAACTCGGTACAGGCGGCCGGCACCCCGCCGGCTACCGACGACTCCACCCAGGCGCCGAAGCTGCCGTGCTCGGCGGCGACCTCCTGCATCTCCTGCGCGTTGGTGACCACGGCCTGCAGCTTGGCCTGATACTTGATCACCCGGTCGTCCTCCGCCAGCCGCTCCACATCGGCCGGCCCCATGGCCGCCACCGCCGCCACGTCGAAGCCCTGGAACGCCTGCAGGAAGCCGTCCCACTTGCCGTCCACGACCCGGCGGTTCAGTCCGCCCATGAAGATGATCCGTGACGCCGCCTCCAGGTAGCCGGCGTCCGTGGTGGGTTTCTCCGGTGCCGTCATGATGGGGCTCATCCTAACCCGACGCGCAAACCACCGGTACCGCTCCGGGAATCAGATCGAAGCGGCGGAGCGCGGATTTGACGGATGATAGCCAGATCGTGTAGATGTGTTGCCGTCAATGGCTCAACACGTCAGCGATACGCGGACAGCCGATGGAGCGCTCGCGAAGGAAGTCGTCCACGGCATTACCGCAGATGGTCAGCCCAACCAGGAGTTCACGGCTCACGTCTGGCGTGAAGGCGTGTGGTACGTCGCTCAGGCGCTGGAGGTGGAAATCGCGAGCCAGGGAGAGACGCGCGCGCGAGCCATCACCAATCTGAGCGAGGCTCTGGCACTACACTTGGAGCCGCCGGTTGCCACTGAGACGCCGTCAGTGCACGGTACGTCCTGCCACCGATAGGTGAAGCCGCGCCCCTACCAGGAAGTGGTGCGGAAGCGTCGCGCAGCAGGCTTCTCCGAAGCAGGTCAGCGCGGCAGCCACGTCAAATTCACCCGTGAAGGCGCTGACGGTAGACGTCGCACGGCGATCGTGCCACGACATCGCGAAGTTGCCGCCGGTACGTTGCGAAGCATCCTGAAGCAGGCGGGGATCAGCCCTGCCGAATTCGAAGCTTTTTGAGGGTTGCCCGGCCATCGGGTTCGGGGAGGCAAGGGGCCGTTCCCGACGACCCCCCGCTCCCACCGCCGTTACGCGGTTGCCTGCGCGGGCTCCGGTTCGGGGAGGATCGCCTCCGCCTCCGGCGCGGTTTCCGCTTCGTCCCGCCGCTGCGGCTTGAACTCCACGTGCTCGGCGATGACCTCCACGCGGGAGCGCCGGTTGCCGCTGTCGTCCTCCCACCGGTCCTGCTTCAGACGGCCCACGACGCGCACGCCCCGGCCCTTCACCAGGTACTCGGCGCAGATCTCGGCCAGCCGCGCCCACGTGGTGACGTCGAAGTACGACACCTCCTCCTGGCGCTGCTCCTCCTGCTTGTAGGAGCGGTTGCAGGCGACCGAGAAGCGGCAGACGGCCGTCCCCTTGCCCGTGTAGCGCAGCTCCGGGTCGCGCGTCAGGTTGCCCTCCAGCAGCACTGAGTTGAGATTGTTCATCGGTTCCTCCTGTGATGACTCGGTCTCACCCAAGACACCGACCGAACGGCGCTGGCGCTTCAGGTCCCGCGGCAGAATCGGTTCACTGGTCGACGCAGTCCGACGGCCGAGCTATCTTTGTGACCCGGAGTTGTCGGAGAGCAGCCATGCCCGCGCGCGAAACAACGGTGACGTCGTTCCGTGACGAAGACCTGATCGATCTGTTCAGCCGCCTGCCCGACCTGCTGGACCGCCGCCCGGACCTGGAGCCGACCATCTACGGAGCGTTCCTGAAGACGTTCGCACGCCGTGAAGAGGTGGCTCTGGTGGTGAACGAGTTGCGGGCGCTGCGCACCGAGATGAACTAGCGCTTCGAGCTGGTCGACCAGCGCTTCGATCAAGGTCGATCGGCGGATCGACGACTTCCAGACCGAGGCAGCGACTCGCTTCGACGACGTGCAGCGTTCGATCGATCGGCTGGGGGCGCGCTGGGGAATCCGCAACGAAAGCCTGTTCCGACAGACCATGGCGGCGCTCCTGGAGCAGTCCTTCGGCGTTCGCGTCGAAGAGCGGACCATCGCCGGCGAACAGTTCGACATCCTGATCTACGATGGCCAGCACATTCTGGTCGAGATCGCCGCCAGCGTGGGGCCTACCATCCTGACGCGCCTCGAACGCAAGCGGCGGCTGTACGAAGAGTCGACCGGGGTGAGCCCGACGCGCGTCATTCTGGCCACGGCGTCGATCCACAGCCGCCGGGCGCACCAGTTGCGGACCAGCGGGATCGAGGTGATCGAGCCCGAAGAGACCTCTGAGGAGATTCCTCAGGCCGTCACCTGACGGACGAGCCCAGGGCTCACCGTCTGTTCAGCCGCCTGCGTCAGTTGCCCCAGCCCGCCGCCAGCTCCGCGAACAGGCGTGCGCCGTAGCCGGTTGCGCGGCTGGGGTGGTAGCTCACGTCCTTGACGTCCCAGGCGGTCCCGGCGATGTCCAGGTGCGCCCACGGGTAGCTCACGAACCGCTTCAGGAAGGCGGCTCCGATGATGGTGCCGGCGCCGCCGTCCCCGATGTTCTTGATGTCGGCCCCCTTGCTCTTCAGCGGCTCGTCGTACTCGTCCCAGAGCGGCAGCCGCCATACCCGATCGCCGGTCGCGGCGGCGGCGTCCTCGATCGCCCGCATCAGGGGCTCGTCGGTGCCGAGGAGCGCAGCCGCATGGTGGCCCAACGCCGCGATCACCGCGCCGGTGAGGGTGGCCGCATCGACCACCGCCGCCGGCTTCAGCGTCGCCGCGTAGCCCAGCGCGTCGGACAGCACCAGCCGGCCCTCGGCGTCGGTGTTCAGCACCTCGATGGTGATGCCCCCGTACGACCGCACCACGTCGCCCGGACGCTGCGCGCGCGGGCCGGTCATGTTCTCGGTGGCCGGGATCAGCCCGACCACGCGCTGGCGGCACTGCAGGCGGCTGATCGCGTCCATGCCGCCGAGCACGGCGGCTGCGCCGCCCATGTCGATCTTCATGTCCTCCATGCCCTTGCCGGTCTTGATGGAAAGGCCGCCGCTGTCGAACGTCAGCCCCTTGCCCACCAGCACCAGCGGAGCGGCATCCGCCTCCTCGCCCGCGTGCTCCAGCACGATGAAGCGCGGCTCCTCGGCGCTCCCCTGCGCCACGCCCAACAGCGCGCCGAAGCCCTGCTCGGCGAGCTCCGCCGGATCGAGCACCCGGCACTGCAGGCCGCGCTGACCCGCCAGGTCACCGGCCCGGTCGGCCAGCGCGGCGGGTGTGAGGTGATTGGGGGGCTCGTTGACCAGGTCCCGCGCCAGACAGGTGGCGTCGCTGAGGATCTGCGCCCGGTCGCACGCTGACTCCAGGATACGAGCCTCCTCTTCCGTGGCGGCCAGCAGGGTGACCGACTCCACGGCCGTCTCCGGCTCGTCGGGCGTTCGGTAGCGATCGAAGCGATAGGAAGCGAGTGCGAGCCCCTCGGCGAGCCCCTGAACGAAGCGGGCGTCCGCCTCCTCGGGCAGCACCACCACCGCGGAGCGGATCGTCATGCCGGACAGGCCCTGAATCGCGGCGCCGCCCGCCAAGCGTCCGGTCTCGGCGGAATCGCCCCCGCCGCCGCCGGTGCCCACCAGCAGCACCCGCTGCGCCTTCAACCCGGCGCCCACGTGCACCAGCCGGCCCGACTTGGCCGTGCCGTCGAAGTCTCCGAGTGCCAGCACCGCCGCCAGCACACCGTTCGCCGCCGCATCCACCGATGCCGCGGGACCGCTCAGTCTCTTGTCCTCGGCCGCCAGGACAATCAGGGCGTCGCACGCCTCCGCCGCCGGGCTCCCGCTCCGAATCGTCAGTCGCATGCCGTCGATACTACGACGAACGGCCACCCGGTCAAGGGTGCCGATTCGCACACGACGACCACGACGAGGGGCGCGCGGAAACCGTCGGCGTCGCGCGGTCGTCTGTTGCGCCGAACCTGACTTGTCGTTGGCGGGCACAGGAACGAAGACATGGCTGCGCTCACGCAACGGATGGAGGTCGTCGAAGAGAGGACCGACAGTCTGGAAAGCATCCTCGCCGCGTTCATGGCCCGCACCGACGCCTCCATGGCACGCACCGATGAGGCGATGGCGCGCACCGACGGGGCGATCGGGCGCCTGGAGCGCATCATCGAACGCGGGGAACACGAAGGCGCCCGCGAGCGGGAAGAGAGGAGGAAGCGGGCCGAGCGCGACCGGAAAGGACTCAACGAGCGGGCCGCCAGCGAACGGAGAGAGATGAACGAGCGCTGGGTCAATCTGGTCAACAAGATGGGTACCCTGGTCGAGGACATCGTCGCTCCCGGCATCCGCCGCTTGGCCCGTCAGGTATTCGACTGTGGCGACCTGCGGTACTTCGCAACACGCACGGTGCGCACGCGCAGCGACGCCCCCTCGCGCGAGCGTGAGTTCGAAGCGCTCTACGTCGGGACGCAGGCGGTGCTGCTCAACGAGACCAAGGCAGTGGTCTACCCTGAGTACCCGCGGGCGTTCGTGAAATTTCTGGAGAGCGGCCAGTTTGCCCGCCAATTTCCGGAGTACCGGGACTTGCCGATCGTGCCGGTGTTCTCGTCGCTGAGCATACCGGCCGACGTTGGTCACCTATCTGACACGGCGGGGGATCTATGCGGTGGCGATGGGCGACGAGGCCATGCAGGTGCTCAACCTGGACGAGGTGCGCAGGCGCAGCCCCGCACGCTGACGACGATCGGGCTCGTCGAAGTCGTGTACCATGCAATGTCGCCAACGGCAGCAGTCGTAACCGCCTTGGCTGCGGTCATCGCCGGCTTCGAAGGAGTGACCATGACGTTCTTGAAGCGCGAACGCGAAGAAGGCCGGCGTGAAGGCCGGCTCCAAGGACGACGCGAAGGCAGGCTCGAAGGTATGCGAGAGCGCGACCGCGAGTGGAAGGACTGGCAGGAGAGGCTCAAGAGCGATCCGAACGCGGAGCCGCCACCGCCGCCGCCGGAGGGCGGCTGACGGACGAAGCCGCCCCAGCCGCGCTCGCCCTGATCCAGGTCCGCACCCCGTCCGAGTTGCCAGGCCGCGGAAGGACGCGAGCTCCAGCCGATCCTGATCCCCGGTGACGATGGCCGGCCGCGGCAACCATCAGCGCCAACTCGGGGTTGAAGCGCCACGGCGATAGCGCACGCTTTCACGGTGAACGCCGGTTCGGGTTGACCACTTCGTGTGCTCGCCTCGGTGAGTCGGTGTGATGAGGGTACTGCGCCATGACCGTGACGTTCGATACGCTGAAGGCCGCCATACCGTTGGCGGCGTGCGAGGGCCGCTTGAAGGCTCGTGAGACTCGTTCCGTTGGCCCGCCGGGCGCAGCGGTGTATCGGGACACGAAAGCGTTGCGCGGTGCAGAACTCATCACATGAGTCTCGGCGCATCGGCCGGCAGGTTGCGATGGTACCTTCTCACCTACTCCCTTGTCGTAAGCGTGTATCTCCTGCTCGCGATGGACGATGCGATCCGGTCGCCGGTCGCGACCGGGCTCGTGGAGGTCATGTACCATGCAATGTCGCGAACGGCAGCAGTCGGAACCGCCCTGGCGGCGGTAATCGCCGGATTCGAAGGAGTGACCATGACGTTCTTGAAGCGCGAACGCGAAGAAGGCCGGCGCGAAGGCAGGCGCGAAGGCCGACGCGAAGGCAGGCTCGTAGGCCGGCTCGAAGGTATGCGAGAGCGCGACCGCGAGTGGAAGGACTGGCAGGAGAGGCTCAAGAGCGATCCGGACGCGGAGCCGCCACCGCCACCGCCGCCGGAGGGCGGCTGACGGACGAAGGCGCCCCAGCCGCGCTCGCCCTGATCCGGACCAACGCGCGATACGGGGCTCAACCTGGAGCGGTACGATCGGCGGTGCGCTGATTCACGGCGCGGCCCCGGTCCTCGTCGGCGACCTCGAACGCCGTGACGTTGCGCGTCTTGCGGCTGAAGTGGCCGCGTGGTCCCGCTCCTGGAGCTGCGCCAGCGCCGAGCCCGGCGGCGACAGCTCCGCCACCCTGAACTCGAACGGGTAGCCGTAACCGCCGGTGCGTACCGCCATGTCCAGCCGGCCGTGGCTGCTCGACTCCGTCGTCGCCGGAGCCGGACCATCCTGCGGCGGCCCGGGCTGCCGTCGATGTCGGTCCGCGCCCGGTCCGAGTACCCCATCAAACTGTAGTTTGGGGGTGCGTGCTACGGGACTCGACCTCGTGCGCGCTGTTCCAGCACGCTTGGAGCCCTTGTAGCCAACTAGTGTCGACATCAGTTTGATGGGGTACTAGTTGCCCGGCCGCGCGTCTGCGAAGACCCGCCGCCGGCGCGCACTTCACATGCCGAGAACGTCGATCACGCATCGGACGGCCAGGATGATTGGACCGTATCGGGTGGCCTTTCCAGAAAGTTCGCCGGGGCCAGGATCGGGAGCCCGCGGAATGAAGCGAGCTCCAATAGATCCTGATCCCCGGTGACGATGCAGTCCGCGGCACCCATCAGCGCCACCTCCAGCACCTTGTCGTCGTCGGGATCGCGACAGCCCAGCCTGGCGCCCGCGATCCCCACCCACTCGGCGACGCCTCTGACCCGAGCGAGATACAAGGCGCGGCTCTGCGAAGATCGAGTCCACGACCCTCCGGGGCGTGCTGGTAGGAATCAGGGCGGCGCTGATGAGCACGTTGGTGTCGAGTACGACACGCTCAGCTCTCATCCGCCAGCAGCGTCTCCAGACCGGCTTCCGTCAACCCGGAGGCGACCGCCTCTCTGCCCAACGCATCCATGGATGACCTGAGCTGCTCCCACGCAGCTCCGCGGAGCAACTCGTATTGGCGGATGGACATCATCACGCCGACCGCTCTGCCCTTCCCGGTGACGCAGACGGGTCCGCTCTGCGCTACGTCAAGCAGGTGCCCGAAGCGATTCTTCGCATCCTTCGCTGCCATTTCTGTCATCGGCCCATGCTGGCTACCATGGCTTCTCCCGCGCAAGCTCCGCGCACGCTCCGCGCAAGGGAGGAACGTATCGGGGCTGTGAGGGCCGTGCCCGCGAGATGCAGTCGGGTAGGGAGGTGGGGTCTTGTCTCACCGTTCCCCCTGCCGGGCCGATAGAGGACTCGGCATGCTCGGCGCACACCGCACCTCCTGGCGAGAGCCCGTGCCGGGCGCACGACCGAAAAAAAGGGGTGCACCATCCGGTGCACCCCTTCGAGTCGGTTCCGAAGAACCAGAACAGGACCTCAGTACGAGATCTTGAAGGCGGTTGTCACCGCTCCCTTGTCGGTCTCGATGTCCGTGCTCGCATACTCGAGCGTCGTGGTCAGGTGCTTGATCATCGTCAGCTCCAGACCGGCCTTGAATGCCGTCGTCGCGGTATCCGCGCTGCCGAACGAGACGTCGAAGTACGGCATGATGCCCTCCACCAAGTAGGAGGCAGCTACCTTCGCATTCCAGTCGCTGTCGCCGGCGGCGTCATCAAGGCCGACGGTCAACTCGGCGCCCATGCCTTCCAGGGCACCGTCGTCACCGGCTCCCTCAACAAGGGACAACGACACGTACAGCTTCGAGTCACCATCGGTCGGCGAATGCATCATCAAGTTGGTGCTGACGTGGCTCTCCTCGTCCGCGGAGAGGTTCCACTTCACGCTCCCTCCGACATCCCACGGAACGGTGTCGCCGTCCGACGGAATCGAGGTGTCGAACGCGATGACCGGCGTGATGTCGCCCAGGTTGAAAGTGGCCTCGGCGCCGATGCCGATGTCGTCGCCCGTCGTGTACTCGTGCGCGTAGGCGACCGTGGCCTCCAGGTCGGCGTTGTCGCCGATGTCCAGGTTGACCGTGCCGATGAACGCATAGGCGTTCTCCTCGTTCTGGTCGTCCTTGTCCTCGTTCGCGCACTTCTTGAGAACCACCTCACCCTTATCGTTTGCCGCGTGGGTGTGGCACGCCGTCACATCCTTGAACTCGGGGTCTGGCTTGGACTCGGTCCAGTCGTTCTCGGAAACCACACCCAAGCTCAACATGACCGGGGCGATGTCGTAGGATACTGTCACGCCCCCACTGCTGCCATACACAGTCTCAACGTCGGGAAAGTCCTTACCGGGGAACTCGTCCTCCTTGTCGCCGACACCGGTGTCGTCAGCGCCATCAACGGTATCCACGTAGTCGATCTTCACCTCTGGCTTCGCATAGGTCGTGATGGAGAGCGGGCCCATGAACAGCTTGGTGACAATCGACGGAGCCGTGGTCTTCCCTTGGCCGTCGGCCGAGGTGACCTCCCACTTGAAGGTGTTCAACTCGATGTAGGCGTACAGGTCATCCGAGTCGTCCATCATGCCGGTGTTGGTCGACTGCTCCGGAACGATGGTGATCTTGAGATCGGCCGCGTGCGTGTTCGTGAAGCCGGTGGAGTTCGTTGCCAGGTCGATTCCCCACGTCAACGTGGACGAGCCGCTGACCTCCGCCGTGACCGGGCTGTTCACGGTGGGCCCCATCATCTCCATTTCCTCTGCTGAAAGGGAGAAGAGGCCGAGAACCAGCAGCGGCATAGTTAGAAGAGCGATCTTTCGCATTGCTTCCTCCTTAGATTCGGGGCTCAATGAGCCAACGGCCCCCCCACCCCGTTTCGTCGCCGGCAGTATGTAGACACCACCTACGAGGTGTCAACCATCCAGCGAGCTCTTACAAGCCCATCTTCGGCCATCTACCGGCGATGCTTTATCTAAAGGTACCGGGTCCCGGTTGTCAAGTGCCTGGTGAGGGGCCGTTTGACAGCCGCGAACGGGCCTCTCTAGACTCCCCGGTCAAGGACCACGTGGCCAAAGAAGACGCGATCGAAGTCGAGGGGACCGTACGCGAGTCCCTGCCCAACACCATGTTCCGGATCGAGCTGCAGAACGGCCACCGGATCCTCGCACACCTGTCCGGCAAGATGCGCAAGCACTACATCCGCATCGTGCCCGGCGACCGCGTCAAGGTCGCCCTCTCTCCCTACGACCTGAACCGCGGGCGCATCATCTACCGCGAGCGCTGAAGCGCCGCCAGCGCGGCGGTCGACACCCAGCCCGAGCCGGCCGTGCCGTTCTCGATCGGGGCGTCCTCGATCAGCACGTAGTCGTCGAACCGGCGGCTGACAGCCACCGGAAGGCCGGCGGGGCGGCGGGGCCGGACCCGACCCGCCGGCGCCGGGACGCGCTGCACGGCGGCGCCCGCGCGGCCGATCACGGCCATGCGCCGCTCCGCCTCGCTCCCCGGCGCCACGGCGGCAGCGACGCCGGCAGCCAGCAGCACCACGGCCGCGGCCCCGAGCCCGATACGACCGCGCCGGCTCCTTCCCTGGCGGATCGTCCCCGCCGCGCACCCGGCGGCGATCAGCAGTCCGGCCATCCAGAGAGCCCTCCGTGGCCACGCCGTGTCCGCGCCGCGGCGGAGCCCGGTCAGCCCGGTCGCCGACTCGATCGCCTCCAGCGCCGCCCGCGTCTCCGGCCAGCCGCGCAGGCGCAGCGCGGCGCGCAGGGCGAGCACCGCGCCGGCCGTGTCGCCGGCGGCAAAGCGGCCGACGCCCAGGCCGTGCAGCTCCGCCGCGCGGCAGGAGCGCCGCCGCACGAACGCCGGCTCCGGGCCGCAACCGCGATCGGCCCGACCGGCGGCGGGCAGCTCCGGCGGCGATGCCCCCGCAGCCTCCGGCGGCGGCAGCGTGACGGTCTCCGCCGCGATCAGCGCGGTCTCCCCGCCGGGGAGCCGCAGGGACGGCAGAGCCGGGACCACCGCCGCCCGCACGCCCCCGCCTCCGCGGCGCGGGGGGCAGCCCCCCCGCTTGCGCGCGCCGTCCGCATCGCCCTCGACCGCCGCGTCGACCATGCGGCCGCCGCGCACCGCAGGCGGCGGGTGCTCGACGAACGGCACGCTGCCCGAGCCTGTCAACTCGACGGTCAGCTCTGCCGCGCCCGCCCCCAGGCGGCGGATCCGCACCGAGCGGTCCAGCTCGCCCACCGCGCGCGAAGCCGCGATCGGGTCGGGGAGCGGGCGGACCACCAGCCCCGCGGCTTCGGCGGACCGCGCGGTGCCGGCGACCGTCACGTGCGCCTCCGGCAGCGCCGTGCGGCCGGCAGCCCGCGCGGTCAGCCGGTAGCGGGCGACCGGGATCACGTACCGGTCCGACCCGTCCAGCGCCGCGATGCCGCTGGCGGCGGGAAGCGGCTGCAGGTCCAGCGCCGGCACCGGCTCGACGAGCGCCGGCCCCACCAGCGGCAGAGGCGCAGGCGCGACCACCTCCAGGACCGCCAGGACCCCCTGCCAGACGAACGGCGTGGTCGTGTCCAGGCGCCAGCGCACGCTCGGCTCGGCGCCCTCCGCCGACTGGCCGGCTGCCGGCAGCGCGGCGGCCAGCGCCAGGATCAGCGCCCCCGCAACGCGGGGGGCGCGGCCGCGGCGGCGTGATGAGGCCCGTATACGGAGGCAGAGCTTGACGGAGAAGTAGCTCAGTTCCTGTGGGGCTCGCCGTCGTCAGCGGAATCGAACTGATGCTTGAGCCGGTCGAAGGTTTCCTCGTCGATGCCGGTGGCGGCTTCGATGGTGGACCACGTGACACCGGTGCGCACCAGTTTCTCGATGGTCGCCAACTGACCCTCCTGACGGCCTTCCTGACGGCCTTCCTGCCGGCCTTCCCGCTCCTTCATCTCGCCGTAGATCTCGACCATCTCGTCGGCCTTGTTCACCAGTTCTCCCCCTCCCGGCACCTGCCGCCGTACCGCCTCCGCAAATCGGTCCCAGCGCTCCCGGTTCCGCGTCGTGGTCGCAATGTACACCACGATATGCCCTACGTCCTCGATTCCCGCCGCCCGCGCCAGCTCCGCCAGCAGCGGCACCAAGTCCCGCAACACCGGCCAGTCCGCACGGTACGCCGCCATCATCGCCAGTTGCGCGATCCGACCGTACAACGCGCCGCGCACCTCGTCCGGCCCCATCCGCGTCTGGTCGATCAACAGGTGCGCGTAGTGCGGCACTCCCGGCCACTCCCGCACCCCCGCGGCGAACAGATCCGAGAACTCGCGCGCGTGGCGCCAGCCGCGCTCGCCCTGGTACCACACCAACGGCACGATCGGGCGCAGGTGCTCCTCGTCCGGGTGCCGCCGGCGATCCCGTTCCCAGATCCGGATGCTGTACTTCAGCAGCCGCAGCCGCAACCACGGGTCCGGCGTCGACTGGTGCTCCAGCAGCACGTACAGCCACGCCGGTGCGCTGTCGACCTTGCGCTCGATCGCGTACAGCAGGTCCGACTCGCTGTCGCGCAGGCGGTCGTCGATGAAGCTGGCCGGCTGCCACTTCAGGCTCGACCAGCGCAGTTCGCGCCTGATCGCCTCCGGCAGGTATGCCTGCAGCAACCCGGCCGCCTCGGCTTCCCGTTCCTCTCCGAACACGGAACGGAACAGATGATCGTGGGGCTTGGAGACCTCGCCCGCCATGACTCGGCGGCCACGCTATGGTGGCGCCGAGTCGATGTCAACGTAACGCTCAGATTCCTTGACTTCTCAAGCCGGCCTGACGCAACCGGCGCTCCAACTCCGCGACGCGTGCTTCGGCCGCTTCGCGGGCCGCGGCCTCCCGTTCGCGGGCGGCGGTCTCCTCAGCCAAGCGTGACTCGGCATGCAGCCGCGCCTCTTCGGACTCCGTCCAGCTCCGCAACTCCTGTCCGGTACGGGGATCATGAAAGCGCAGCCCGCGGTCGGTCAGCCGCATCTCCAGTCCCAACACGGCGCTCGTCCGCGCCGCCAGCGGCCGATACTCGCCGTCGATCAGCTCCAACCCCTGCAGAGGCGGATCCAGGTAGTCGTTCGTCGGGTCAAACTGCCAGTACTCCCGCACGCCCAGGGAGCGGTACAGCTCGCGCTTGCTCACCTGGTCCTCGCGGCGCGTGCTGCGCGAGGTGATCTCCAGCACGAAGTCCGGGGCCTTGGGCTCCTCCCACAGGAGGTAGATCGAGCGGTCGGCCCGCTCTGCCCCGATCACCACGAACACGTCGGGCGCGACCACGGCCCGCGGGTTGCCTTCCTGGTAGTAGATGAACAGATTGCCGGAGACGTATACGTCGGCACGGTTGCGGAAGTGGTGCCGCAACCCGTCGACAGCGTACGTCAGCGGGATGCGCTGGTGATCGGTTTCCGCCACGGGCTTGCCGTCGGACGAGGGGTAGTCAACCCTGGCGGGAGCGAGCAGCGAGCTTGCCATCGGCCATCCTCCGCATGGGGGCGTCAGCGTAGCACGGCAGGCGGGGATGCCGTGACGCGGCGCTGTCCGCGCTACATACGGCGTCCGATCCCCGGGCGCGGCCGTCACCCCGACAGCACGCGCCGCACCTCGTCCGCATCCACCGCCAGCGCCGCGGCGATCGCCTCGGCATCCTGTCCCAGGCCATGCAGGCGGCGGATCGCCTGCGTGAGCAGCAGGCGCCGCTCCTGCTCTGCCTGCTGCTGCGCCCGCTCCGCTTGCTCCGCACGACGCTCGTGATGCTCCACCTGCCGCGCCAACAGCATCGAGTCCCGCAACAGCAGGTCCTCACCCTCCATGGTGCGCCGCACCTCCTCCTCCGCCATCGCCTCGTGCAACTGCCGCAGCACGAAGGCGCACTCCACCGGATACTCCCCTTCCTCGATCGTCAGCACGTGCGCGTCCCCCCGACCGTTGCCCTTCACCAGTCCCTGGTCGAAGATCGCCAGCAGCCGCTCCAGCTCGTCCCGCCGCCGGCTCGCCAGCCGCGGGAATCGTCACGATCGGCACCGCCTCGGTGCGCCCCGAAGGGTGGGTGAGGACGTTGTCGCCGCTGCCGATCTGCTGGCCCAGGTAGCGCCGGAAGCGCTCGATCACGGTCGGCGCACTCGCCTTCTGGATCTCGATCAGCACCTGCCGCTCACGGCCGTCGCGGGTCTGAACCCGAGCCGCGAAGTCCATGCGCAGCAGCGTCAGCGGCAACTCGTGGCCGGGGGCGTCCGGGGTGCGGCGTACGGCGGTCTCCTGCGGGCTGACGGTGAGCGACTGCACCGCCAGGCCGGTGATCCTGCCGATCAGCAGGCGGGCGACGCGCTGGTCCTGCATCAGGTACTTGAACACCACGTCGTAGATCGGGTTGGCGACGTCCATACCGGCCCTCCGTGCCGGCATTGAACCTGCGGTCCACGCGGACGGTCAATCGCACGGCAGGCGGTAAACCAACCGTCGCGGGTTCACCAGGAGTCGGCCGTGGGGTCGCCGGCGTTCCGCGAGCCCCATACGGTGTCCTCCTGCTGCATGGCGAAGCGCAGGAGCTGTTCGGCGGCTGCGACGTCCACGCCATCGTCGGATGCCGGTCCCTCCGCTGCCGGCGGCTCGGCCGCCAGGCGGCGCAGCGCCAACTCCAGGTTGCGCTTGGCCGGCCGGTCGTCGCCGCGCACGGCGAGCGCGTTGCGGAACGCCAGTGCCGCGGCGCCATAGTCGCCACGCGCGAACGCCAGGGTGCCGCGGTTGAAACTGATCCGGAACAGCAGCTCGGAGTCCGTGACCCGATCGGCCAGCCGGGCCAGCAGGCGTTCGGCGGCCTCCTCCTCGCCAAGGGCGGCGTAGGTCGCGGCCAGGTTGTAGGCCGCGTAGGGACCGTCGACCTGCCGGTACCGGACGATCGCCTGCGTGTGCTCGCCGCGCGAGAAATGCGCGCTGCCGACCAGCACCCGCACGTGGTCGCGCAGCGGGACCGCCACCGCGAGCGCCGCGAGCAGGAGCCCCGCCACCGCCCCGCCCAGCGCCGCTCGCAGCCTGCCGGCCGGAACGGTGAGGAGTGGCCGCAACGGACGCCGCGGGCGAGCGTCCCGGGCTCCTAAATGCTTCCGCGCCATCGGACGGTCCGCACCAGCTCGGCGGCCAGCGCGGCGGCCAGCGCCGCCAGGGTCAACTCCAGGGTCCGCGGGCGCGGCCGCCAGCCGACCCCGCCCGCGCCCGGACCCGGTCCGCCGGCGGCCGCTGCCGCCACCGCGCGTACCGCCTCCGCGACCTGGCCGGCGGTCGCGACCTCGATGACGGCGGTGCGCGAGGCGCTTGCAAGGCCGGCCACGCTCGCGGCGCGCGCCCGGGTCGTCACGGCGTTGCCGGCGGCGTCCAGCACGGGACGGCCATCGGCACGCAGGAGCCCGATTCCCTCCGCCGTGCCGATCACCACCGGCACCACCGACACCCCGTCGCCGATCGCCAGAGCGCCGCGAGGTCCCGCTCCCAGCGCCAACCGGCCGAGACGGTTGTCCACCGTGACCTCGCCGTCGGTGACCAGCACGACCGTGTGACGGACCTGCCGCTGCCCGCCGAGCCGCGCCAGCACCTGCTGCAACGCCCTCGATATGTCCGAGCCCGGAGCCGGCAGCGGCCCCCGCGTTGCCGGCTCCTCGTCACGTGCACGCCATCCGGGCGTTCCCACCTGTGCCGGCGTCGGTGCCGGAGGGAGCTCCCCCGTCACCCGGGCCAGCACGGACGCGAGCGCGTCGCGGTCCGTGGTCGGCGGCAGCAGGTCGAGGGTATCTCCCCGGAAGACCGTCAGTCCGACCGCCGCGGCGTCCAGGACCGCGGCGCTGCCCTCGACGAGCGCCGCGGCAGCATGCAGGCGCGACGGCCGCACGTCCGCCGCGCGCATGCTGTAGGAGAGATCGAGCAGCATGGTGACCTCCTGGCCGGAGGCGGCCGGCGCGGCCTCCCGGCCCCAGCGGAGGTCGGCGGCCGCCAGGGACAGCAGGCCCACCGCCACGGCCAGCAGCACGCCGCGCGCCGCGCGTTTGGCGCGCACCGCGCGCGCCAGACTCCGGCCACGCGCGGGCCCGGTGAGCGCCGCCACGACCTCCGCCGCACGCCGGCTCCCGCTCCATGCCAGCGCCGCGGCCAGCGGAGCGGCCGCCATCAGCAGCAGGTACGCGGGTTCGTGTACGGTCATCGGCCGCTCACAGCGCCTCGCGCAGCACCACGCGCCGCAGCGTGGCGTGCAGGAGCAGCCCGACGAGGGCAGCGATCGCGAACGGCCGGCTTGCGGCGCTGCGCTCCAGAACCGCCCGTCCGTATCGTTCGCGGACCTCGGCGCGGTCGAGCTCGGCCAGCGCGGCCTGCAGCCCGGCCGCATCGGCCGCCCACGCGAAGCGGCCCCCGGTACGCTCGGCCAGCGCCTGCAGCAGCGCCGCGTCGGGCTGCCCCCGGTAGCTGCCGCGGCGTACGGCGCCGGTGTCGGGATCGGTGAACTCCAGCAGGGTGGGCCGATCGGCGCCGACGCCGACGGTGTGAATGGTGAACCCGAGCTGCGCGGCCACCTCGGCGGCGGCCTGCGGGGCGATCGGTCCGGTGGTGTTCTCGCCGTCCGTGATCAGGATGATCACGCCGCGCTCGGCGCCCGCGGCCTGCAGGTGGGCGGCGGCGACGCTCAGTCCCATGCCGATGGCCGTGCCGTCACCGGACTCCATGACGCGCAGCCGGCCGATACGGTCGGTGAGGTAGTCGTGGTCGTACGTCACCGGAGAGCGCAGTCCGGCGCGCTCCCCGAAGCTCACCAGACCGATCGGATCATCCGGCCGGCGCTCGACGAACGAGCGGAGCGCCGCCATCGCGCCGCTCAGGCGACTCCGCGTCCCGAGGTCCAACGCGGCCATGCTGGGTGAGGTGTCAACGGCGAAGACGATGTCGGTGCCGCGGTCGAGGTAGACGGTGGCGCGCTGCACGCGCACGGGGCCGGCGGCGGCAAGCGTCGCCACCAGCAGCCCGCCCCAGAACAGCGCGGTGGCGATCCCGCGCGCGAAGCGCAGCGGGTATGCGGGCTCCGGCACCGACGCGCCGCCCCACGCGCTCAGCGCAACGGGAACGGCGCCGCCCCGGTTTCTGCGCCGCGAGGCAGCGAACACCGCGGCCACGGCGACCAGCGCCAGCAGCGCCAGCGGGCGGTCCAGCACCATCGGGTCAGCCCTCGTCCAGATCGCGCTCGGCCGCTGCGACGGCGGCCCGTGCCGTGTCGGCCAGGGTCGCGGCGTCGGTGTCGCGAAGCGGCGCGCCGCCGAACGTGAAGCGCTCCGTGGCGGTGATCGCCCCGGTGACCGCGGCGGCGGCGTGCGGGGTGAGTCCGGCGTCCGCAAGCAAGGCCGGCAGTTCCGAAGCCGTCTTCGAGCGGGCCGCCACCTGAAGCCGTCCCGTCAGGAACCGGCGCGTCAGGCGCGCGACCTCCGCCGAGTAGGCCGAGCCCGATGTTCCGCGGCCCGCCAGGGCGCGCAGGTCGCGCTCGAACCGCACCCGCGGTCCGTGCCGCCGCCCGGCCGCCAGCAGCCGGCCGAGCGCGCGGACAGGCCGTCGCGCCCCGAACGAGGCAGCGGCGGGAGCGGCCAGCAGCAGCGCGATGACCGCTATCAGCCGGGGAGCCGTGCCCGGCAGCGGCAGCGGCCCGCGCGCCGGTTCGAGCCGGCCGACTCCGTCCGGCAGCGTGGCGACGGTGCGCGCGTCCGGCAGCTCGGTCAGCACGCCACCGCCAAGATCGACCGCCGGCAGCGCCGCGTCGCCGGGCCGGAACGAGCGGAACGCGACGCGCAGCAGATGCCGGCCGCCGGCGAGCGGCGCGACCGGCGCGATGCGGTCGATCATGATCGCGGCGAGCGGCGATGCGGCCGTGGCCGCCGGCCGCGCAGCCTTCCCTTCGAAACCGGCGGGAAGGCCGACCAGCACCACCTGCAGCTCGACCGGATCGCCGACCGTGAACCGCGCCGGGATGAACGTCACCTGCTCGATACGGACCGGGGCGGCCACGGGCGTTGCGGCCGCGGCCGGCGGTTCCTGCGCAGCGGCCGCGGCTGCCGCGAGCACAGCCGGGACCCACAGCCGGCGCACGAGTCGTCTCACTCTTCGAGTGAGGTTCGCTTCGCTCACTCTTCGAGTGAGGTTCGCTCCGCTCACTCCGGACGGCGGCGGCGCGCCGCGAAGAAGCGGACCAGCGACGCAGCCGCATCCTCTCCTGTGGAGATCTCCAGCCCCTCCACGCCCGCCTGCCGGCAACGCGTCCGCCACGCGTGCACGTGCCGGTCCCAGAAGCGCCGGTACCCGTCGGCCACCCCGAACCGGCGCAACCCGGTCTCGGGGTCGATCAGCTCCACCGTCGATCCCGCCGGCAGCGCGCGGTCGAGCGGCTCGGTCATGCGGACCGCGATCACGTCGTGGCCGCGCGCCGTGGTGCGCAGCTCGTGCCAGTACCCGTCGGCCTTGAAGTCCGACAGGATGATGCAGACGCTGCGCCGGTGCAGGTTGGCGGCCATGGTGCGCAGCGCCAGCGCCAGGTCGGAACCTCGTCCGTCGGCCCGCGCGTGCAGCAGGTCGTTGACCAGGCGCAGCACCCGCGTGCGCCCCTTCGCCGGCGCCACCCACGACTCGATCCGGTCACTGAAGACGCAGGCGCCGACCCGGTCGTCACTGAACTGCGCCGCCAGCGCCAGGATGGCCGCCACCCAGACGGACAGGTCACGTTTCTCCGCCGAGCCGGCCAGCATCGAGGCCGACCGGTCCACGAGCAGCACAATGGCCAGCTCGCGCTCCTCCCTGAACACCTTGGAATAGGCGGCCGAGGTGGCCCCGCCGAGCCGCGAGGTCACGTTCCAGTCGATGGTGCGCACGTCGTCGCCGTCGTGGTACTCGCGGACCTCGTCGAACTCGACGCCCTGCCCGCGGAAGGCGGAGCGGTAGCCGCCGGCCGCAAGCGCCGCTGCCACCCGCTCCGCGGCGACCTTGATGCGGCGGGCATCGCGGGCGAGGGCCGCCGGCGCCGCGCCTGACCCGCTCACGGCACCTCCACCCGGTCGAGCACCATCTCGACGATGGCATCGGGCGACACCTCCTCCGACTCGGCCAGGTACGAGGTGATGATGCGGTGGCGCAGGAGCGGCGCCGCCACCGCCTTGACGTCCTCGGGCAGGACGTAGGCGCGGCCCTCCAGCACGGCGCGGATCTTGCTGCAGCGGTAGAAGGCAATCGACGCACGCGGCGATGCGCCGTGCTCGACGAAGCGGGCGTGCTCGACGAAGTCGCCGTGCTCGGATCCGTCGACGGCGCGCGTGGCGCGCACGATGGCGACGACGTACTCCTCGATGCGGCGGTCGACCCGGACCGCCGAGATGCTCCGCTGCATGTCGGCCACGCGTTGCGGGTCGAGCACGCGGTGCAATTCCGCGTCCGGCAGGTCGCCGACCAGCCGGACCACGGCAAGCTCGTCCTCGAAGCTGGGGTAGGGCACCTGCAACTTCAGCAGGAAGCGGTCGAGCTGCGCCTCCGGCAGCGGGTAGGTGCCCTCGTGCTCCAGCGGGTTCTGGGTCGCCAGCACCATGAACGGCTGCGGCAGCGGGAATGTCTGCTCGCCGATGGTGATCTGCCGCTCCTCCATGGCCTGCAGCAGCGCCGACTGCACCTTGGCGGGCGCGCGGTTGATCTCGTCGGCCAGGACGATCTGCGCGAAGACCGGTCCCCGCCGCGGGACGAACTCACCGGTCTGCGGCCGGTACACCATGGTGCCGATCAGATCGGCCGGCAGCAGGTCCGGGGTGAACTGGATGCGGCTGTAGCTGGCATCCACGACCTCGGCCAGGGCCCGTACGGCGCGCGTCTTGGCCAGCCCGGGCGCGCCTTCCAGCAGCACGTGGCCGCCGGCGACCAGCGCCATCAGCATGCCGTCGACCACCCCGTCCTGGCCGACCACCCGCTTGGCGATCTCCTTTCGCGCCTCCTGCAGAGCAGCGCGCACTTCGGCAACCCGGACGTCGAGCTCCGAGCTCGTGAGCTCACGACCGATAGTCCGCGTTCTCCGTCACGTAGCCGTGCGAGAGATCGGCTCCCAGGACCACCGCGTGCCCGCGGCGGCCCGCTGCAGGGGCCTCGAAGTCGACGTCGATCTCCACCGCGAGGTCGTGCGGCGGATAGTCGCGCGCGTGGTCGATGCGTCGCTCCTGCAGGTAGGCGGCCAGCGCCTCCTCCTTGCTTCCGTCGAGCTGGAACGCACCGCGCGAGAACACCGTGACCCCGCCCAGGCGGACGGTGGCGCCTGCCAGCGGCGGCGGGTCGGGTTGCGCGCCAAGGTGGTCGCCGATGGAGCTCACCAAGCGGCCGACGTTCGGGTCACAGCCGTTCACGGCGGTCTTGACCAGCGGCGAGTTGACCACCGCCTTGCCGATGGCCGCAGCCTGCTCGTCCGTCCCCGGAGCGCTGACCGCGACCCGGATCACGTGCTCGACCCCCTCGCCGTTGCGGACGATGTCGCCGGCCAGGTCGCGGCAGACGCCGGCGATGGCCTCACCCAGTGCCCCCTCGGGCACGGCGCCGGAGCGCTGCGAGCTCAACGCCAGCACCATGTCGCTGGTGCTCTGGTCACCGTCCACGGAGATGCGATTGAAGCTGTCGCGCACCGCGTCGTCCAGCATGCCCTGCAGCGTGTCGCGGTCGACCGCGGCGTCGGTCAGCAGGAACGCCAGCATGGTGGCCATCGACGGCTCGATCATGCCCGCGCCCTTGGCGATGCCGACCACCGCCACCGCTCCCGCCCGCCGACGGCGCACCTTGGGGTAGCGGTCGGTGGTCATGATCGCACGCGCCGCCGGCACCACGCTGCCCGGCGCACAGGCGGCAACAAGGCCGGGCAGAGCGGCGCAGATCGGCTCTGTCGGCAGCCGCCAGCCGATCACGCCGGTGGAGGCGGGCGCCGACGCCTGCCCGGCGGCGCCCGCCAGCCCCGCCCGCCCGGCGACGCCGGCCCAGGCGTCCTCCACGCCCGGGC
>JAPOQV010000632.1 GCA_026710565.1 Spirochaetaceae bacterium | reverse complement strand
GGGGGACCGGGACGCGGGACAGGCTCGCGCACCACGCCGTCGTGGCGGAGGGGGCGCCCGGCATCTCGGTCACCCTCCACTACACGCTGGAGACGCCGCGGGCGGCGGTCTCCTGCCACGAGCCGTTCGCCGGCCGGCTGGAAGTGTTCCCCGCGCGCACCGGCCCCGTGCGCATCCGCCTACCCTCGTTCGCCACCACCCTGACGGTGTCGCTGGACGGAGCCGATGTGCCCCACGCCATCCGTGACGGATACGTGGCCCTCGACCGGATCCCGGCCGGCGCCCAGGTCACACTGGACTACCCGCTGCCCGAGCGGCACGCCGATCAGGTAGTCCGCATCCCCCAGGCCGCCGGGGGCGGCACCGGCGCCTACTTCGGCCCCAAAGCCGACCCCATCGTCGGCCACCGCATCCCGACCAATTGGCGCGGCAACACCGTCATGGTCATCGACTATGCGGACGGCAGGTGCAGTGATGGTGACCGCTCTTGGCAGAGACGGCTCGCGCTCAACGGTCAGTGTGAGGGTCGTTCGCCTGTCCCTGCCCCACGATCGCCTGCTCGACGGACTCGCACCACGCGACGAGCGCGTCGACCTCATGGGTCGCGAACTTCCGGTCGATGACACACTTCAACTCCCGGCCTGCCGGTTTGAAGAGCCCGGTCACCTCCGCCGACTGCCAGAGGCGGTCGATCACCTCGCCCGAGGCGCCGGCCTTCCTCTGGATCCCCGCACGGTCGCGCAGGGCCGTGTACAGCGACTGCTTGTAATGAGAGGTGGGTGGGTTGGCGTAGCAAACGACCACCCGGGTGCCGTGGACCGTGACACCCACTGAGAAACGCTTGGAACCCCAATGAATGGGCATCGACTCACGCCGCGCCAAGTCGAGGATGCTGGCGAAGACTTCCTTCCCGAACTCATCGCAAGACTCCAGGAATTCGTCCTCGGTAACGCGCCGGCGAGAACGACCGTGCTCGCTGAGATCGTCGTAGGCCGCCCGCGGCAGCGGCTCCTCCTTGCGGATGTGTTCCCGGTCTCGGATGGTGATCTCTCGATACTGGGAGGAGCCCGGGTCATCGCCTCCGGCGACGGGAGCGGGTGGCTCGCCGCCGTGCGCCCACTCCAGCGCCACAAAGGCATCGCCGAAGCGTCGGTAGACCAGCAAGTCGATATGTCGCCGGCTGTCCTTCGCAGCGATCTGGTCCTGGCGCGGGAACCCCGCGGCGATGCACAGCAGGCGCGGAGCCGTGAAGTCGATGCCCGTGACGCGCCCGTCACCAAGCCTCTTGCGGACGAGCTCGCGGAACTCCGCCTGATGGTCATCCAGCCAATCGAGATAGTCCAGCCCCTGATTGATGACGTTCTCATCCTGTCGGCGCTTGTACTCGACGACCACGGGTCGACCAGTGTCATCGATTCCGAGGGTGTCGATACGCCGGCGGTGGCGTTGGCCCGTCGAGTACTCTGATTCGAGAAACTCCACACGAGTCAGCGTGTGCAAGTGCTTTTCGAAGAATTCCTGCAACTCGCGTTCGGACCGGAAGGGACCCCGTTCGGGAAGCTCGCGGAGGTTGCCGGAGATCTCGTGAAAGAAGCGGGGCGCTTCCATCTCGTGTGCTCGCATCAAGTCCCAGGGTAGCGACATCGCCGTTCTGAGTGAACAACCCCGCTCGGTCCCGCCAGACAAGGCCGATCAGTTACCTCAATGCCAACCCGGGAAACGCGTGCGCATTCCCGGCGGACAGGGAGAAGCCGAGCGCCACCGGGCGCGTGCCGACGCCCTTGGTGCACGGCGCACAGGAGCCCTAGTTCGATAGCTACGTGGACGGCAGCAAACGCAGCAGTTCCTTCTCGATCAGCGTGCGGAAATGGAGCACCGTCGTCTCGGCAAGGGTGCGATCGCGGACGAGGAGTCCCAACTCGATGTTGCGGTCGAATGCAGCCTCGGTGAGGTTCGCGGAGGTGATGAACACCGACTCCTCATCCGCCACCACGGCCTTCGCGTGGAGCACCCCGCCAGGACCGTCGTCCTCGACGGAACGGGGATCGTAGAACACCCTCGGGCGCACTCCTCCCGGCCACGCCTCTCCCCAGAACATGTCCGCGAATCGACGGACCACGGCGTCGGCAGCCGTGGTGTCTCCGCGCCGGCGTTCGATGTTGAGCAGCAACCTCACTTCGAGCCCAGGGTTCGTATCCATGCGTGCTGCCAGTGTCGCGAACGCGCGCGGCCCATCGAAGAACGCGTAGCTGCACACCCAGATCGAACGTTGCGCTGAGCCGATCAACTCGTCGTACACCCGACGCGTGTCACGCGCGTGCAGCCCGACGACTTCCGGGCCGGACCAGACGAAGTCGGGCGCCGGCGCTCGATCCGACTCGCGCGCCAGACTGTTCAGCCAGACGACTCCCGCCTCCGGCGAGACGCCCGTGCGCTCCCACTCGGTGAGCACCTCAAGAATCGAATCCTGATGGTCGCCGCCGACCGTCGAGCGGACGGCAACCGCCGAGTATGGCGGGAGGAGCTGGCGGGATTCCAAAGCGAGCGACAATCTTCTGCGCACGTACGCCGGCAGCGCAAGCAGGGCGTCGATCACGGCGCGGCGAAGAACGCGGCTTCCGAGGCGTGCAGCGCCGAGGCGACCAGCGCGCGATCCAGGTACTCGTTGCGCATCTCGCAGGACGTCTCCGCGATCAGCGCGCAGCCGTGGCACGCCGCCCCGTGCAGCCAGCGTTCCTCCATGCTCCGCCCCGGTACGTGCTCGGCGCAGACCGGATCGTTGGAGCACAGCGCCGCGGAGTCCAGCGCGTACCGCAGGTGGTCTTCGACGCGGCGCGCTTCCTGGACCAGACCGCCCAGCGTGCCTTCGGCATCGGGGCTCGCGGTGTACAGCAACAAGGCGAAGCGCTTGCCCTCGTAGTCAGCGTAGATGCGCTCCCGAATCGATGCGGCGGGGGACCCACAGCGCATGGACAACGACTGGATCAGGAGATGGGCCAGCGTGTGCAGCAGCACGTAGGGTCCGCCCGGAAAGCCCCGCTCGCTGTTCCGCTGACGCGCCCAGGCAATGTGGCCGTCGACGAGCTGGCTCAGCCGCTCCTGCACCGGCTTCCGACCGACCCAGTCCATTACGGCGCTTCCACGAAGCTGTAGCACGATCCCCTCTCCGCGGTTCTCCACTGCCGGGAACCACGTCGGTTCCAGCGCGATGTCGGCCCGCTCAACCTCGGCTTCGTACTCGCCGTCCACGTTCGGCATCACAGGTTCCAGCCGGGTGAACCCGGCAAGCGCCAGCACCTCGCGCAGCCTGTGCACCTGGATGACGGACGCGATGCCGTCGCTGCTCGCCGACCGGCGCCACACGGACTCCGGCAGACGCCGAGCATGGAAGTCGGGATGGACGGGCACGTCGTCGCCGAAGCCCTCGGCGACCGCGAGCAACGCATCGAGCTCTGCGGATTTGATCGGTCGCTCTGCCCCGCCGCCGCCCGAACGTCGCGCATCGATCGCGTTCAACACCTCGTTGTCCGAGAACGCCGCCAAGCGATCCGCGACGCCGGGGTAGCGCTTCACGACGTCGAGAGTCGACGCATCAGTAACGATCTGCAGGTGTTGCCATACCTCTTCGACCGCTTCATCGACCTCCGTGCCTCGGTCCGGCAGTGAGAGCACGCTGAGCACCTGCGGAAACCAGGCGTTCGACGCCGTGCGGATCAGCAGCCGGCTGGGCTGATCACACGGCTCGTTCGCATGGCGTCCCAGCCACGGTCTGGCGCCGCTGCAGGTGCCGAGCGGGAATTGCGCCACGTCGGCCGCCTCGTGCATACGGCGCGACTTGCCACACTCGCAACGCACGATCTGCTCCGCCAGATCGCCGCTGGTGCCGCGCTCGTCCAGCCTGAGCTGCCGGCGGCATTGGTCGTCCGGCCCATGGACGAACCGATGCCAGTCGAGGTCGTCCACGTGCCCCCTGGAGCAGGCACGGACGAATCGGGTGGCCACCACCGGCCTCTTGTCGAACCTGCCCCGATCGAGCGCGGTTCGGCGCACCATGCGCCGGGAACGCGAGCCGGTCTGTCCCATCGAGCCGGGGTTGGATTCCTGCACCACGAACCACTCGGGGAACCGCCACGCGCCGATGCCGCGTTGCCGATCCTGCCAGTGCTCGGGCTCCGGCGGCGGTGCATACAGCCTCGGACCGTGCACGCCCGTCATGGAGGTCAGCTTCGATGCAAGGCGCGGCTCTTCGATCGCTTCCAGGTTCGTCTCGGAGCCCCAGGTGTCCAGACCGCCCACGATCGCGGACTCGTCCGGCAAGTCGATCAGGGCTCCCGGCCCGAACGTGGTGATGACCTGGCTGCGCCGCAACTGGCCGTGCGCCTTGCCGTTCACTCGCCGCTCCCGCTGAGCCGGCTTGAGAGGTCCTGCAGGAACAGGTTCACCTGCGGCTCGACGTCGCGCAGCGACCGGTTGGCGCGGAACTTCCTGTGATGAGCCGACTCGAAGTCGGTGTCCAGCATCTCGCGGAGGAGGGGCTTTCTGGTTGCCGCCTCGTACCTCTGGTACTGCATCGCCACCCCGTCAGCGCGGTAGTCGTCGAGGATCGCCCGCCACGAGTCGAGCAGGTCGCCGATGCGATTCTGAATGCTCCTCAGCCGTTCTTCGCGTTCGGCCTCGTCCTGTAGGGGCTGTTCGTTGATCCGGGCGCGAAAGACTTCGAGCAGGAGTCGTTCAAGCTCCACGCGCTCCGCCTCGATCGCCTCCACCCCGGCAGGCGGCGTCATCGACGGGCGTGCATGTCGGGCGAGCGTCACCAGTGCCCCCGCGAACCCGCGGTCAAGGGCGCGCGCGGCGAACGGCGTCACGCTGGCGACCTCCACCGAGCGGTAGAAGGTCTCGTGGTAGTGCCGGAAGCGCTCGTAGTGCGACCGGTCGCGTGGCCGATGCACGTTGTAGAGCATCACCACCAGCCCGGGGCGCTTGTCGTCGCGTCCGACCCGGCTGGTGGCCTGGATGTACTCCGAGTTGGTCTTCGGCTGTCCGTAGACCAGCATCAGCCCGAGCCGCTGGATGTCCAGACCTACCGAGATCATGTTGGTCGCGATGGCGCAATCCACCCGCTGCTTGCGGTCGTGGAAGGTCGTCTGCAGCCGCCGCCGCGCCTCGGCCACCCGGTCGGTGCTCACCCGAGACGTGAGCTCGACAACATCCGAGAAGCTGGTCCGGTTGCGAAACAGCCCCTGCGCCTCGCCGAGCCGCTTGCGGTCGCCGTAGCGCTTGAGCGTGTTCTGCACCTCCTCCTCCAGGATCCGCCGGGCGCCGCCGAGCTCGCGCAGGCTGTTGAAGTAGCCGAGCACGGTCATGTAGGGATCGGAAGGATTGTCCTGGGTCCGCGGACCGCCGCCGTCGCGCCAAGCCCGCTCTGCCGCGCCCATGAGCGTCAGCAGCACCCGCCGCATCGCCTCCTTCGGGTTACGGCCTTGTGACGCGATGCCGACGTACTGCCGCGCGTTTCGCTCCGACGCGGGCATGGTGCGGGCGAAGAACGAGTCGTCACGCGACGGTCCCGGCGGCGGGAAGATGTGCGTCGCCGGGCGTCCGAAGAGCCCCTGAATCTGTTCACGAGCGTGGCGAACGGTGGCCGTGGACGCGACGATCTTCGGCTTCACCCGCCTGCCGTCGATCTCCCGCACGCACAGCGCTTCGATCGCCGCCTCGTAGAGACCCGCCATCGTCCCCAGCGGTCCGGAGATCAAGTGCAGCTCGTCCTGGATGACAAGGTCGGGTGGCGGGAGCGGACGAGTCAGGCGATTGCCGCGGCGGGGGTCGGCCGCGCCGTAGAACCCGTGCTCGTCATGGCGGTCCGCGCCGCCGAGGAGCGCACCGGACTCGCCCACCCACGGCAGTGAGGCGAACTTGTCCACGGTGGCGACCAGGAAGGGGGGCAGCCGCCGGTACAGCGGCTCGTCCACTGCCACGATCGGCAACGGCGTATCGCCCGAGAAGTCGCACTCCCAGTTGGCACAGGCGATACGAAGCTCGGTGGGGTGATCCGCGTCCGGCAGCAGCGCGAAGGAGTCCGGTGTGAAGTCCTCCCCGCACCAGGGACACCCTTCGAGCGGAATGGGAGCCGGCCTGCCCTGCGGGTTGTTCTTGTACTGGCTGACCTTGCTTCGCGCGGAGTCCGAGCGGTTGTCGCCCCGTTCGCCGAGCCGATTCGGCGTGCCCGCCTTCCCTACCCACAGTCCGATCTCGAACGGCCAGTCGCCGTACCGCCCAGCGTCCTTGCGCCGCTCCAACTCCAGGGCACACACTAGGCCGGCGGCACGTCCAAGCTGGTCCAGAGTCAGCAGCCGAAGGGTGTAGCGCATGATGACGCTGACCCCGGCACCGGCGCGGCCGGCGTCTTCGGGATTGCGTAACCGCCGCAGCACCATCGTGAACGCCGCGAGCCCGAGATACGCCTCCGTCTTGCCACCGCCGGTGGGAAAGAAGAGGAGGTCCACGAACTCGCGTTCCGGATTCGCGGGATCGGCGAGGCCGGAGAGGTTCAGCAAGAGAAAGGCGAGCTGGAAGGCACGCCAACGCGGCGGTTCGGTCACCCCTTCGCGGGCCAAGCGCCGCGAGAGCGCGGCGGCAACGGCGCGGTTGGCGACGCGGAAGGCGTCGAGCGCGTCCGCATCCTGCGATAGCACCCGGATGCCCTGCTCGATGCGGCTGGCGGCAGAGCGGGCGTGGAACACAAGCTCCTCGGCAGTGTCGCGGCGCTCGCCCGTCAGGTCGGTCAACGCGGCGTCCTTCTGGTCGATCCAGGCCCGATAACCCGTCACCAGCGGCGTCAACGCGAGCTCGGCGGCGAGGCCGTCGGAGAGATCGCCGAGCGCCGCCATCGCCAACTCAACACCCGGCACCTCCATAGTCTCCGTCGTCTCCACGTCGGCCGCGGGAATCCACGTGGTCCGCAACGTCCGGCAGGCGCCATCCGACAGCTCCCAGTCCGCAGCCACGCCGTGGCCGGCTGCATACTCCGGCGTGTCGGCGTAGTGCAGGTCCGCCACGCGCTCGTCCGCATCGTCGCCGGCTACCCCGCGCGGGTCGGGCCGCGGCACGAACGGCGCCGCGCCACGCACCTCCATCTCCACCTGAAAGGCGAACGCCGCATCGCGAACGGGGCCGGCTGACGGCACGCGTTCGTTCACCAGGAACAGCGAAACCGAGCGCGTCCCCGGCGGAATCCGACCCGCAAAGCTGGCCGCATGCACCGGGCGAGCGGCGGCCATGACGACCAGCCCGCGCGAGCCGGGGACGCGGTGCCGCCGTGCATCATCCGCCCCCGGAAGCACCACCGGCACGGCTTCCGTTCGGGCCGTCCGTTGCCACCACGCGGATGCGCCGCCCCCGCTTCCGGCAGCGCCACCATCGTCCGCCTTCTCCGCCTTGTCGGACGACTCCCCGGCACCGGCCGCGACGGCTGCCTCTCCGTCGCCCGCGGATGCGCCGTCGACGTAGCGGTAGTCCCCCCAGCGTACAGTGACGTGCAATTCCTCGACGCCCTCGGCAACCAGAAAGCTCAAGCCCATCGACGACGGAAAGAAACCCTTCTTGGCTGCCCGGCGATCTTCGGTGGAGTCGTCGCCAAGCCCGCCGTCTCCAGCGACTTCCGGCTCGAAGTCGTCATCAGCATCGGCGTCCGCGCGCTGTTCCGCCGACGCGCCCCGCGGGACCAGAAACCCCGTGAGATACCAATTGGACGGGCGCACCCATCCTGGCAAACGCTCGTCCGCCAGCGGATGCCCGACTCCGGGACCGATCAGGTCGAGCTCAAGCGCCTCCCGCAGCCGGGAGCGGACGTCAGCCGGTCGCACCATGTACGCCGCGTCACCTCCGGCGACGCTCATCCCCGAAAGCCCGCTCGCCTCACCGTGAGAAGGGTAAAGAACGCCTCACGGGCCGAGTTCGAGGCGTCGGTCAACCGCGTTCGGGCGAGTCCGGCTCTCTGACATGCTTGGTCGAGGTGCCAGTGCATGCGAGAGGCGATTTTCCGAGCGTCAGATACTGTGTGGCTGCCAATCCGGACCCGGTTCGTCACGCTGGGTCCGGTGCCATCCATTGATTCCTGACCTCGGCAAACTCATTATCCGACCTGCATATGGCCGCCCACTCCCCTATGACCGCAGGAGCAGGAGTTTCGCACTGCTGGTAATGGTTCGACAGCGTATACGCGAGACCGGCCGCTGCGCGCCTCACCCTGAGCTTGGTCGCCACCCCCCAGCCATCGTCCGCGTGGGGATGCAGACCGCTCGGCGAGAGAATGGCGGTTTCCTGAATCAGATGATGCAGACCCTCAAGCACCGAGCGCTTGATGTCGGCGGCGAATGTCCAGGGATGCATCTTCGTTGTGTCTGCTACGGTATTGATTGCCAAGGGTAGTCCTTGCTCCCTACGCCAGCGCAGGACTTGGCTTGTCACGCCGAGAATCCGCAAGAGGTCGCTCCTCGCTCGAGTTTCCGTGCTCGTGTTAATCCTCTCCGCCATGACCCAGACGGCTTGCAGTCCATCTCTAACGGTTTCTTCGGACGACGACGTGATCGCCCCTTCGATGCGCTGCAGGAGCTCGCTCCCTTTCTCCGGAACCAGGTGAACGTAGGCGCTTTCGAGGCGGAGAGCTGGCAACCCATGTTCCGGCAGCTCAAGCGCTACGCGCTCCAAGGAATTTCGCGTGTCGCTTCCATCGCTCGGGTTGAATGAAGGGGATATAACCGTGACGAGCGCATTCACCAAGTCCGTGAATCTCTGCCTGAGTGCCTCGGTAATCGACCCTATTGGTTCGGGGTCATGCGCGTCCTTGATGTATTTCTTATCGGCATCCCACCACTCTACGAGGCGATGCACGATCTTGGCGGCTTCTTCCGAGGACCAAGTGACAGTTCCACTGGCTCCGACCATCTCATTGCAAGGAGTATGACCGCCGTCCACCGGGACACTAATCGACTTACGCCCTGCCTGCACGGGAAACCGCGCATTGAGAGCCCACGTTTTGAATATCGCGATCGGATCATGCCGCGTCGGATGAGGTAGCGTCAGCAGCGCAAACCGAAAATAGTCGGTGTTCGACGGCATCCCTGCATCGTCGAGGCGATCCCACAGCGCATCGGCGAACTGGTGTGTCCACTGACCGAGAATCCCCCACTCGTGTAGCTTTCCGAGCGTGAGCACTGCCCATCGCCTAGCCCTCGGATTGTCGGACGACACACTCTTGACGAGTCGATCGAGGTGGCCATCGTCTACCTCGACCGGGTTCGACAGAGAGTCTCTCTCGATTACAAGGAACGCGAACGGATTCTGGTACTCCAGTTTTTCGAGGTTGTTGAGGTCCGCAAGGATCGGCAGAGATAGCAATCGGGGAATCGCTGCGATACGTTGATGGGGCGAAAGCGCTTCAAGAAGTCTCTCGGTCAGGTGCCTGATTCCTTGGTAGTACCCTTTATGGTCGGATCGATAGACTGCGATGAGAAAACCCAGGAGCCGATGGTTCGTGCTGGGCGAGCACTTGCAGCACAATCTCGACAGGATTTCCGGTACGACCTTGGCGAGTAGAATGCCAAGGTTGTGGTCCCAGGCATGAGTTCCGGCATGTATGTCAGCGAGCGCGAGGTCCAGGGACCTGAGATAACGATCGACCAGGCCGTCGACCGACACGGTATCCATGCGGGCAACGGACGCGCGATCGAAGAGACGTTCGACCGCTTTCGCATCGTTGAGGCGGATGAGCGTCGCCATCGCCCAGTATGGAGAGTGAGGAGCGACGCGAGACAAGGCTCCCACTGCGGTCTTCGTGGCGATCGTACGTCTGGGCATTTGAAAAGGTATACCGGTGTCTTCACAGAATCGCAAGAATCGGTACGCGGTCAACGTCTCCGTGTCGTCGCTTTCGAAGCTGAGAGTATGCGTGACTCCGCCGATGTCGAACGTCGGCTTCTGCGTGGCGTTCTGTCTATGTTCTGGCGGTCGATCTAGGGTGAGTTCAAATACCTCGAAATCACGCCACGGGTCGCAACCGAATTGTCGAAGCGCATGCCAGCGGTCGGTGAACTCCCTGGCGGTCTGCCTATACTTGGAGAGCTCTCCTGTCGAGAAGTCCAACGCCAGTTGCACGGAGCGAAACAGGCGCATGACGATTGACTCCTGCGAAGCGAGAGAATAGTCCGTTGTAACGGGCTTGAGATTCGACCGGGTACGGATCTCTGCAAGGGAACTCTCAAGAATCCTCGCGGCATCTCGTAGTTGACCGATTTCTGCGAGCAGACCGGCGCGCTTCGCTTCCCAGAATGGTAGCGAGTCGTCTACCGGCCACTCCTCGATCTTCGTCTTGACATCCTGCGGGTCCGGAGCGAACAGCGCGGCGAGCGCTCGTTCGTAGTGGAATCGTGCTCTATGCTCGGCGGACATCGTTGTCACGAGGTCTTCGATCTTCTCGCAAGTGCCGTTCCACTTCTCCTGCAGCCCCTCTTCGCGGTAGTACCGCAAGACCGCAAGTAGCAGGTGATGACACATGTCGCGAACCCTGCTTCGAGGGAGGCTTCGCCCCTTGGTGTCCTCCGGACCCGATGACGCAGGGTCGATCAGATCGTCAGCACGCGTCAGAGGCAGATACCGATTCAGAGTGAGCTCAAGATACTCGATCTGATTGTCGAAGATGGGGCATAGGCACTTCTCCATGCGCCAGATCAGCTCGAAGGCGAACTCGAGATCGAGATTTTCCGGAAGGCTTCCCGACGCTGGGGACTTTCGAGTCCACTCGCGAGTGAGCCTCCAGAGAGTGGGACGACGGTCGTCGGGAACGATAACCCAACCCGGATAGGAACGCCGCTGATCTCTCCACGTGGGCATGAGGGCAGAGATCTGCGCGGCTGTGTCCTCATCGGTCTCTTCTCTGTGAGCGTCATCATCGTATGGCCATCGGAGCCGATTGTAATCTCTCCTTCTGGATTCGAGGTATTCGAAGAGTCGCTGGAGCGCCATATTGTGATCATCGAGGCCAATGCCCGGATACCGGGACAGGTCCACACAAACGATGTTTCGTTCGTCAAGTAGCTTCTTCCGGGAGTCGGAAAGCCGGTGCACGTCGAGGAGATACATCTTGGGAGCGTCCTGACGGCCGAGATTGTCTCCGATCCATCCGATCCACTGCAGGAAGTTGGGGTCGTCACCGGAGAATCCGATCAGGCATAGCGTGTTTTCCAGGAGTGCCTGACGAACCGTATTCACGAACGGTGCATGATCCTCGGGATACCGGCGGTAATCCTCGTCGGTGACGATGAGCCGGCGGGCCGGCGTCAAGCTGCCATGCAGCTTGACGATTCGTGGCCGTTCCGAGTAGACGAGATCGTGCTGATTGACTACGATGTCATATTTCTGCAAAGCGACTGATTTGCACGCTTTCTCCAGTAGCGTATCGTAATTGGTTGTGAAGACGTCCGACCACGGGAGATTGAGCAACGCTATGTGTAACGCCGCAGGCTCGTGGTCCTGATCGGGAATGACAGAGCTTAGGATCCGATCCAGAGCTGGCCGACCGAGGGCGGCTTCCACCTCGTTGGCCAAGGTTGGGACGCTGAGATACTTGGCTTCAGCGTCAGGACGTTTGTGGTGAAGTTTCTCGTAGAACAGGTCTCCCAGCCCAGACCAATCTGGAAACTGGGGAGATGAACCACCCCGCGGTTGTGCGTTTCGGCTAAAGCCGGACCCGATCATGACGGCCGCATGACCGGAGAACAGGCGCTCGGCAATCTCGTTCAGATACGGATAGAGATCAGGAGGAACGGAAGCGGACTTCGGTTCACACATGCGGTTCCACGATAGCATCCAGTTCAGGACTTCCAGAAGCGTCGCTATTCATCGAAACCGGCGTCAGAGCGCGGTCGGACTGAGTCCGGCGCCTGCGCCGCGGCGGCGTCCGGCCTTCCGCTGGCGTCCTCTCTTCGTCTTGGGCACGTTCCGCATTGAGGGCGAGAAGGCGGGCGAGGACTTCGTCACGGGCGGGATCGGGCCAGCGGTACCGGTAGGGCTTCTTCTTGCGACCCCAGGTTGCTTCGTCGATCTCGTGGTCAAGGAGGAACTCGCAGTCGGTGGCGATGTCGGCCCAGCCGTAGGCGTCGAGGACAGCGCGATCCATGGCGGCATGGAGTTCGCGCAACTCGACGATACGGGGGTTGGTCTCGTAGATGTCGTGGAAGCGGTTGTAGGTCTTGGTCATGCCCTCGGCATTCTCGACCATGAGTGCCGCGCGGTACTCATGGTAGGACCGTCCCGCGGCCTCAAGGGAGCCATCGATGTCCCAGCCTTCGGGGAACGGGAAGGTCTCGAAGCAGTCGGAGGGTGTGTAGCGGAGCCGCTCTTCCAGCGACGATCCGAAGAATCGCGCCCAGATCTCGTGGGCGCGGCGTTGCAGAACAGAGAAGGCGGCGTAGCGCTCCATAGCAAACACGTATGCTGTGTGCGCAAACACCGAGTTGGTTGGCACCAAGGCGAATTGATGATGGGCACTCACTTGTGAGTTTATCAACGCCCGATTCAGGCCGTCGATGGCAGCGCAAAGCGCCGGTTGCTTATCGCCAAACTGCCACCAATGGGTTCGCCGTACTTGCCTGTTGACCTTCATTCTTTCCGGCTTCACGCGCTGCTCGACGATTGCCAGCAGGTCCGGCCAGCGTCGGCGGCACTCTGCCTCACTTCGGTCTCCGAAGTTGATCACGTAGCGGTGATGGGCGTGAGTGGGGCTTGTGTTGACTTCCTCCCCACCGATGTACGGGCAGATGACATCGCGATTGTGTGAGTCCGAGGCAATGAGTCGCTGCATCTCGGCGAGCGGTGACGCGACACCCTTCTTGTCCGTGTCGTCGAAGGTGAAACCCATACCGAGCACGATGCTGCCTTGGAAGCTCTTGCCGGCATTGGCCGCCAGCCGCACCGGATCCGCGTGGCCACCGCGATGGAACAGGAACGCGGTGATCCGGTCCACCATTTCGCCATCGAGCACTCTGTCTTGCGCATACTCCCCTCTGACGACATGGAGGACGCTGACGATCACGGCCGCGTCGCCGGGCCACTTGACTCGTTTGGTGGCGCGATGGATCTCGCCGCCGTGCTCGCAGATCCAGCGCAATCCGGTGGACCGGGTGTCACCCTGAGCGATGGTGTTCGTGGCGATCAGGCCCAACGCGCCAACGTCGCGCAGCAAATCGAACGTACGCCGGTAGAAGTGCGCCACGAGGTCGGCATTACCGTGGCTCTCCTCATGCATCTCCTTGAGCCAGCTTGGGTAGCCACTGACGTTTCCCGCCACGACGGTGTTCTTTCCGGCAAATGGCGGGTTGCCAACGAAACCGTCGAAGCCAGGGTTCTCGCGCTCGAACACCTCGGGAAACTCGATCTCCCAATGGAATGGAGCGAACGGCATCTCCGCGTTCCGCCGTTCCTCAAGCTCCGCCGCATGGCGCATCGACCCGCGATTCACGATCGCCTCTTGGTACGCCAGACGTCGCGATTCCCGCTCCTTCGGCTTGGAGCCCTCGAAAAACGCGGCCAGCACCAGATCGCCGAACAGGCGCACGTCGGCGACCGCGTCCTGTGCGTCGCGCCAGAGATTCTGCAACCGGCGTTCGCTGACGGAGTCGTCGGCCTCGCGAATCTGGCGCCGTCGCGCGGATGCCTCTTCCAGTGCCTTCTGCACCCCGAAGCCTGTCAGGACCGGCAACTGACCGCGCTTCCAGTGCAGCGCTTCGATCTGCCGGCGGGTCAGCCCGAGCAGCGAGTCGCCGTGGCGAAAGGCGTGGTCCACGAAGGTCAGCGGATGGTCTCGCGCCAACGTGCTCAACCAGAGGGAGACCTTGGCAAGGTCGACGGCCATCGGATTCCGGTCGATGCCGTAGAGGCACTTCTGGGCGATCAGGCGCCGGGCGTAGATCACTTCGTCCTCGTCAGGCGGGATGGCTGGCATCGCGCCGTGAGCGCCCCACGCATCGATCAAGGCGTCAGCGAGCTGGCGACAAGTCTCGACCAGGAACGCGCCGGAGCCCATCGCCGGATCACAGATCTTGAGGTCCAGGATTTGCTCCGGCGTCGGCGCCCGGCCGTCCTCGCCTCTCAGCCGATCCAGAAGGGGCTCAAGAGTGTGGCGGACGATCGGCTCGGTGAGTTCGCGGGGCGTGTAGTGGGAGCCGGAGCGCCGCCGCTCCTCGTTGGGCTGCAGTACCAGAGCGCCAGGCGGGGCGATGTCGGGCGTCGCGTTCTTGTCCAGTACCCGGTCCAGCGCCGCGTGCAGATCGTCTACCGTCTCCGCTTCCCGGAGCCGCTTCGCGACCTTGTCCGTGATGGTGCGATCCGCGCGGTCCTGAAGCCACCTTCCACGGCGGGCGTTCGGCTGAGCCAGCAGCGCGTCGAGGTCAATCGTGTTCGGCGCTCCCAGCTTCTTCGCGGGCTTGACGGCGACCGAATGGCCGGTGGCGATCTCCAGACGGAAGCCCATGATGGTCTCGTACACGGAGCCGATCTGCTCCACGTCGAGCGTGCGGTATGAGATGCGCTCGCCGTCGAGGACGAGCAGCTTCTCCAGCACGCGGTAGACGACGCCGTCCGAGATGTGGGGTGGCAGCACCCGTTCGATCGTCTGCCGGCCACCTCCGCCGCTACGGCCTTCGAGGAATCGGAAGCGGTCGGGGTCGAACAGGGCGCCGCGGCGTTCCGGCAGGCTGACGGCGCCACCGGTGCGATGCGCGCTCGCCCCGTCGTGAATGAGGCGAAACAGCACCAGAAGCTGCGCCCAGGCGCCGAAACGCTGGTCCATGGTGTCGGGGTTGAGTGCAGCGTCCTCGCGCAGGCGCTGGTAGAGGCCGGCGAGCGAGTAGTGCCGGACGAAGGTCTCGTTCTCCGGCAACACACCGCGCTCCTCGGCGTAGAGGAGGAAGACGAGGCGC
>JAPOQV010000631.1 GCA_026710565.1 Spirochaetaceae bacterium | reverse complement strand
GCGCCTGCGCCCGCCCGCGGGGGGCGGGGGCCGCCGCAGCCCGCGCGCTTCTTGTTGGCCCGGGGGTTGCAGCCCGACCGCGACTCCCCGGGCCTGCCGCTGTGGCTCGCCGCCGCCGTGCCGGGCGAGCTCAGGCAGCGCCTGGCGGCGCAGCGGTGGTACCAGGAGCGGGGCGAGGACTACCGGCGCGCCGTGTCCTCCCACCCGTCCCCGTCCCCGGGGCCG
This sequence comes from Spirochaetaceae bacterium, assembly GCA_026710565.1. The sequence goes on along the minus strand of JAPOQV010000631.1, from coordinate 5,251 downwards.
GCGGCGCTGCAGGACGCCGTCGTCCTGGGCGGCATACGCTTCCGGGCGGTCCCCGGCGGGACGCTGCTGATGGGGGATGACGTGGACCGCCCCGTGCGTGCCGACGCCACGCACGACCATCAGCCGCACCTGCGCGCGGTCGGGCCATTCCTGATGGCCGAGACCGAGGTGACCAACCGGCAGTTCGCGCGGTTCGTGGCCGAGGTGCCGCGATGGTCGCCGGCGGGAACCGCCGCGCTGGTGAGAGAGGGGCTGGCGGAGCCGGCCTACCTGGCATCGTGGTCCGAAGGCGTTCCCGCGCCGGGCACGCTCGATCAGCCGGTCACGCACGTATCCCACCACGCGGCGGCAGCGTTCGCCGCCTGGCTGGGTGCGTCGGCTGCGGCGCGTGGTCCCTGGCCGTACGGAGACATGATCGTGCGCCTGCCCACCGAGACCGAGTGGGAGTGGGCTGCGCGGGGCGGCCTGTCCGGACACCCCTACCCCAACGCCTCGGGCACGGGCGGCGCCCGGCTCGCACAGACTCGGGTCGACGGGACACGCGTCTCGGGGCCGGGTTCTTCGCCGGTGTCGGAGGCGAACGGCTACGGACTCCACGACCTGCTCGGCAATGTCTGGGAGTGGACGGGCACGTGGTACGCGCCGGCCTCCTATCTGCTGTGGACGAGTGCCGGGCACGTGCCGCCGTTCGCCGGACAGCCGCGCGCCGGCGCCGAGCGGGTCGCACGCGGCGGCTCCTGGGCGAGCGAGCGTGACCTGATCCGCGTCTACTCGCGCGGCGCGCAGGAACCGGCGTGGGCCACCCCGTACCTTGGGTTCCGGGTCGTCATCGCCCTGCCGGATGCTCCCGATGGCTGAGCGGGCCGGCCCGCGCACGCTGGCGACCAACCGGCGGGCGCTGCACCGCTACCAGCCCATCGAGCGGCTGGAGGTGGGCGTGGTCCTCTCCGGCACCGAGGTCAAGTCGATGCGTGCCGGGCGATTCGCCTTCGCGGACGCGCACGGGCGCGTGGAGAACGGCGAGCTGTGGCTGCATGGGCTGCACATCTCGCACTACGAGCACGGCAACCGCTACAACCACGAGCCGGACCGTCCGCGCCGGCTGCTCGCCCACAAGAAGGAGATCATGGCGTTCCGCCGGCAGGTTTCCCAGCGTGGATTGACCTTGGTCCCGCTGCGCTTCTACACTGTGCGTGGCTTGGTCAAGGTCGAGCTGGCCCTCTGCCGGGGCAAGCGCGACGTGGACAAGCGCCAAGACATACGGCGCCGGGACGACGAGCGCGAGGCGCAGCGTGCGTTGAGAACCGATGCACGGCGGACTCGCCCGTGACGAAACGGCGCGCGACGGGGGTGAACAGCCTCCACGGGGGTGAACAGGGCTCGACTGGAAGATCGTCTCGGACGTTGCAGGTGGAGAGCCATTCTCCTAAAACATGGCACCTTCTTTTTAACTGCCAACAACAACCTGGCACTGGCTGCTTAAAGCAGCAGTCACGGGGTTTCGGGAGCGCAGCTCTGAGCGACCGTCACCCTGGTGAAAATCGGGGCTTACCTGAAGGCCGGCTCGCGGGCCATCGGGGACACTACAGCGGGATTGGATGGGACGCGGCCGCCGGCGGCCTCACGTCCACATCGACAATGAAGCGCCGGACAAACCTGTAGACGCGTGCGTGGTGCCTTTCAGGACGGGGTTTCGATTCCCGCCACCTCCATTCGGGATCGGTTCGGCGCCGGGGGCGTACCCCCGCCCGTCCCGGGCCGAACCAGCCGAATCACGCCCAGCGCGCCGCCGATCAGGCCGGCCAGCGCGAACACCGCCGCGTAGTCGATGAAGGGGATCCGCACCACCTCGGCAAGCCGCTCCCAGCCGAGCGCGCCGTAGACGGCCAGGACGCCGGCTACGTAGGCGGCCAGCACCAGCCCGCGCACCCACCGCGGCCAGCGCAGCCCGTGCATCTGGGTGATCACGAAGATCCCGCCGAACCCGAACGCGAACATCGGCCACATGCCCTCGCCCTGCATGATCGCCACCAGCGTCCCGTGCGCCAGCACCGACACCTCCAGGAAGAGCGTCCACCACCGGTTCACGTGCGCGCGGGTGAAGAACAGGCTGCCCTGCAGCAGCAGCAGGAACATGTACAGGAACCCGATGAGGTGGCCGCTGGTGGCCTCCGTCGGGTGGTACCAGAGGGTGTAGACGGTGGCCCAGGCGAAGTAGTAGCCGTGGTAGCGGCGCGCAACCGAGGTGACCCGCTTGGGGAAGGCGATCTTCTTCCCGAAGAACAGGCCGCGCCGCGGGTTCTCCATCAGCAGCACCCAGACCAGCATGAGTGCGACCGAGCCGAGCGAGCTCCAGATCGAGACGTCCTGCGCCAGGCCGTCGTACCAGAGGTGCGTCTGCACCACCCGCAGCGCGATGAAGAAGCCGTTGACCCCGAGGGCCAGCCCGTTGGCCAGGCGCAGGGACCCGCTGTAGCGCGGCGTGCCGCGCCCGAGGCTGCGCTGCGCGTAGAGGATCACGGCCCAGAACGCTACCTGGTGCAACAGGTAAAACCCCCAGGCGGTCAATCTGCTGGCCAGCGTGGGGTCGATGAGCTTCCAGTAGTACCACGAAGCGCCCGCGTCCTCGGCGTGCGGGACGTCGGCCAGCCGCCCCGCGAGCAGCCAGATGAGGGCCGTGAAGCCGACGCTGAACAGGACGCCCACGGCCAACGCCCGATACGCCGGGGCCGGTGCAGCCTTTGGGACGGGAGTACGTTCGCTCGCGTGCACGGGTTCCACCGGCAATGTCGCCCGCTCTTCCGCCTCGGGCAACGTCATCGCCGCCCGCCGCCAAGCGCGCTCGCCGCGATGGTCGCCAGGATGCGGGCCGCCGACGGCCGGACCTTGCGCCGGTAGACGACCAGCGGGTCCTCGCGGATGCGATCGGCGGTCCAGCGGTACATGTCGGAGGCGGTGCGGATCGCCACGCGCGGACGGCGCGGAATGAAGTGGAAGCCGGCATCGGCGGCCCGCTGCCAGCCCAGGTAGCGGTCGATCTCGGCCCGCACGAAGCGGCGGAACGCCGGCACGTCGCGGTGCGCCTCTTCCGGGTCCAGGCTGCGCAGGCCGGCGGCGGCCAGCTCCGTGGCCGGCAGGTAGGTGCGGCCGAGCTCCAGGTCCTCGGCGATGTCGCGGATGAAGTTGATGTACTGCATCGCGCGCCCGAGCATCCGCGCCGGTGCGTACGCCTGCTCCGGCAGCTCCATGATGGCCGCCATCATCAGCCCGATCACCTCGGCGCTGCCGTACACGTAGGCCAGGGTGTCGTCGAGGGCCGGGTAGTCCGTCTGCGTCAGATCCTGCGCCATGGCGTCGAGGAACGCCGCCACCCACTCGTCGCGGAACCGCTTGCGGACTGCAAGCTCCACGAACGAGTCGATGACGGGGTCGCCGTCCGGGCTGCCGGCGGCCGCCGACGCGTAACGCTCGCGGAAGCGGTCGAAGGCAGCGGCGTCCTGCCGGCCGGGGGGCTGGTCGACGAAGTTGTCGGCGGTGCGCACGAAGGCATAGAGCGCGAACACGTCGTCGCGCAGGGCCGGCGGGAAGGCGACGCTGGAGAAGAAGTAGGTCCTGCTGCCGCGGCGGAAGATGCGGGTGAGGCGGCGGTCAGGCATCGTGCTGCCCTCCGGCCGCCGCCGCGATGCGGTCGCGCGCGATGGTGGCGGCGATCAGCGTCATCGGCACGCCGATGCCGGGCGTCGTGTACTGGCCGGCGAAGTACAGGTTGCCGACGCGCCGGCTCCGGATCGACGGCCGCAGGAACGCCGTCTGCCGCAGCGTGTGCGCCAGTCCCAGGGCGGTGCCGCGGAAGGCGTTGAAGGTGCCGGTGAAGTCGCGGTGGGTGAACAGCCGGCATACGCGGACCGAGTCCTCGATCCCCTCCCCGATCGTCGTCTCCAGAGCGCCCACCATCAGCCGCAGGCAGCGCCCCCGCGCCTCGTCGTCGTCGTGCAGCCCGGCCGCCGCCGGCATCATCAGGAACAGGTTCTCGCCCCCTTGCGGCGCGACCGCCGGATCGGTCAGCGACGGCCGGCAGACGTACAGCGCCCGGCGCGCCGGCCACCCCGGCCGGTCGAAGATGCTCCGGAAGTGCTCGTCCCACCCGTGCTGCAGCAGCAGGTTGTGGTGAGCCAGCGCCGGCACCCGCCTGTCCAGGCCGAGGTAGACGATACACGCCGACGGCGCCACCACGCGACGAGCCCAGTAGCGCGCCGTGTAGGAGCGCGCTGCGGGCGGCAGCAGCGCCTGCTCCACGTGGTGGTAGTCGGCGTTGGCCAGCACCGCGTCGGCTGGGTAGCTCCCGGAGGCCGAGTCGACGGCGGTCGCCCGGCGCCCGGCCAGCCGGATCGCGGTCACGGGCGAATCGAACACGAACCTGGCCCCCTGGCTCCTCGCCAGGCGGTACAGGCTGCGCGCGACGCCGTTCAAGCCGCCTTCCGGATACCAGACGCCCAGGTTGAAGTCCGCGTGCGCCATCAGCGCGTACAGGGCCGGGGCGCGGCTCGGCGAGCAGCCCAGGAAGACGAGGTTGTACGTCAGCAGCTTGCGCAGGCGGTCGTCCGCGAACGAGCGCGCGACCATCCGGTCCATGCGGCCGAACAGCCGCATGCGCGTGCCGTGGACCAGCAGCTCCCGGTCCAGCAGGTCGCCGGCGCCGCGGTAGTCGCGGTAGATGAACCGTTCCATCGCCACGCGGTACTGGTACTCCGCGCGCGCCAGGTAGCCGCGGAGCGCGTCCGCGCCGCCGCGCTCGATGCGCTCGAACAGCGCCAGGTTCGCCTCCAGGTCGGCGGACACGTCCGTGGGCGGCCCGTCGCCGAAGAACACCCGGTAGGCCGGATCCAGCCGCGTCAGCCGGTAGTGATCGGCCGGCGCGCTGCCGAAGCGGGCGAAGAACCGTTCGAACACGTCCGGCAGCAGGTACCACGACGGACCCATGTCGAACGAGAAGCCGCCTTCGCGGTAGAGCATGGCGCGTCCGCCGGGCTGATCGTTGCGCTCCAGCACGGTCACGTCGAACCCGTCCGCGGCCAGTAGCGCGGCGGCCGCCAGCCCGCCGAAGCCGGCGCCGATCACCACGACCCGCTTCATCGCCCCGTGTTCAAGGCGGAACCAAGTGCTCGGGCTCGCAACCATGCAGCGGGCGCGGCGGATTCGGAGGATCAGACAAGCCTGACCTCCAGTCCCGCGTCTCTTCCCAGCGCCGCCT
>JAPOQV010000630.1 GCA_026710565.1 Spirochaetaceae bacterium | reverse complement strand
GGGGGGCGGGGAGCTTGCGATCCGTCCCGCCGCGTGCGACACGCCGCCGATCCTTCCGACGACATCTATGCGCTGGCCGGCTGATCCCGAGCGACGCTTCGCCGACGCATCGGCAGGGCTGGAAGCGTTGGCGGCCGCGGGTGGCAGCGACGGGCCGGCCGCGCCAGAACCGTCGACGACGGAACGTGACGATCCGTCCGTGCCATCGGCCGCCGGCACGCCGCCGGAGCCACGGAGCTCCGCCGCGCGCCGCGGGCGGGGGGCGGCCGCCGTGCGGCTGCATCGTTGGCTGGCGCTGGGCGCGCTGGCGGTGACTCTTACGGTGTCTTTCCTGGCGATGGTCGTCGGCGATCCCCCGGTCTCCCGCGTGCTGTTCTTCGGAGGCGCCGATGGCGATCTGGTGGGAGAGACCCGCTACCTGCCCCGCCGTGCGGGCCGCATCGATTCGCTGCGCCTGCTGGTGGACGAAGTGATTCTTGGCCCGCGCGCCCGCGAGCACGGGTCCGCGCTGCCACGCTCCACCGAGGTGCGGGGGCTGACGCTCGGGAGCGACACGCTGTACCTGGACCTGAGTGCCGCCGCGTTGCTCGACGAGTCGGGCGCCGGTTTGCAGGGCGTCGATCGCCTGCAGGCGTTGGCGTCGACGCTGCTGTTCAACATGCCCTGGATGAGCCGGGTGTGGCTGTTCGTGGATGGACAGATCCCGGACTACGAGGCCGCGCGCGACGGCTGGGAGCGGGCGTGCTGCTGAGCAGCGGGCAGCCGGGCGGCTACGTGGTTCACCACGAGCCCGAGCTGACCGCAGCCGCGCGGGAACGCGCTGTCGGCCGCGCGCGGCTGCGGTGCTCGAAGCCGGTGACGGCCGGAGCGCCGATCGCCGCGGAATTCGAGGTCACGGTCGGCGAGGGCGGGCTGCCGGAGGGTGGCCGGATCGCGATCGCGTGGCGCTGGCCACTCGATTTCGGCGACCTCCAGGTGACGGATCCCGAAGGCGCGGAGTACCTGAGGGCCCGAGCCGAATCGCCCGCCGCGGAGGTCGAGGCCAGCTATCACTGCGTGAGCAGCTTCAACCCGTGGAACCACGCCATCGAGGTGTCGGTTACCCGCGGCCCGCTGCCCGCGAACGGAACGGTAGCGGTGACCTGCTCCGGCTGGCAGGCACCCACGTGCGCGACGTTGGCCGCTCGCTTTCTGGTCGCGGTTCAGGACGAGTCCGGCGTCGACTGGCGCCGGACGGTCGACCCGGTACCGATTGCCGTGCGTCCGGGCCCGCCTGCCCGGCTCGGGGTGGTCGTCTCTTCCGACGCCGTCGTCGGCCGCGAGACGTGGGCGGTCGTTCGCGCCACCGACCGGTTCGGCAATCCCGCGGCGCTGCCGGAGCCGCCGCGGCTCGTGGTGGGCGACGGGGGGCCTGCGGCGCGCATCGGCCCGGCGTGGCCGACCGCGCTCGCCGGGGCATGGCGTGTGCCCGTCCACTTCGGCGAAGCCGGCCGGGCCGTGCTGGGTGCGCGCGCCGGCGGGCTCGGCGCGGTGGCCAATCCCGTCCACGTGCGCGCCGCCGCGCCGCTGCAGCGGCTGCTGTGGGGAGACCTGCATGCCGGTCAGGGCGACACGGGCTGCGGTCTCGACTCCCTGGACCACCACTTCGCGTTCGCCCGCGACGTGGCCGGCCTGCAGTTCGCTTCTCAGCAGGCAAACGACCACTACGTGACTGCCGAGCGCTGGCAGGAGGTGCAGCGGATCACGCGTCGCTGGGATGACGATGGACGCTTCGTCGCGTTCCTGGGCTGCGAGTGGAGCGCCCTGACCGCCGACGGCGGCGACCGCAACCTGGTCTTCCGCGGGCAGCGCGCGCAGTTGCCACGCTCGGGGCGGTTCTTCAGCGACCGGCCGGCCGACCCGACGCCGGACGCCGTGCAGGCCGAGGACCTTCATCGCCGGCTCGCCGGCAGCGAGGTGCTCCTCACCCTCCACGCCGGTGGCCGGCCGACCGACCTGTCACGGCACGCGCCGGAGCTGGAGCCGCTGTTCGAGGTCCATTCCACGCACGGGACCTCCGACTGGTTCGTGCTGGAGGCGATCAGGCGAGGGTACCGGGTCGGGGTGACCGCCGGCACCGACGGCGTGATGGGCCGTCCCGGCGCGTGTCATCCGGGGCGGAGACTGGCGCGCAACTGCCGGGGCGGCGTGACCGGGCTGTACGCCGCGGAAGCAACGCGGCAGGCGATCTGGGAGGCGTTCCAGGCCCGGCGCTGCTACGGCACCACCGGTGAACGGATCCGGCTGTGGGTGGCGATCGACCGCGTCCCGATGGGCGGCGAGTGCCGGCTTCGCGCCGGGGAGCCGGTCGTCGCCAAGGTGGCGGTCGACGGCACGGCCGCAATCGAGACGATCGAGCTGCTGCGGGGCACGGAGGTCGTGGCGACCGCTCGGGTGGCCGCGCTCGATCGCGGGCGGCTGCGGGTCCTGTGGGGCGGGACGAGCGCGTACGGCACCGCCCGCGATCAGCGCGTCGTCTGGGACGGCGGGCTGATCGTCGAAGGCGCCGAGATCGAGCGAGCCGAGCAGCTCCGGTTCGAGAGCCCCTCCGATTGCCTGCAGCGCGAGAGCGGCGCTCTGCGGTGGCGCTCCGCGACCGCCGGCGGCCACGCCGGCGTAGTCCTGTCGCTGCGCGGCGGACCTGCCCGGTGCCGCTTCGAGAGCGCTCCGGCGACCTTCAGCTTCGCTGCCGATGCGGTGCTGGCGAGCCCGGCGCGGGTGCCGGCCGGCGGAGCCGGCTGCCAGGTCGAGGTGGGGCCGTCTCCTGCCGCCGACGGCCCGGCGGCCGCGCAGGTCGAGCTGACCGATGACGGCCCGGCGGCACCCGCGTTGCCGGTGCCCTACTGGGTGCGCGTCACGCAGGTGGACCGCTCGCGCGCCTGGAGCAGCCCGATCACGGTGACCCGCACGGCGTAGCTACCCGCGCGGCACCTGCCTGCCCAGCTCAGCCACCCACCGGGACGTGCGCACGAAGCGCTGCGCGAATGCGCCGAGCAGCGCGGAGGAGACCGTGCCGATCGCGAAGAACGCGGGCGCGATCAGCCACGCGGTCGGCCCGAAGGCCACGTAGCGTGCGGCCGCCACCTGCGCCGCATTGCTGGCAAGTCCGCCCAGCACGCTGACCCCGACCAGCGACAGCGGCCCCCCCAACACCCGCCAGACGATCAGCATGACGATGGCGCTGGCGATGGAACCTGCCGCCGAGAACAGCACCACGTAGGAGAGCAGCGTCCCCTGCACGAAACCCTGGCCGACGATCTTCAGTGCGACCACCAGCGCCACCGACCGCGTGTCCAGGCGCGCGATGGCGATCAGGACCGGCAGGTTGGCCAGTCCGAGCCGCACGAACGGGACCGGCTTCGGAATCGCGAACTCGACGGACGCCAGGAACAGCGCCGCCGCCGCGAGCAGGGCGATCGTGTCGCGATCCGCACGGTGGCGGGTCAGGCCACGGCCGGGGAGGTCAGTAGCTGCGGGCATCGACGTCGGTCAGGCTTCCGGACTCGATCGACACGAACACCCGGTTGGGCAGGCAGGCGATCCAGCGGCCCGCGCGTTCGACCTGCCCGGTCAGGACGCAGACCTGGTTGTCGCACGGTGAGGAAACCACGCGGGCGCCGCCGTCGGCGATCGCCACGACGGTCTGTCCGATCGGGCCGTCGACGGCGATCGTCTCCTGTACCGTGGAAGCGAACAGGTACTCGGCGTCCGGAGCGGTGACCAGGACCGTGGTCCGCCCGCCGCCGCCGTAGACCGCCGTCGAGATCGCGGCCACGAGCGCCGCCGCGAACAGGAGCGTCACGTAGTCGAGCGGCTTCAAGGGCAGACCCGCGCGACGCCGGGCCGTTCCTCAGTCGACGCAGGCGGCCAGCCGGTCCGCGGCGTCGGTCCGCTCCCACGAGAAGCCGTCCCTGCCGAAGTGGCCGTAGGCCGCGGTCTGGCGGAAGATCGGACGGCGCAGGTCAAGGTAACTGTTGATGCCGGCCGGTGTGAGGTCGAAGGTGGCCCGGACGGCCGACTCGATGCGCTGCTCCGGCACCTGTGCCGTGCCGAAGCCCTGCACCAGCAGCGACACCGGCTCCGCGACCCCGATCGCGTACGCCAACTGCACCTCGCAGCGGCTGCACAGGCCGGCCGCCACCACGTTCTTGGCCACGTACCGCGCCATGTAGGCTGCGGACCGGTCGACCTTGCTCGGGTCCTTGCCCGAGAACGCGCCGCCGCCGTGGCGGGCCATGCCGCCGTAGGTGTCGACGATGATCTTGCGGCCGGTCAGGCCGGTATCACCGTGCGGCCCGCCGACCACGAAGCGGCCGGTCGGGTTGATGAGGTAGCGCACATCGCCGCTCAGCAAGTCGCCGGGAAGGGCTTCTCCGATGACGTGCTCGATCAGCGCTTCGTGCAGGGTGTCGTTGTCCACGTCCGGATCGTGCTGGTGGGACAGGACCACGGTCGGGATCGCAACCGGGACACCGCCGCGGTAGCGGACCGATACCTGGCACTTGCCGTCCGGCCTCAGAAAGGGGAGCTGCCCGGACTTCCTGACCTCGGCGGCGCGGCGCATGATGCGGTGCGCGAAGTCGATCGGCGCGGGCATGAGCCGCTCGGTCTCGCTGCAGGCGTACCCGAACATCAGGCCCTGATCGCCGGCGCCCTGCACCCTTTCGTCGTCCGCGTCCACCCCGCGGGCGATGTCGGGCGACTGTTCGTGGACGGTGCTGAGCACGGCGCAGGCGTCGGCGTCGATCCCGTAGGCGGGATCGACGTACCCGGCGTCGCCGAGCACGCCGCGCGCGATCGCGGGAATGTTCAGGTTGGTCCGCGTGGTGATCTCTCCGCCGACCAGCACCAGTCCGGTAGTGGCGAAGACCTCACACGCGACGCGGGCGTCCGGGTCATCGCGAAGCGCGGCATCCAGCACGGCGTCGGAGACTTGGTCGCAGAGCTTGTCGGGATGGCCCTCGCCGACGCTCTCGGACGTGAAGGTGAATTCGGCAGGAGACATCTCGGAACCGCGCCGGAACGTAACAGAGCCCGCACCGACGGTCAATTGCGCGCCCGGGATACCCCGGATTCCCGGGATCTGGACGCGGGCGCCGCGTTCCCCGCACAGTCCCGTTTCCGGACATGAGCGATCCACTGCGCACGGCGCTGGCGGCGGTCACCTCGTGCGCGGCCCGGATGGAGCCCGTACGGGAGTTGCTGCGTGCCCACGCCGACGGCGACCTGCCGGTCACGGTCCAGGGGCCACAGGGCTCCTTCCTCTCGGTGCTGACCGCGCTGCTGGCCGACCCGGCCGGCGACGCCCCCGGCGGGTCGATTCTGGTCGTCACCCCCACCGAGCAGGAGGCCGAGCTGGTGGCGGCCGACCTGCGCCTGTTCTCCGGCCGTCCGGTGATCGAGCTGCCGTGGTGGGGGACGCTGCCGTACGCCAGGCAGGCGCCGTTGCCGTCCGTGTTCGGCGGCCGTGCCGATGCGCTGGTCCGCCTGGCGAGCGGCGACCCGTGCCTGGCCGTGGCGCCGCTGCGGGCACTGCTCACGCCGACGCCCGACCCCTCGCACCTGCTCGCGCACACCATCCGGTTCCGGACCGGCCAGGATGTCGACCCGGTCCGGAACGCGGAGGCGCTGGCGGCGGTGGGCTACCTGCGCGTGCCGCGTGTGACCGTGCACGGCGAGTTCTCGGTCAAGGGCGAAGTGATCGACGTCTTCCCCTTCGCGCTCGATGCCGCCGTGCGCGTGGTGCTGGACTTCGACCACGTGGCCGAGATCCGCCACTTCGATCCGCTGACCCAGGGTTCCATCGGCCATGCGCACAGCGTGGACATCGCGCCGGCTCGGGAGGTGACGCTGCACCCCGATCAGCTCGAGCAGCTTCGCGACTCGCTCGGCGGCGAGCAACTCCCCGATCCGTTCGTGGAGGAGCTGCTCGACACGCTCCGGCGCGACCCCCAGCACGCCGGCGTGGAGCAGTATTACCCGCTGTGCTTTCCCGAACGCCACTCCGTGGTCGAGCTGCTCGGCGACGGCGGCACCCTGGTGCTCGCCGACGGCGAGCGGTTGCGGGCCGGCTTCCAGGCGCTGCGCCGGGAGGTCCACGAGCTGTACCGGCGAGCCCAGCGCGACGGCATCTTCGGCCCACGCCCCAAGTCGGTGCTGCTGGACTACGCCCGCGTGGCCGAGCGGCACGCACGGCGCGTAACCGTCGCGTCGCTGCAGCGCACCGCTCGGGACGAAAGCGCCCGCCTGAGCGGAGCGCAGGCGCTGGAAGGGCCGGACCCCGAGCCGCTCCGCAGCCTGCCCTGCGACCCGCCGCGCTCGTTTTTCGGCAACATTCCCTACTTCCGCGAACAGCTCGCGGCGCTCCTGGACGCCGGCTACCGGGTATTCGTCTTCGCCGTCTACGAATTCCAGGCGGCGCGCATCCGCGCGATGGTCGAAGCCGCCGACGGCGCCGCCGGCGGCAGTCCGGCCAACGGCAATGGCAACGGCGGCGGGATCACCATCCTCCCGTACAGCATCTCGGCCGGCTTCGCCCTGCCGGACTGCCGGCTGATCTTCATCCAGGAGAACGAGATCTTCGGCCGCAAGCGCCGCCTGCCGCAGACCGTGGCGCGCAGCACGCAGAGCGCGGCGATCGACTCGTTCGTCGACCTCAACCCGGGCGATCACGTCGTGCACGTCAACTACGGGATCGGCCTGTACCACGGCATCTCGCGCATGACCGCGGCGGGCAACGAGCGCGACTACATGGAGGTCGAGTACGCCGGCGAGGAACGCATCTACGTGCCGATCGAGCAGGTCAACCTCGTGCAGCGTTACATCGGCCGCGACGGCTTCAAGCCAAAGCTGGACAGGATCGGCGGACGCTCCTGGGAGAACCGCAAGCAGCGGGTGCGCCAGTCGGTCGAGGAGATGGCCGAGCGGCTGGTGAAGCTCTACTCGCGTCGCCGATCGCAACAGGGATTCGCGTTTCCGGCCGATACCGACTGGCACGACCGGTTCGACGCCGCGTTCGAGTACCAGGAGACCGAGGACCAGGTCCGCTGCATCGAGGAGATGAAGGCGGACATGGAGGACACCGCGCCGATGGACCGGCTGGTGTGCGGAGACGTCGGCTTCGGGAAGACCGAGGTCGGCCTGCGCGCTGCGTTCAAGGCGGTCATGGGAGGCAAGCAGGTGGCGCTGCTCGCGCCCACCACGATCCTGGCCGAGCAGCACTACGATACCTTCACCGCCCGCTTCGCGCCGTTTCCGGTGGGGGTGGAGATGCTGTCGCGGTTCCGCAGCAAGGCGGATCAGAAGCGGGTGATCGAGGGCCTGAAGGCCGGGCAGGTGGACATCGTCGTCGGCACGCACCGGCTGGTGCAGCGCGACGTCACCTTCAAGAACCTGGGCCTGCTGATCGTCGACGAGGAGCAGCGCTTCGGCGTCAAGCACAAGGAGCGCCTCAAGGAGCTGAAGACCTCCGTGGACTGCCTGACGCTGACGGCGACGCCGATCCCGCGCACCCTGCACATGTCGCTGGCCAGGATCCGCGACATGTCGATCATCAACACGGCGCCGCAGAACCGGCTGCCCGTGGAGACGTACATCGAGGAGTTCGACGAAGAGCTGGCCGCGGAGGCGATCCGCAAGGAGGTCGCCCGCGGCGGGCAGGGCTTCTACCTGCACAATCGGGTACGGACCATCCGCGAGAACCTGCTCTATCTGCAGCGGCTGTTGCCGGGCGTGTCCTTCGCCCACGCGCACGGGCAGATGGACGAGGACGAGCTGGAGCAGGTGATGCGCCGTTTCATCGGCCACGAGTTCGACGTGCTGGTGTCCACCTCGATCATCGAGAACGGCCTGGACATTCCCAACGTGAACACGATCCTCATCGATCGCGCCGACATGTTCGGCATCGCCCAGCTCTATCAACTGCGCGGGCGGGTCGGACGATCCGACCGTCCCGCGTACGCCTACCTGTTCTATCCGCGCGACCGCGCCCTGTCGGAGCTGGCGATGAAGCGGCTCAAGGTGATCTCCGACTTCACCGACCTGGGGTCCGGCTTCAAGGTGGCGCTGAAGGACATGGAGGTGCGCGGCGCCGGCAACCTGCTCGGCGCCGAGCAGTCGGGCGAGATCCTGGCGGTCGGCTACGACATGTACGTGCGCCTGCTCGACGACGCGATCGCGACGGTACGGGGCGAGGACGAGGCCGAGGTTCCCGACGTCTACCTTGAGCTGGAGTACGCCGGCTTCATCCCCGACGACTACGTCAGCGAGCCCATGGAGAAGATGGAGATCTACAAGAAGGTGGCGGCCGTCGGCGACGAGAACGAGCTGGCGCGGCTGCATGCCGAGATCGAGGACCGCTTCGGTCCGGCGCCGGACGCGGTGCTGAGCCTGCTGGCGATCGCGGAGATCCGCGTCGCATGCCGGCGGCTGGCCATCTCGTCGCTGAAGGAACGCCGCGGCGTGGTCACGGTCGAGTTCGCCCGCATCGGCCACGTCTCCGCGGAACGGGTGGTGCGCCTGATCGGCGAGAGCGGCGGCGCCGTGATGCTGGACAAGGACCGCCCCAACTGCCTGCTGCTGAAGACCGGCGGCATCGACCTGCGCGAGAAGTCGGAGTTCATCAGCGAGAAGCTGAACGCCCTCGCCTGATCGATCGCCAGGATCGAAGCGTATGCCGACTTGTGGCAGTTGCTGTGCACGATGCATCCGTTCATGGCCGCCGAGTTGGGTGACCGGTTCGACCTGGAGCAGCACCTGGAGTCGGGCATGGTGCCGCTCGTTCTGATGGCGGACGTTCCCGACAGAACGCTTCGGGGCTACATCGATCTGTACCTGCAGCAGGAGGTGAAGGCCGAAGGGCTGGTTCGCCGGCTCGACGACTTCAGCCGCTTTCTTGAGAGCGCCTCGTTCTCGCACGCCCAGATTCTGAACGTCGCGGAGATCGCGCGGGAGTGCGTTGCCACGCGCAACACCGTGGAGTCGTATCTCGGCATCCTGGAGGATCTCCTGATCTCGGCGCGGCTGCCGGTGTTCCGGCGGCGAGCCAAGCGCGCACTGGTCGCGCACGCCAAGTTCCATTTCTTCGACTGTGGCGTGTTCCGTTCGCTGCGCCCGACCGGGCTCCTCGACGTGCGCGAAGAGGTCGCCGGGCCGGCGCTCGAAGGGCTGGTCCTGCAGCACCTGCGCGCTTGGGTCGGCTACGGTGCGATCGACACCCGCATCCACTTCTGGCGCACCAGGAGCGGCTCGGAAGTCGACTTCGTGCTCTACGGCGCCTCCGGATTCCACGCCATCGAGGTCAAGAACAGCCGTTCGCTGCGCCCGCGCGACCTCCGGGGCATCAGGACGTTCGGCCAGGACTACCCGGAAGCGTCATTGCTCCTCCTGTATCGGGGCGAGGAGACCCTGGAGCGGGACGGCGTGCGGTGCATGCCGGTGGACCGCTTCTTGAGCCGGCTTATCCCGGGGCGGGAATTTCCCGGCTGATCGTGTGGTGCGGCGCGCGCCTTTGTCAGCGCGCGGACGATAGGGTAACGTCCGTAGGGGGAGGGGAGATGCTGGGGGCAGTCTCGTCGCCGGACTCAGGCTCGTCGCTGGACTCGGCGCTGGCCGAGTTGCGGAGCGACCGGTCCTTCATGCGCAACGTCGCCCACTGGGAGGTGGTGCCGGCACGCGCGGGCGATGTGGCGCCGTTTCCGGCGGAGCTGGACGACGGCCTGCGGCGCGTCCTGCGCGCGCGGGGCATCGAGCGGCTGTACGGCCACCAGGCGGACGCCTACCGGCACGTGCGCTCGGGCGCCAACGTGGTGCTGGTGACGCCGACCGCCTCGGGCAAGACCCTGGCGTACAACCTGCCGATCCTCACGCACTTCCTGCGCGACGCCGAGGCGACCGCGCTCTACCTGTTCCCGACCAAGGCGCTGTCCCAGGACCAGCAGGCCGAGCTGGACGGCGTGGTGAAGGGGGGCGGCCTGCCGGTGCCGGCCTTCACGTACGACGGCGACACGCCGTCTTCCATCCGCGGCCGGGTGCGCGAGCAGGGCCGCATCGTCATCACCAACCCGGACATGCTGCACACCGGCGTCCTGCCGCATCACCCGAAGTGGGGCCACTTCTTCGGAGGCCTGCGTTTCGTCGTGATCGACGAGCTGCACATCTACCGCGGGGTGTTCGGCTCGCACCTGGCCAACGTCATCCGCCGGCTGAAGCGGATCGCGGCGTTCTACGGGCCGCGCCCGCGCTTCATCTGCTGCTCGGCGACCATCGGCAACCCGCTGGAGCTAACCCGCCGCATCATCGGGGAGGACGCGGTCCTGATCGACCGCAACGGCGCGCCGGCCGGGAAGCGCCACTTCCTGCTCTACAACCCGCCGCTGCTCGACGCCGCGCAGGGCATCCGGCGCAGCGTGGTCAACGAGGCGCACGAGATCGCCACGCGCCTGCTGCGCCGACGCGTGAAGGCCATCGTGTTCGCACGTTCGCGCACACGCACGGAGTTGATCTCCTCCTACATCAGACAATCGCTGGGTGGCCGGGACACGCCGGACGGTGCCGGCGCCATCGCCTCCTACCGCGGCGGCTACCTCCCGAACGAGCGGCGCCGCATCGAGCGCGGGCTGCGCGACGGGTCGCTGCGCGGCGTGGTGTCGACCAACGCGCTGGAGCTCGGCATCGACATCGGCGGGCTGGACGCGTCGGTGATGGCCGGCTTTCCCGGCACCATCGCCTCCTGCCGGCAGCAGGCGGGCCGTTCCGGCCGCACGACCGACGTGGCGCTGTCGATCCTGATCGCCTCGCCGGCGCCGATCGACCAGTTCGTCATCCGTCATCCCGAGTACCTGTTCGGCGCCTCGCCGGAGTCCGGGCACGTCGATCCGGACAACGTCCACATCCTGCTGGACCAGCTCAAGTGCGCGGTTTTCGAGCTGCCCTATCGCGACTCCGACACGGAGACGCCGCACGTGGCCGAGCTTCTCCGGTACCTGGGGGAGCAGGGCGTACTCCACCATGCCGGCGGCTCGTGGTACTGGACGGACCGCGCCTATCCGTCGGAGCAGGTGTCGCTGCGCACCTCCACGGCGCAGAACGTCGTCATCGTCGACGGCACGCGGCGCGGGCGCCGCCTGATCGGCGAGATGGACCGGGTTTCCGCCAAGATGCTGCTGCACGACGGCGCCATCTACCTGCATGGAGGCGAGCAGTACCGCGTCGAACGCCTGGACCTGGAGGAGCAGACCTGCACGGTGGCACGCGTGGCGGCCGACTACTTCACCGAGTCGGTCGTCCGGACCGATATCAGGCTGCTGCACCGGGACGACGACACCCGCTCGGCGCACGGACTGGTGCTCGGCGACATCCTGGTGCGCACGCAGCCGACCGGCTTCAGGAAGATCAGGTATCACACCCACGAACGGGTGGGCCGCGGCGACATCCACCTGCCCGCCGACGAGATGCACACCCGCGCGGTCGCCGTCGTGCTCGGCGCCGACACGGCGGCCGGCCGCCGGTTCGCGTCGCTTGCCGACTGGCAGCGGCGCACCGTGATGAGCCGGCTGGGCCACCTGCTCCGCAACGTGGCGCCGGTCTTCCTGCTCTGCGACGTGCGCGACCTCGGCGTCGCCGAACGCATCCGCGATCCCGACCTGGGAGCGCCGGCGCTCTATCTCTACGACGCCTATCCGGGCGGCTCCGGGCTGGCCGAGGGGTTTCGCGACGACGCCGAGCGCATCCTGCGGGGGTGCCGGGACCTGGTGGCCGGCTGCGCCTGCGAGCGCGGCTGCCCCTCCTGCATCGGTCCGTTCGAGAGCCGCGGGAGCCACGATCCCAAGGAGCTGATGGTCGACTTCCTGGACGCCTGGCTCGGCGCAGGTCAGGCGGACGATGGCGCGGCGCCGGTTCCGGACGGCGCCATGGCCGTGCCCGAACCGGAGCCGGCTGCGATCGGAGCGGGACGGTGACAACGGGATCGATGACAACGGGATCGACTACCGGATCGCTGCGCGACTCGATCCGCCGGCGGCTGGACTACCTGCGTGCCGGCGGCGACGAGATCTCGCCCTTCGTGGCCGACGACTTTGACGACGACCTCAGCCCCGAACGGTTAGGAGCCGACTGGCAGCGGCTGGCGCCGTACGTGCATCGCCGCGTGGCGATCGTCCCCTCGCCGCTCACGGACAGGCCTCGGTTACTGCCCGAGTCGGTGCCGATCGAGCGCTGCGCCTTCTTCGACACGGAGACCACGGGGCTGGCCGGCGCCGGGGCGGTCATCTTCCTGTTCGGGATCGCCACGGTGCGGGACGACCGCATGGTGGTGGAGCAGGTGTTCCTGGAGGACTTTCCGGGGGAGACCGCGTTCCTGGAACACGTCGAACGCCTGCTGGCCGAGCACCGGCTGTTCGTGTCGTTCAACGGCAAGGCGTTCGACAAGACCATCCTGACGACGAGGTTCCTGATGGACGGGCGCAGCCTGAACATGCCCGAGCACCTGGACCTGCTCTACCCGTCGCGCCGCCTGTGGGCGTCGATCACCGTCGATTGCCGGCTCAAGACCCTGGAGGAGGAGATCCTGGGCATCGACCGGGGCGAGGACATCGACGGGTTCGAGGTGCCCGACATCTACTTCGAGTTCCTCAGAACCGGCGAGCTGGGACGGCTGCCGGTCGTGTTCGAACACAACCACAGCGATGTCGTTACCCTCGCGCAGCTTCTGGCGACGATCGATCAGGCGCTGGCCGGGGCCGACACGGTCCCGGTGGACCCGCGCGGCGTCGGCCACCTGCTGCTGGCCCTGGGAGATCCGTGCGGACTTGACCATCTGCGCCGCGGATACGTGGACGGGCAGCTTCCCTGCGGCACCGCGCTGGGCGGAGAGCTGAAGCGCGCCGGTGCCTGGACCGAGGCTGTCGAGCTGTGGCGTGACATGGCCGAGCGGCACCGCGACCGCGAGGCGGCAGTCGAGCTGGCCAAGTACTACGAACACCGGGCGAAGGACTACGACGCCGCGCTCGACTGCGTGCGGCCGTTCTTCGGCGGCGTCAGGAACGGAACGAGCGGGCTCCACGACGACATGCTGCGCCGGGTGGCCCGCCTGCGCCGCAAGCGTGCGGCGGCGACGGCCGTTTACGGAGACGGTGACCGCGCGTGAGCGACCTCCTGCCGGAGATCACCAGCTATCCCGGACCGGTGCCGGGGATCGAACGCGACCATCTGCGCGCGGGCGCCAGGGTCCCGTCGGCGCCTGCGCGCAATCGCCGCATCGGCGAGTTCCTCAAGGAGTTGGACCTGGCCGAGGAACGCCTGACCGGCCTTCCCAAGATATTCCAGGCGATGGAGCAGAACGGCTCACGCCGCCCCGGTTCGACTTCGACGACGGACGGACCTATTTCCGCGCCACCCTGTTCCAAGCGCCCCGGCCGACGCATGCCGGCGAGGATCAGCGGTAGTAGCTGATGCGGTAGCCGCCGCGAGACGAGAAGCCGAGCCGCTCGTACAGGCGCAACGCGGTCACGTTGCCGGTCTTGACGAACAGGCACGCCTGCCTCTTGTGGCGAAAGATGTCGCTTAGCAGCGCCAGCATAACGGCCCTGCCCAGGCCGGTTCCGCGGAGGTCCGGAGTGGTGAACACGCCGCCGATCTGGTCCACCTGGAAGCCGCGCGTGTTGGTGGCGGCGGTCGCGACCGGTCGCCCCCGGTGCTCGGCCACGTACACCAGCTCGCCGCGCAGGGCGCGGCGCAGCCGCCTGCGGCAGTCGTCGCGGTTGAACCGTGTCGGGTCGAGGATGACCTCCTCCAGCTCGTAAGCTTCGCGCAGTGCCAGCAGGCGTGGGGTATCGCGGACCGTTGCGCGGCGCACGACCAGACCGTCGGTCACGGGCCCGGCCCGAAGCGCCGGGGCGCTCAGCTCGCCGCGGTCCAGGGTCATCAGCACATGGTCCACGGACACGCGGGCCCGCAGCCCCAACAGGCGCTCGGCGCGAAGCACGTCCCGCGTCATCCCCATGCAAGAGTGCAGCGTTCCGGGGGAGTGGACGATGCCACGCAGCTCGCGGATGCTCCGACCGTCCCATGCCTGGCTGCCGTCCGTGCGCACAGGATCCCGTCCGTGATCGAATGCCGCCAGCAGCAGGCCGTCGCGGGCGCGCAGCAGGACGTCCGCGATCGCTCCGTCCCTGCGCGTCGCGTACAGGCTGAACGGCGCGCCCCGCAGGGGGGGCGCGGACTCGCGCAGGTGGGCGGTGAGCGGCACGTACGCCCACTCGCGGTCGAGGAGCCGGTCGAGCACCGCGCGCCGGTAGCGCGGTCCGGCCACGAACCAGCCCGCGCTCTCGGTCCGGCCCGCGCCCTCGGTCCGGCCCGCGGTTTCCGCCCGCCGCGCACTCCCCGCGACCCGGCCGCCACTCCGAAGTCGATGGGGAGCCGGCCCTCCGGTGGATAGTCGCCGGCCAGGACCGCGAGCCCGGCACGGTACGAGTCGCGGCCCTCGCCGTACACCGCCACCGCCGTCTCCACCCACGGCAGGTCGGCCAGATAGACCGGCGTGAGCGCCGACACCACCAGGACCCTTGCGGCGTACGGCGACAACTCGGCCAGCACCTCGGCGCTGTTGTAGTTCATCAGCAGGAAGATGATCGCATCGTAGGAGCCGGCCAGCTCGCGCACCGCCGCACGGTCTCGCGGGCGGGAGGAGTAGAACGGGCTGTACGGAAAATGGTAGGTGTCGGCCTGCGGAAAACGCCGCAGGCCCTCCTGCAGGAACTCCTCGCTCTGGCCCACGAGCAACAGCCGCCAGGCCGGATCCGGCAGGAACGGAAGGCGCGCGGAGCGGACCGCCGTGACGCTGCGAGCCGCGCTGTCCAGGAAGAACTCGGCCGCCCCGGGCGAGGGTACGGCGGACTCGGCGTCGTCTGGCGGGAACAGCGGCACGGCACCGGGCGCACGGAGTGAGCGCAGCTTCACCGCGAGCACGCGTGCGGCCGCCTCCCGCACGCGCGCGCGGAACGCCCGGTCGTCCATCCTCCGCCGCAGTGCCTGCCAGGTCCGCTCCTGCAACTCCGGAGTGTGGGAGACCAGGACCAGGTCGTTGCCTGCCCGCAGCGCCTGCTCGGCCGCTGCTGCCGTGTCGGAGGCGGTGTTGAGAGCACCGCGCATCTCCAGGTCATCGCTGATCACCAGGCCGTCGAAGCCCAGACGGTCGCGCAGCAGCTCGCGCAGGAAGAACGCGGACAGCGAAGCCGGCGTGGCCGGGTCGATGATGCGCGGATAGCCCACGTGGGCGTTCATCACCGCCTGCAGGCCTTCGCGGACCAGCAGCCGGTACGGCACCAGCTCGCGGTCCCAGAGGGTCGCAAGATCGACGTCCGCGCTCGGGAAGACCCCGTGCGAATCGCCGGCGGCGCCGCCGTGCCCGGGAAAGTGCTTGGCGGCGGCGATCACGCCGGCCGAGGTCAGGCCGCGAAAGAACGCCACCGCCAGCAATCCGGTCTGCACGGGGTCTGCGGAGAACGCACGCGGCCCGATGACCGCGGCGCCCGCATCGGCATACACGTCGACGGTCGGCGCGAGGTTCATGTTGATGCCGAGGGCGCGCAGCTCCAGGCCGATGAACCGGCCCGTCCGGTACGCGTCGTCGGGTATCCCGCCGGCGCCCAGGGCGAGGTTGCCGGGCGTCTGCGAGGTCGACTCCTTGACGTGGCGGACCCAGCCGCCCTCCTGGTCGGTGATGACGAGCAGCGGGATCTGCAGGCGGGCGGCTCGCGCCGCCTCCTGCATGGCGCCGACGCCGGCTGCCAGCTCCCCCAGACCGTCCACGTTGCGGCTGAAGATTTTCACGCTGCCCAGGTGCCGCTTCTCGATCCATGCGCGCAGCTCATCCGGGAAACCCGTGCCCCGGTAGCCGAGCGCCAGGGTCTGGCCGAGCAGCTCCGAGTCGCTCATCGCTTCGAGCAGGTAGGCGACCTGCTCTTCGACGGGAGCGTCCCGCCAGAAACCTGCGGCTTCCACGCACGGAGGCCGCTCCGCCGGCCGGCAGACGATCGCCGGGTCGGGCGGCGCGGCGGCGAGGGACAGCGCCGCCATCAGCAGTGCCCCGGCGGCGGCCGGCGTCCGGTGCGCCGTCACGCAACCCCTGACAGCGTCCAGGAAGGCCCGGAGAACTTCGGCAACCGCGCCGTGGCGCGCTCGGTCTCCGCGGCGTCCAGGCCGCACACCTCCACGGGCGCCAGCGCAGCGGCAAGGCTCCCCCGAAGCCGGGCCGCCGTCTCCGCGAAGTCGGCGGCCCGGCCGGTCTCCTTCGCCAGCCAGGAGGCGTCCGCCGAGCCCGCTGCGGGCGCGGCCGCCAGGTACCGCTCGACCCGCCGGTAGCTGTCGTCAAGCGGGATGGAGCCGTGCTGGAGGACCCCGTGCCGGGTGACCATCTGCGCGCTGCCGACCAGCTTTCCGAACCGGCCCACCACCTCGTATTGGCCCACCGCGCCGAAGCAGTCGGAAGCGGCCGAGTCGCCGATCTGCGCCGGGTTGCGCCGGCAGGCAACGCCGAGCTCCGTCAGGGCGGCGAGCAGCAGATCGCCGACGAAGCGGTACACCGCGCGCTTGCCGAACGGGCGCAGGTGCGCCGTGCCGAACGCAACCGCATAGGTCACCTCCGTGGCATGCAGGACGGCGCGCCCGCCGGTGGGGCGCCGGACCAGTTCGACACCGTCCTCGCACAGCCGGGCCCGGAGCACGTCGGAGACCGGCTGAAAGCGCCCGATCGACAGCGTCGGTGGACGGAATCCATACAGCCGGATCGCGGGCCGCGCGCCGGGCGAGGCCGCGGAGGCGGCGAGCACCTCGTCAACGGCCATGTTCCAGGGCCCGTCCGCCTGTTCGTGATGGATCAGGCGCACCGGACCGCCTTCAAGTACGTCCACGTCCTGCTACAGTACACCGCCTATGGACGGGCGGAAGCGGCGGTATGCACTGGTCGGGGCTGGCGGACGGGGCCGCTTCTTCTACGAAGCGCTGGCGCGTGACTTCGGCGACCGGGCGCGGGTGGTGGCGCTGTGTGACCTCAACCGCACGCGGATGCAGTACGCCAACCGGGTGATGGGACGCCATGCCGGCGGTGGCGAGGCGGCGCTGTACGGGCCGGACCGCTTCGAGGCGATGATCGCCGAGCAGCGTCCCGACACGGTGATCGTCAGCACGATCGACCGCACCCATCACCGCTACATCATCGGTGCGCTCGACCGTGGCTGCGACGTCATCAGCGAGAAGCCGCTGACCACCGACCAGCACCGCTTGCAGGCCATCCTGGACGCGGTCGGACGGTCAGGGCGTTCACTGCGTGTCGCCTACAACTACCGCTATTCACCTTTGGCCACCGCGGTGCGCAGGATCGTCGCGAACGGGACCGTGGGCAGGATCACCTCCGTGCACTTCGAGTGGCTGCTCGACACCCGGCACGGTGCCGACTATTTCCGGCGCTGGCACCGCGACAAGCGAAACAGCGGCGGGTTGCTCGTGCACCTGGCATCGCACCACTTCGACCTGGTCAACTTCTGGCTGGCAAGCGCGCCGGAGACGGTCTCGGCCTGCGGCGACCTGGCGTTCTACGGACGCGCCAACGCCGAGGAGCGGGGAGAGACGCGTTTCTACGCCCGCGCGCACGGCAGCGGCGCGGCGGCCGACGATCCCTTTGCCCTGGACCTGGCCGGGAACGAAACGCTGCGAGAGATGTACCTGCAGGCCGAGCACGAGGACGGCTATCTGCGCGACCAGAGCGTGTTCGGCGACGGCATCAGCATCGAGGACACGCTCGGACTGCTGGTGCGGATGCGCAGCGGAGCGATACTGACCTACTCGCTGACCGCCTACGCGCCCTGGGAGGGATTCCGCCTCTCCATGACCGGCACCGCCGGCCGGATCGAGGCACACCAGGTGGAGGCTTCGTACGTGTCGGCCGGAGGGAATCAGGCCGCCGAAGCGGCAGCGTCGAGCCGCCGGCTGCACGTGCTGCCCATGTTCGGGGATCCCCGTGAGGTCGAACTGGAGGACGCGCCGGGCGCCCACGGCGGGGCCGACCCGCGCATCCTGCACGACCTGTTCGGCGATCGGGCCGACGATCCGCTGTCGCGCGCGGCGTCGCACGTGGACGGCGCCAACGCGATCCTGACCGGCATCGCCGGCAACGTGTCGATTCGCACCGGCAGGGTCGTGCGCGTCGACGACCTGGTGACGCCGCCCCAATAGTCGTCGCCTTCGGCTCCGGCTATTGGCCCATCCCCGCCTTTCGCTCCCCGCTGAAATTCCCGTCGCCTTCGGCTCCGGCCATGGGCAGCCCGCGCACGGCCGGAGCCGACGGTCCGGGCCGGCCGAGCTCCGCTTCGCTTGGCCGCAGGTAGGCGGGCCGCGGAATCACGCGCCGGACTGCCTGCCGGGAGAAGCGCCGGACGCCGACTTCGAGCAGCGCGGCGGCGTCCGCCTGATCGGCTCCCGGGTCCAGGGAGATGCCGTCCCGGTCGCCCCATGCAGCTTGCCACCCCGGCGCTGCCGGGCCGGTCAGGAGCACGGCCGGATAGGCGCGAAGCCTCTCCCGGATCCGGTCGGGACTCTCGTCCAGGAAGCCGGTCAGTCGCCGGCCGGCGCGGTACAGGGCTGCGAAGAGCCGCCCCTTGCGCGCGTCCACGAGTGGCACGACGATGCCGGGAAAGAAGCGCAGGCGGTGCCCGGCGGCATCCAGTCCGGAAACGCCGATCAGACCGCGTCCGCCGGCGGTCATACCCAACGCGATGGCGATGCCGATGCGGGTCCCGGTGAACGATCCCGGCCCGATGCCGCATACCACCAGGTCCAGATCGTCCACCGTGGCGCCGGCCTGTTGCAGGGCTCCGGCTACCAGCGGTGCCAGCCGCGTGCCGTGCTCCAGGCCGACGGCGAGCGAGCACACGACGGTGGCACGTGGTGTGGAGACGCACACGCCCATCACCGGCGTGGCGCTGTCGAAGGCGACGGCGGTCACGCAGGCCGTCTCACGCATGCCGTCTCACGCAGATGGTCCGGCCGCCGCTCTCGGTCACCGCGAATCCCACGTGAATGGCGTCCGTGATCGGCGGCTGCGCGTGCTCCGGCCACTCGACCACGGTGACCCATGGGCCGTGCAGCATCTCGTCCATCGCGAGCGATGCGTACTGCCCGGGCGTGGAGATCCGGTACAGATCGACGTGGTACAGCGTCAGGCGGCCGCGATACTCGCTGACCAGCGCATAGGTAGGGCTGGTCACGTCGTCGGGTACATCGAGACCTCGGGCAAGGCCCTTGGCAAACGTGGTCTTGCCGCTGCCGAGCGGTCCCGAGAGCGCCACCACGTCACCGGCGGCGAGCGAGCGGCCCAGGCGCTCGCCGAGCGACTCGGTCTCCGCGGCCTCCACCGTGTGGTGGCGATCCGGTTCAGGTGCGGGCACGGAGTCGTTCACGGGCTGGTCGCCGGTCGTGACCGTGGACGAAGCGGTGGATCCGGTTGCGGCGTTCGCGGGACAAGCGGGTGAACTCCAGGTGCACGACCATGCCGGCAGGCGCCTGAGGCCGCACATGGCGTACCGTGCCGGTCGCGACGATCCGGGTGTCCGGACCCAGATCGAACTCGATCCGCGTCAGGCTGTCGACCTGCAGGGGGGCGAGCCGCCAGACTGCGCAGCCGCCGGTCGACACGTCCAGGATCGTCGCGAGGGTGCGGCGTTCCGTAGCCGGGGCAGGAGCCCGCGGCGGCGCCCCGGGGAGGTGACCGGGGGCTGCGACGAACGGGATGACGATGCACGGCCCTTCCACCGGCCGCCGAAGGTGCCTGCGCCGCGGGTCGTCGGCGGCGTGACGTTCCAGCCGCTCTTCGAGCCGGAAGTAGCGCGACAGCCGGCGTTGGCGCTCCCGATCCGTCAGACCGGGCTTGCGTTCCACGCTCTGGACGGCTTGGGCAAGCAGGCGCCGGAGAAGCTCGCGGTCCCCGGTCAGTCGGGCGGGGTCCTGAATGCCGTTGCGGCGCGCGATGCGCTCGAGCACCGCGGCATCGGCCTCGTCGAGACCGCACCTGGCAGCGATGCGCCGCAGTTGGCGCCGCGACCGTGCGCCGGACACTCGCGACCCCACCCCCCGTGCCCGTCCTCAGCCGGCGATGGCGGCCAGGTAACGGGCCGCGACGGGATCGTCGGGATCGATCTCCCGTACCGTCCGGAAGTACCCCATGGCTCCTTCGGTGTCGCCGCGTCGGAGCTGCAGGACGCCCAGGTTGGAGATGACCCGCGTATCCTCCGGTGCGAGCTCCAGGGCCAGGCGCAGACTGCGTTCGCAGCCCGCCAGATCGCCGAGCTCCAGGTTGCAGATCGACAGCTCGTTGAGCGTGTCCACCTGCGGTTCGCCGAGCTGCAACGCCTTCTCGAAAGCGACGCGTGCCTGCGAGTAGTCGCCCGCGCGGCGCAGGCCCCAGCCAAGCACGAACCAGCCGTTCCAGGTGTCGGGATGGTCACGGACGAAGCGGCGTGCGTGCTCGATTCCCTCCCGTTCGCGGCCGTCACGGATTGCCGTTACGGCCTCCCGGAAGAGGGCGTCTCCGAGTCCCGCAGCGTGGATCTCCTCGCGGAGAGCGCGCGCCTGCTGCAGCTTCTCCTCGTCCTTGCCGTACTTCAGGTACAGATCCAGGTGCCGGCGGCAACTGTCGTTATCGGCCATCTCCGAGTGGAAGAAGGCCAGATTGAAGTGCGCATCCGGAAACAGCGGGTCGATGTCCAGCGCCCGCCGGTACGCGGTCAGCACTTCACGACGGCGCCGCTCGGCTTCCTCCCGATCCTCGGCCTGCAGGGCAGCGCGCACCCGCTCCTCGTAGGTGAGCGCCAGGTTCACGGCAGGCTGCGGGTTCTCCGGGAACAGGCCGACAAGCGCCAGGAACAGCTCCTCGGCCAGATCCAGGTCGCCGTTGCGGGCCTTGAAGATCGCCGCTTCGGTGAGCTCCTCGTTGATCCGCGGGCGCGCAGCACACACGAACCGCCGGAAGTACGCCGCGTCGCGGTACCCCGGGCGGTACGCCAGGACCTTGAGCATCCCGGCGATGATCGTTTCCCAGGTGATCTCTTCCGGGTCGACCTTTTCGGTGTCGGCGTCCATCTCCAGAGGCAGGGGGATGCCCGGATCGATCGGGAAGTCACCGACGCGCAGGTCGGGAACGTCAGGGAGATCGATGAAGACAATTCGTGCCAGCGGGTCGTTCGGGGGCATCTGTGACCTGGTTCCTGTGCGCGGCCCCGCTTCGCCTTAGAATGGCCGCACAGCGAGCGTATCAGGAGAGGACGGTGGCGAACTACTCGGTGTTCGGTGTGGGCAATCCCCTCATGGACATGATCGGCCATGTGTCGCACGAACATCTGCAAGGCGTCGGCGCGCAGCCGGGGACGATGATACTGGTGGACGGCGGACGTGCCGCGCGGATCGCCGCCGGCCTCGCGCGGCCCGGACGCCGGCCCGGCGGAAGCTGCGCAAACACCTTGCGGGGGCTCGCCTGGCTCTCCGGGCAGGCGGTC
>JAPOQV010000629.1 GCA_026710565.1 Spirochaetaceae bacterium | reverse complement strand
CGCGCCCGCGCCGTGGACGTGCTGGGTGACGCGGGGCGGGCCGCCGGCGACGCGGTGCCGGCGCTCGGCGCGCGCCTCCGCGACGAGTCGCCCGACGTGCGCGCGCTGGTCGCCGACGCGCTGGGGATCGCCGGCCAGGGCAGCACCGCGGCCGGAGAGGCGGCCGCCGGCCGTGCCGCCCCGGAGCCCACCACGGCCATGGAGGACGCCGACGCCGTCGTGCGGCGCAACGCCGCGCTGTCGCTGGCGCGCCTGGGACCGGCGTCGGCGGGCGCGGTGCCTGCACTGGAGCGCGCCCTGGACGAGGAGGACCACTACGTGCGCGGCTACGCCGTGCAGGCGCTGCGCCGCGTCGCAACGCCGCGCGCCACGGCCGCGCTGCTGCACCATCTGGAGACCGCCCGCTGGGACCCGCGGCAGGACGCCCTGGCCGCCGGCGCCGCGTGAACGCCGTCTGAGGAGCCCCGCGCCGGGGCCTCCGGATCTCTCGCACCATATCGTCACCAACCGGCGCGTTCGGCCGGACGGCAGGATGGATGCGTGGAACCCCAGGCCGGACCCCGCGGGCGCGATCCGTCACGCGGCGGTCCCGTTCGCGGCGCTGGACCGCCGTGACCACCGGCCGGTGCCGCTGCACGTCGACGCCCTGTGTGCGGCCGTCCGCGCGGACCTGAGGCGGCAGGGCGACGATCACCGCGAGGTGCTGTTCTTCATCCACGGCCACCGCCTGTCGCTGCCGGGGCTGCGGCTGGGACTGCTGCGCGGGCTCCACGACCGCTACGTCGTCGGACCGCGGGGGCCGGTGGGGGTGATCGTCTTTCTGTCCTGGCCGGACCGGGGCTGGCCGTGGTCGGAAGACGACGAGGCGTACGCGGCCGGCCGTGCTTTCTTCGCGCAGGGGACCGGCCTGCTGGCGGCGCTGCGCGACGCCGCCGGCGGCCGGCTGCACCTGCTGGTGCAGTCGTTCGGCCATCACCTGCTGGCCGGCATGGTCGCCATGGCGGTCGCGGAGGGGCACGATCGACCTCCGTTCCGGAGCTGCCTGCTGGCCGGCGCCGACGTCCCGCAGGCGTCGATCCGCTCCGGTGGCGTCACCGTGACCAGCCGCGGCGACGCCGGCCGGAGCTACCGGTTCGACCAGATGCACCGTCTCGCGGAGCGGACGGTCGTCTACTACGACCCCCGCGACGGGATCCTTCCCGCCGCACGTACGGTGATGATGAACCGCTACCCGCGCCTGGGGCGGCTTGGCTGCGCCGGCCTGCAGGTTCCCGGCCACATCACGTGTCAGGACATCAGCGGGGCCGCAGACCTGCCGCGCGGGCCGTTGGCACGCCACCGTTCCTTCATTACCTCGCAAGCGGTCGCGGCGATGATGGCGGCTCAGATCCGCTGCTGAGCGGCGTCCTCCCATGCCCGGTGGCGGGCGTAGCTGTGCCGAAACTCGCGGGTGGCCGCGAATACGGGCGGCAGGGAGCGGCCGCCTGGCAGGCTGAACCACAGGCGCAGCATCAGACGCCCGGCATCGCCGCCTGCATCCGCGAAGGCCGAGCGGGCGTGCAGGACGTCGTAATTGTTGGCGACCAGCACATCGCCGGGATGCATCGCGAACTCGAGGGCCAGCTCGTCGCAGACCGCGTCCATCAGGTCGAGCGCCGCCCGCTGCTCGGCCGTGAGCGGCGGCACCTCCGGGAAGCGCTGCGCGGTATCGATGTACTGGCGCTTGTAGAGCGTGCAGAGGCGTTCCCGGTGGAAGGTGAAGACCGGCACCGACTGGAACGCCGGGGCGCCGTCGTCCTGCTGGCCGCGCAGGTCGAAGTGGAACGGCTGCTGCAGGACCAGCGCCAGGTCCGGAGCTTCGCGGACGATGCGGTTGAAGGCGGCGACGCTGGAGACGATGCGGCTGCGTCCGCCGCGCGCGGCCGTGCGCACGCACAGCAGCATGAAGGCGTCGGCGCCGTCGTTGTGGAAGGTCAGGTCGCGGCTGGTCTGGAAGTAGCGGACGTCGCCGTCGCCGATGTCGCGGCCGGTGTCCTGCACGCGGTGCAGGAGCAACCCGTCGCGATCCTGCGGCTCGGCGGCGCCCAGGTGGCTGCCCAGCCCCCAGAGCAGCAGCTCAAGCTCACGGTCGGTGTGCTCCGTGACCGGGAAGCCGCGCAGCAGCACGACGCCGCGCCCGCCTTCCAGGCGGCCGGCGATGTCGTCGCAGAGCCCGGTCAACGTCGGCAGCGGGAAGTCGCGGCGCGTCACCGCGAACGGCAGGTCTCCGTCTGTCGCCAGGCGTGCGGCGGCTCCCGCCGCGGCCAGCTCCGCTGCCTGCGCGGGCGACAACGCGATCACCCAGTCGTCGTTCCCGGCCAGCTCGGTTCCGTCCCACGCCGCCGCCGTCGGCAGGGGCTCGCGCAGGTACTCGGGGTCGTGCAGGTCCGTTTCGGTCATCGCTCCATCCTCGCCTCCGCCGTCTCGAGCACCAGCACCCAGTCCTGGATGATCGGCGGACGCGGCGGCTGCCAGCGGCCTCCGCCATCCGGCGCGACCGTCCCGGCATCGTGCTCGTGGCCGCGGCGCGGGTCGAACCACGCCGCCCGGTAGCCGGAGCCCGGCTCGATCCCGCAGACCGTGACGATACAGCGGGTGGGGACGAAGATCACGCGCACCTCGCCCGGGATACCGGCCGCCAGGGGCTTGAGCGTGGCCGCGAGCGGCTCGTAGTAGTGCCCGCCGACCCAGGTGATCCACTCGCCATGCGGCCGGAAGCTCCACCAGCGATAGCGTTCCAGCAGCCGCTTGCCCAGCCCGACCTGGGCGGAGCCGGGAAACGCCATCGCCACGTCCCACGGATCGTCGTCGAACGCGTCGCCGAACACCCGCGGGTCGTGGCCGAACGGCTCCTCGCGGGTGTTCACCTGCCAGATACCGCTGGCGCCGTAGGTGTGGCCGGCGGCGCCGCGGAGCATCGATCCCCAGAACAGCAGGCGCTGCACGTTCTCCCAGTTCCAGCCGCCTTCGCCTTCGTAGCAGCCCTCGCCCAGCAGCCGCGGCAGGCGGGGGGCGGCGTCGAGGTGGGTATCGAGCTCCTGCATGACGCTGGCCGCCGTGATCACGTCATGCAGGCCGCACTGCGCCATGTCGAGGTCGAGCAGCGACGCGTCCTCCACCAGGTCGAGCGACCAGGCGCCGGAGCTGGGATGGATGGAGACGGGGCGGCGGAACGGATCCGCGGATCGAACGTAACGGGTGATGTCCGTCCACTCGGCGCGAGCCGTCCGCCGGTGTGCGAGCAGCCGCTCGGAGGGCGGTTCGGAGGGGGCCATCCGGGAGCGGTGCAGGTCGCCCCAGAGCTCCGAGGTGTAGAACGGCATGAGCGCCTCGCCGGCGATGCACCAGACCACCGGCCAGGCGCCGTAGCGCGCGATCAGGTTGCGCCAGTGCCGGCGCAGCACCTCGGCGCCTGCGAACCGCATGAAGTAGCCCCAGGAGCCGACGATGGCGGGCACTATGCCCAGCTCGACCATGTGCTCGATCCGCCGGTCGGCGGCGTCGAACCAGGCGGGGTTGAGCGTCGCGAAGTCTTCGCTCCAGGGAAAGCCGGCCTCGTTGGCGCCGCGCGGGTCGAACGGCGGCATGTCCGGGTAGAGGCCGGCTACCAGCAGCGCCACCGTGAAGCCCTTGCCGGCCCGGTCGGCGGCCAGCCGCTGGAAGTCCCCGGGCCAGCGCAGGCGCTGCACCAGCCCCATCCACCACGTGTCGGCCAGCCACAGGAACGGCGTCCCGTCGGCGTGCCGCAGGTGCCGGGCTCCGGGCGCCACGCGGCACAGCGGCCCGTGCCGGTAGAGCGGGTTGGTCTCATCCGCGGCGGGCTCGATCTCGATGACGCCGGTGCGGCCGTGCAGGGCCGGGTCGCCGGGGTCCGGGCAGCGGGTGACGAACCGGTACCGGCCAACGACCGGCGAAGCGTAGCGCACGCCCCACCGGCCCTCGCCGGCGTGGAACGCCGGCACCGTCAGTTCCCGGCCACCCGGCTCGGTGATCAGGACGTCCAGCTCGACCTCGGCCGGATCGGCGGGAGCACGATCCGATGCGTACTCCCAGGCGCACACGCGGTTCGGCGTCGTGCGGAGGGGTTCGTTCATGTCAGGCGTCGGGCCCGTCGTCCGGGGGCAGGGTGATGAGCACGTCGACGGAGTCGGGCTGGCGGCCAACCTCGACCACGCGGTTGACGTCGACCCGGCCGCAGCGGCCGCAGCGGTGCACGAGCTGTGGCCGCCGTCCGCTGCGGCGCAGCCCGATCGGTCTCATCAGACCGCCGCACCGGCTGCTGCGGTCGCCCGGCTCCAGATCGACGTGCAGGGAGTACAGGCAGAACGGGCAGTGGTTGCGATAGCTGCCGTCGGTGGATGGCTGTACGTCGGCGCCGCAACGCAGGCATTGGAAGGGAGTGTTCTCCGTTCTGCGGCTCATCGCAGCGGAAGCGCCTGAGCGGAATCGAACCGCCATCTCAAGCTTGGAAGGCTTGGGTATTGACCTTTATACGACAGGCGCGTCGTCCGCCCACGGTAGGGCCGCCCTGTGCCGCTGTCAACGCGCCGCTGTCAACATCGCGCCGGGCATGCTACGTTGGCGCCGTGGGTCAACGAGGCGAGCTGTTCTCCAGCCGAATGACGGTCGGCAATCGAACGTACTTCTTCAACGTGAAGGAGAACCGTGCGGGCGACATCTACCTGAACGTGGTGGAGAGCAAGAAGCGTGGTGACGATACCAACTTCGAGCGCCACTCGATCATGGTCTTCGAAGAGGACATGGGCGGATTCCTGGCCAACTTCGACAAGGCGATTCGCTTCATCCGCGAACGCGAGCAGACCCGCCGCGGCTGGTCGGGCGATTCCGGAGATCAACGGCGCAGTCGCGCTTCGTAGGCTTCGCTGATCCGGGCCAGCGTATCGGCCGGCAGCGGCCTGCCGTCGGAGATGAGCGCGTTCGCCTGCAGGTGACGGGGGTCGGTCGTGCCGACGATGGCGGTGCTGACGTCGGCCCGTGACAGGGTGAAGCGCAGCGCGAACTCGAGCAGCGGGATCTCGCCGGCCAGCTCGCGCAGTCCCAACGTCCGTGCATGGTCCCAGCTCTCCCCAAAACCCGTCGCCGGGCGCTCCGCGCTCAGGTAGGCGGCGTTGGCGACGGGCCGCTTGACGATCACTCCCATGCCGCGCTCGCGCAGTGCCGGCAGCAGATCCCGGCCGGCTTCCTGATACAGGATGCTGTAGGTCAGCTCCTGCACGTCCAGCGGCCGCCGGCGCGCCTCCTCCGCGGCGGCCGGGCCGTCCCCGGAGACCCCGACGAACCGCGCCCAACCGCGCGACTTCGCCTCCAGCAGCGTTTCGAAAGCCGCGTCGGCATCGTACTCACCGCGCGGCAGACCGTGAAACAGCACGATGTCCAGCACGTCCCTGCCGAGCCGCCGGCGGCTCTCGTCGACGATCCGCAGGATGCAGCCCGGCGAGTAGTCGACGACGATCCGTGGTGTTCCGTCCTCCATCACCTCGTAGTCGCCGCACTTGGTGGCGACGATCACGTCGGCGTCCCGCGGCAGGTACCGGCCGATCCTGGCCTCGCTCGCGCCGTACATGGCGGCGGTGTCGATGAAGTTGATGCCGACCTCCAGCGCCGTGCGGAGCACCCGCTCCGCGGTCGACTCCGGGACCGAGCGAATGCCGATCTGCGCGGCGCCGAGCCCGATCTCCGAGCACTCCAGGCCGGTTCTTCCCAGCTTCCGATACCGCATCAAGACACTCCTGTGACGCCCCGCAGGGCGGTGTCGGGGCGCTCGGCAGGCAGGGCGATGGCCCGCCCTTCGACCGAAAGGTGAGATCCGCCCAGCACCATCGCGCCGCGCACGCGGTCCGCCGTCCTGCGCACGACGGCGGCCTCCGCGTCGGTAACGACGCCGAAGGCACCGCGGCCGGCGTCGTCTTCCCCGTCCGTGGTCCGCCTCAGGCACAGCTCTTCGTGCGGGACCCCTTCGCCGTCCACCCACGCGACCCGCGTGCCGATCCAGCCGGGACCCGAGGCGGTCTCCACGGCCGGCGGCGGTCCCTCCACCGGCGCCGCGGCGAGGGCGGTCACCAGCACGGCGCGACGTGCCGCGGGGAGCCGGCGTTCGAGCCGGTATGACGGCACCGTGGACCAGTGGGTGCCCCACAGGGACGTCTCGGTGGAGAGCGCATGGTCCGCGACCGTGGCCAGGTCGAGCCGGTTGCGTCCCGTCTCGGACACCGCCCGGCTTCCCTCCATCCGCAGCGGCCCGAGGAGGGTGAAGTTCAGCCACACCGCTTCGGGCCGCTCCGTCTCCACGTCGTCGAGCAACAGCACCACGCAGGGCCGCAGGAACACGACGTGGCGGCGCACGCGCCGCGCTCCCTCGTACACCGCCGTCGCGTCGGCCGTGACCCAGTCGACGCCGGCGGGATCTCCCGGACAGCGGTCGCCGGAGGTGCTCAGCACGTCGGTGATGGCGGTGTCGTAGGCGACCAGGCCGCCGCGCTGGTCGCGGCCACCGAAGGTGATCGTGTTGTGGCAGGCGCTGCCCTTGTAGAGGGCGCCCGAGGGGTCGGCGTAGCCGATCATGCCCGGGTCCAGGAGGAGCTGCTCGCCTCCGTACTCGAAGATCACGCTGAGCCGGTCCCGGTGGCCGTGACCGGTGATCTCGCGGATGTTGTTGAGCATCACCAGGCTGTCGCCGGTGCGCCATCCGGTGCGCAGAAACGCCATCGGCTGATCGCGGTAGACGGCCGCCGGCGGCAACTCCGGCGCGGCCGAGGGCCCCTCCTGCAGGTGCAGCAGAGCGGGCAGACTGGCGGGGGGCGTATCAGCGGCGAACCGCTCGTCCCAGAAGTAGCGTGCCACCGGATCGCGCAGCCGCCCGGCGAAGAAGGCCAGCACGTCCGGGCCGATCCACTCGGCCTCGCTGCCGTCGCTGATCCCCAGGAAGTGAGGCCGTCCGTCCAGTCCCGGCGCGTCCCAGGTGGAGCGCATGTGCGTGAGGTACCCCAGGACGCGGGGAAGCGGCTCGGGAATCACCTCCGCGATCTCCCGGCCGCGACAGGCGGCCAGCACCGACAGCGCCTCGACGTACAGGCCGACAGTGCCGACGCCGTAGCCGGGCCCCTCGCCGCAGACGCCCTCGGCGTTCCACGGCGTGCGGCCGAACTCCTCCACGAACTCCAGGGCGAACCGGTACAATTCCTCGTAGCGCGGGTCCCGCCTCACCAGGAAGGCGGTCTGCATCAACAGCGGCATCGCGAACAGGACGCCCTGGTTCATCCTGCTGTAGAACGCGTGCTGCTCGCGCAGTTTGTCTGCCAGCAGGTAGATGCCGAGCCGGGCGAAGCAGTCCTCGACCGTCCGGCGCTCGTCCGGGCTGAAGCAGTGGTACAGCATGTCGTAGGCGACGACGATGCCGTGGGCGGCGTCCGCGATCCAGAAAGGATGGTTCAGCGAGCCCGCGAAGCCGCGAGGATGCCAGCCGATGAAGCTGTCCCAGTAGGGGAGTCTCTCGCCGGCCTGCGGCCGGTCCAGGCAGCCGCCGTGCTCGGCGCGCCAGTCGTCGCTGTGCGCCGCGCGCAGGATCCAGCGGCGCGCCGCGACGGCGTATTTCTCTTCGCCGGTGATCAGGTGGGTGGCGGCGACCACGGGCGCGTACACCCGCATGCCGGCGCCGCGCAGGCCCTTGGGATGGCCGATCCCGCCACCGAACAGGGTGCCGTAGTAGTTGCGGTCCGTCAGCTCCGTCGCGATGCCGCGGTCCGCCTCGGCCCGTATCTCGTTGAAGATGGGTGCCAGAGGCCCGAAGGCCCGCCGCCTGAGCGCGGGCAGCTCGTCGCGACGGATGAAAAAGCCGAAGGGCAGCCCGCCGGCCAGCGGGTCTCCGACGGGCGTGGTGGACTCCGCGGGCTCCGCGAACGGCACGGCGCGCACGTCTCGTTGCGCCGTCGCGCTCAGATCGAGCGGCCAGATCTCGGTGTGTTGGAGCCTCACCGTCACCGTCCGCAGGGGCATGTCGTCCAGCGGGCTCGGGCGGCGGAGCAGGATCCAGAATAGGTTCGCGCCGATCTCGCGCCCCTCGACGCGCCGGTCGGGGCGCTCGGCAACCGCGACCCGGACCGACCTCAGGATGTGCGCGCCAGCCAACTCCGCGCCGAAGGTGATCCACTGGCCGAAGCCCTCACGCCCCCGCTCGCCGCCGGCGATCGCGACCTCGCGGCCGTCATCCACCAGTGCGGTGACCTCAAGATCCGCGTCGCGGTCCCACAGCAGCTTCGCCATGATCTCCCGGTACTCGCCGACCGGTAGGTCGAACCGGCGCTCCAGCGTCAGGCGGCCCGGCTCGTCTGCCTGCAGGAACCCGAAGCCCAGCCAC
This sequence comes from Spirochaetaceae bacterium, assembly GCA_026710565.1. The sequence continues at coordinate 6,647 of JAPOQV010000629.1, read as the reverse complement.
GGCGTGGGGCCGCCGTTCGCGAGCTCGGCCGCACGTCCCCGCGGAAGCTCCCGGGCGGGTCGGTGATCGGTGCCCGGCTGCGGCGCCCGGTAGAAGACCGTTCCGGTCGCCACCGAGGTGGCGTCGGGCACGACGCGCCACTCGGACGGCTGGACGCCCTGTTCGTGCCAGCCGAGCTCGATCACGGTGTCGCTCTCGTTGACGTCCCACCGGGGAGCGTCGGCGGAACAGACCACGGCTCCCGCCGTGAGCTCCGTCGGCCACATGCCGGCCTTCCGGCGCGACAGGCGGATGCCGCCCACCGCCGCCCAGCGGTCGCGCGGACCGCGCGGCTCCATGTTGTCCAGCCACAGCCGCATCGGATTCTCGCCTGTCCAGTCCACGCAGAAGGTGGTCGAACCCACACAGTCCCCGCCCGGGTCCAGGACCTCCAGCAGGATGCGCTCGGCGGTCCGGCGGGGTGAAGACAGGTCGAGGTGCAGCGACCGAAACGGGGTCCAATCGGCGTCCGGAAACGCCATGGAGAGGTCGCCGTCCGCGGGGACCCAGCGAACCCCGCCCGCCTGATCTGGGGTTCCGTCGCGCCAGTGAGGTTCGGGAACCGTCCAGAACGATGTCACGCGCATCACCGTCCCAGTCTGGGAGGATGGTGGCCCTCGGCTACAGGTGAAGCCCTCAGGATCTGCGCGCAGCGGTGAAGGCGGACCAAGTGCATCTCTCTGTGAGCGTACCACCATGGCGACGCCGAGCCGACTGATACAGACCTTCTAGTGGCAGCGAGAGAAGATGCCAGCATGGAGGATCGACGCCATGTCTGAAACCTACAACTATCCCGCCGAAATCGAATGCGACGACGACGGTCGCTATGTCGTTTCGTTCCCGGATTTCGGTTGGGGCGCGACGGATGGCGCCACGCTGGAGGAGGCGCTCGGCGAAGCCAGGGATCTGCTGCGGGAGTTGATCGCCACCACGATGCGGGAGGGCCATGGGCTGCCCGAGCCATCACGCGCCGGCAAACAGTGGCACTTGGTGGTTCCCCCGGTACAGATAGCTCTGAAGGCAGCGCTGTACGAAGCGTTTCGGGAGACGGGCATGTCTCAACGCCGCTTGGCCCGCGACCTTGATGTCGCCGAAAGCGAAGTCCGGCGCATGTTGAATCCCGACCATGCCACCAAGGCGGCCACGATCGACCGGGCCCTGCGCCGGTTGGGAAAGCGCCTCACCGTGACCGTCGACGAAGCGGCCTGATCGGCTTGCACCCGCACGCAGCCGTTGACGTCACTCCTCGTCGCTGTACGCGGCCACGTCCATGCACTGACCGCCCCGGCGCGCCGACTCCCACCCGGCAAGCACCGGCGCCAGCGTCGACAGGCCATCATGGTAGTCGCTCAGGACGAGTGACGGATCCCCCGTCCGAACCGCCTTGATGAACGCGCGGTCCTGCGCCGCCCACGGGTCGAACGGTTCGCCGCGGAAGACCGTGACGCCGTCGCGCTCAATGCGCTCGTAGCCGTGCAGGGCAAGGTGGCCGCCCTCGTACAGGACCGTGAACCAGTTGCCGGGGGGCGCGGTGCCGATCCCGTCCACCAGGGTCATCGTCATCGTTGCGCCGCCGGTCAGGCGAAAGTGGTAGCAGTAGGACAGCGGCTGCCGGTACCCGTCCGGATGGTAGTAGAAGGCCTGCGCCGTCTCGACGTCCAAGCCGCTGATGTAGCGGGCGCAGTCGAGCGCGTGCACCCCCCAGCCCAGCCCGCTCCCGCCGGTCCTCTCGAAGCTGTCGCGTTCCTCCCCGGACCCGATGGCGCCCATCCTGAGACGCGCCGAGTCGCGCGCGCCGGTGGTCCCCTCGGAGAGGAAGTTGATGTGGATGATCCTGCGCCCCGCGAGCAACCGGCGTGCCTCGCAGAACAGCGGGCGATAGCGCTCGCGAAAGCCGACCGTGCTCAGCACCCCCGCTCGGCACACGGCGGCATCGACGGCGCGGGCGACCTTCATCGACAGCGCCTGCGGCTTCTCGCTGAACAGGTGGACGCCCTGCGCCGCGGCGCGCGTTTCGACGTCGGTGCGGTCGGCCGCGTGCACGAGTGAATACAGCACGTCGATCTTCTCGGCTTCCAGCATGCGGCCGGCATCGGCGTACGCACGGGGAATGGCGAATCGCTGCGCGGTCGCCTCGCGAGCCTGCCGGTCGACGTCGCACACCGCCACGATGCGGACCCCGTCGATGCCCTGCAGGTTTGGGATCCTGCACGAGTTGGCGAACGATCCGGCACCGTACATCGCGACGCGAATCACGAAGCCGGCCCCCCGGATGCCACACGGCGCGCAGGCGTGACTCCACGAAGACCCCCGTCTACACGATCGCGGCAGGCTCGCGGCTCGTTCTCAGACATACGGCTGATGCGTTATGTTACCTGCCTCTCTGATGGCTGCCGCGATGACGATCAATTCCATGCAGGATCTGGTTCGCGTGTTGGACGAACACCCGGAGTGGGTAGAGGCGCTGCGCGTTCGCCTGCTGACTCGCGAGCTGCTGGAGTTGCCGCAGAGACTCGCCGACTTCGTCGCCGCGGCGAACGTGCGCTTCGAGGCCATCGAAGCACGGCTCGACCGGGTGGATGACGATCTGTCCACGCTGAAGGCCGGTCAGGGCAGGATGCAGGACGACTTGTCTGTGCTGAAGGGCGGGCACGCCAGGAGCGCCGCCGAGCGGCAAGCCGTTCTCATCGCCGAGGACCTTGGATTCGAGCACGTGCGCACGCTGACCGTCGAAGACATCAGGGACTTGGTTCGGGCCCACGACACGACTGACATCCCGGTGAACGACTTGCGCAGCTTTCGGTTGGCTGACCTGATCGTGGAAGCGGCGGCTGCAGGCGAGTCCTGTTACGTCGCGGTAGAGATCTCCTTCACCGCCAACGGCAGGGACACGAAGCGGGCACTACGCAACGCCGGTTTCCTGACGAGGTTCACCGGCAGGAGGGCGTATGCCGTGATCGCCAGCGTCCAGATCGATGATCGCATTTGCGGAATCGTTGATGACGGTGACGTGTCGTGGTACCGGCTGGACCGGAAGACCCTGGACGTAGAGTAGCCGCGATGCGGGCGATGCCCACCCGCGATCGATGCCTGGCTGCCGGGATGATAGAGAGGCTCGTTCCCTTATCGCTGTGGATCCGTCCATGAAGCGGTTGCGCATCGCGGTCATCGGTCTGGGGGCCGGTCCCGGCTCCCGAGCCCGCCACTACCTGGCGACGATCGCCCGCCTGACCGACCACTTCGAGCTGGCGGCGGTGTGCGACCACAGCACCGAGGTGCTCGCCGAGATCGCTGCCCTTTACCCGTTGCCGGCCCGCTTCCGGAGTCAGGCCGACCTGTTCGCCGCCGGGAAGCCTGACGTGGTGCTGAGCCTGGCGCCCAAGGACTCCCATGTCGTGATGGCACTGACCGCGGCCCGTCACGGTGCCCACGTCATCACCGAGGTGCCCGTAGCCCTGACCAGGCGGTACGCGGCAGCGATCGAGGACGCGTGCCGGCGCGCGGGCGTGCTGTGGGAGACCGCCGAGCAGGTGTGGCTGTGGCCCGTGGAGCGGATGAAGCGAATGGTCATCGAGGCCGGCCTCCTGGGCGAGCTCACCCACGCTCGCCTGCGCTACCTGACCGGACAGTACCACGGCTTCAGCGGCGTCCGCGCTTTGCTGGGGGCCGATGCCACCGAGGTGCTGGGCTATTGCGGCGAGGTGAAGACCGAGCCGTACGTCGCCTACGGCGGAGAGCCGGAGTCGACCGTGCAGTGGGACCACGGGCTGGTGAAGTTCGCAAGCGGAGTCGTCTGCCTGTTCGAGAAGCCGCCGCGCATCTTCCCGTCGGCCCGCCACGCGTGTCCCGTGGGCTGGGAGGTCGAGGGGACCCGCGGCCACATCAGCGGCAAGCGAGTCACGCGCTACAGCGACGGCCGCACGGCGGAGGTAGCCGAGCAGTACCGGGAGGCCGGCGGCGAGCGGGTGCTGGAGTCGGTTCGTTGCGCGCTCGATCCGGAGCTCGTTTGGGAGAACCCCTTCATCCGCTACGGCATCGGCGATCCCGACGACGTCGCGAAGGCGAGCATCCTGGTCGGCTTGCACCGGGCGATCACCGAGGGGGGTGCGCCTCCCTACGGCGCCCGCAACGGCCTCCGGGACTGGGAGATCTGCCTGGCCGTGCGTGAGAGCGCCCGGCTGGGCAACCGGTGGGTAAACCTGCCGCTGGAGAACCCGACCGTGCTGGAGCAGCGCATCGAAGCGGAATTCGTGCGCCGGTACGGCCACGACCCGATCGAGGAGACCGAGGCGCTGCTGGACGCGCCGTTCTCGCGTTCTGCGACCCTCTGGCCGGTCGCGCACTGGCTCTGAAGCCGATGGACCCCGAGATCCGCGAACGCCTGTTGCGGCTGCGGTTCCTGCCCACGCGGCCGGAGCTCTCGGATACGGAGGTCGCGGAGCGGTTGGATGCCGGTCAGCCCCACCTGCAGGCCGTGCGCGAATCCGCGGCGCGCGGCGGCGCGGCAGCCCTGCGGCGTGCGCTTGCGGAGCACCTGGACGCCTGCGTCATGAGCGACGCACGGGACGTGCGGTTCCCCGCGGACTGGTATGACGCGCGCTCCGGTGACGTGCAGGGAGCGGAGGACATCCTGCGCGGCCGAGTCGCCTACGTCGGCAAGCTGCTGGACGTCGGCCCGCGCATCGACTGGCACGCCTGGGACTACCCGTGCGCGGAGTCGCGCTTCGTGCGCTGGTTCTGGATGCACCCGCTCGTCTCCGCCTACCGCACCACCGGCCACGGGCGCTACGCGCGGGGGGCGATGGACATCGTGCGCGCTTTCCACGCCGACGCCCGGCCGCCCGCGCAGCGCCCCGTGACCTGGTACGGCTACAACGGCCCATGGCAGGCGCTCATGGCCGCGGGGCGGGTGCCGATCGCCCTCGACCTGTACCGGACCATCGGCCGGTCGGATGTCCTGAACGACGCCGACCGCGTGACGTTCCTCAAGCTGCTGGTCGAGCACGCGGAGTTCCTGTTCACCGCCTCCGAGCGGCACGTCGCCCACAACTGGGAAGTGGCGATGATGGTGGCGCTGCTGGAGCTCGCGCAAGCGTTGCCGGGGTTCAGGGACTCGGCGCGCTGGAAGGAGCGGGCCGTCGAGCGGTTCACGCAGAACATGCGGGACTGCGTGCTCGACGACGGCGGCTACTGGGAGCGCAGCGAGTACCACTTCAGCGGGATCCTGGAGTATGCCGTCGCCTGGCGAGCGCTGCGCGAGGCCGGCGAGCCGGTCCCGCCGGAGTGGCCGGACGCCCTGCGGCGGATGTACGAGTGGGCGATGTGGGTGCTCACGCCGCAACGGCAGTATCCGCCGGTGGGACACGCCTCGTTCGGCGGCGGCCGCAACTACGTGTCGCGCTTCGACGAGGAGCGCTGGGGCGCGTTGCCGGACGACTCGATGGTGCCGGTGCTGGGCGAGGCGGCGGACCTGTTCCCCGAGCGGAGCGACTTCGGGTGGTTCGAGACCGGTCGGGGCAGGCCGCCGGAACGGACGTCGCGCGTGCTGCCGCACACCGGCTGGCTGGTGATGCGCAGCGGCTGGGAGCCCGGCGACCTCTACCTGATCATGAACTACAACGGCTCACCCGACGTGATCGACACCCACCCCGACCTGCTGTCGGTGTCGGTTTGGGCGCATGGCCGGGCCTGGCTGACCAACAGCGGCTCCACCCACGGCTACGAGGCGTCCGAATTCCGGAGCTGGGACATGCAGACCCGCTCCTCCAACACGGTCATGGTCGACGGGGAGAGCCAGGCGTACCTCTCCAACGGCGGCCGGCTGCAGACGTGGGAGAGCCTGCCCAGCTTCGACTATACCGCCGCGGTCAGCCGCGCCTATGAGCGGTTCGGGGTCGAGCACCGCCGTGCGGTGCTGCTGGTCAAGCCGCGCTACTGGGTCATCCACGACGCCCTCGAAGGCGACGGCGGGAGCCACGAGTACCGCTGGCACGGCCACTTTCAACCGACCGAGCTGGCGGCCGACCCGGAAGCCGGTGTGATCGCCACGGACGAACCGGAGGGAGCCCGGATGTTCACGGCGTACCTGCCGGAGGACGGACAGATCCTGGAGCAGGACACCGGACCGATCGCGACACCGGCCGGCACCGGGGAAGGGCCCTACGTGGCGCTCGTGCGGCGGTCGGCGCGACCGGTCGCGTTCACGGTGGTCCTGTATCCGGCCGCGGCGGGCTCGGACCCGCCTGAGGTCAGTGCGCTGCCGGTCACCGCACGAGGCGCGCCGGTGCCGACCCACGAAGCCGTCGGGTGCCGCGTGGCCGACGGCGTGTGCGAGGACATCGTGCTGCTGGCCCGTTCCTCGGGGTCCCGCGCGTGCGGGAGCGTGCGCACCGACGGGGAAGCCGCGTATGTCTCCGTGCAGCACGGGCGGGTGACGGAGGCCGGCCTGACGGGCGGCACGCGGCTGACGTACCGGGGACGCAGGATCCTCGCCGCGGACAAGGGCATCGCCGCCGCCGGCGTGCGCTTCGCGGGCGACCGCGCGGAGATTTCCTGCCGCGGTTCGGCCACGGCCCCCCGGGGGCCGGCACCGGCGCCCCCCGGGGCGG
>JAPOQV010000628.1 GCA_026710565.1 Spirochaetaceae bacterium | reverse complement strand
CGAGCGGCTCGGTCGCGTAGCCGCAGCGCAGTTCGGCGGCGGTCACCGAGGGCTGGCGTCCAGCTCGGCGAGCAGCCGGTCGCAGACGATGTTCATCCCCTCGATGACCTTGGCCGTGATCTTCGCGCCGTATTCGTCCAGGTCGTCGCAGCGGGGGTCCTCGGCCACGTCGATGTCGCACTCCGGATCGATGATCGACACGATGGTGCTGCCGGGCTCGGGCGGGATCTGCGCCAGGTCGACCAGCTCCGGGCGCAGCGTCTTCAGGATCGAGGTCTCCCACTTGCCGGCGTGCTTGTCGTGGAGCGGCCGCAGGAACTCCTCGTGCTCGCTTTCCGGAAAGGCGTCGCGGATCGGATCGGACTCCATGCCCGCGTACACGCGCATGCCGGGGTTGGCCTCCATGAACTCCCTGGCCACCGGCTGCGCGTCGTACACCAGCGGATAGTGCCCGTACAGCATGAAGATCACCCTGAAACCCAGGCTCTTGATCTGGTAGAGCATGTGGTGCAGCAGGAGCTGGTAGCTGACCACGTGGCCGTTCATGTGGCCGGGCGCCATGAAGCCGTGCGGGAGACCCATCGCGTCGGCCAGCTTGCCCTTGGGATCGAAGTTCCGGTCGTGCACGTTGGTCTCCCGGTCCTCGCCCCAGAACTGCACCGGCATGCACACGCCGCCGCCGCGCCGAGCGGCGCGGATGCAGAGCTCGTGCGCCTTGACGCCGTCGAGCCCGACCGCGCAGTGCTCGCCGTGCCACTCCAGGATGCCGAGCGGCAGGTAGGCGACCGGCTTCGCCGTGCGCGCGGCGACGGTCTCGTGCGGGAGCATCTCCTCGTAGCGAACGGTCCTCATCTTCGTCCTCCGTGGTGCGGGTCGGGGCTGTGTGCGATGGACTTCCGCAGAATGATGTTCGTTCCGATGTAACGGAATGCGGCGCGGGTATACAGGCCGATGGCAGGAGTGTTGTCAAACATCGTGTGCAGGGTCGCCTCCCGCAGGCAGGCCCGCCGCATGTCGAAGAGCATTTCCCGCATCAGGGCCATGCCCAGGCCCCGGCGGCGATGGCTGGCGGCGGTGGCGACCTCGTGGATGTAGGCGTGATCCCGTGCCGACGGGTGCCGCGACAGCGCGCTCATGCGGTGCCACGACGTGCGGGCCGCCTCGACCTCGCCGTCGGCGATCGCGTAGCGGTGCAGGACGTCGTGGCCGAACCGCTCGGCCGACTTCTCGATGCGCCGCCCGTCCGGAGACGCCGTACGCTCGCAGCCGAACGCGAGCGACCGCTGGAACATGACCTCCCGGTGAAACGTCTCGAACCCGTTCGCCAGGAACAGGTTGGTGACGTGGCCCTGCTCCCAGCAACCGCCGTGCATGGAGGTGTAGAACGGGTACCCGTTCCCCATCTGCCACGCCTCGATGCGCGTGCAGCCGGTCCGGCAGAGGCGATCGACGGCCGCGTTCAGCAGGGCGGTCCCGATCCCGGCTCGGCCTTCGGGAAACGTGAGGAAGCGGATCAGCCCGCACTCCTCGAGCCTGTGGAAGTGCACGAACCCGGCCGCGGTTCCCGCCACCGAGGCGATCAGCAGGGTGGCCGGATCGCACGGAAGATCGGCGTTGGCCAGGCGACCCCTCCCCATCACCTCGTCCGCGAATTCCGCCGCCGACACCGGCCAATTGCACGGCACCCCGGCGATCAGCTCGTTGTAGAGCCGGGTGACCGTCGTCAGGTCACCGTCGCGAAAGCGGTCGAGACGGACCCGGTCCATGCTTGACATGGCTGTCATCAGCTTGACATGGCTGGCAGCGTGGGGCTAGGTCGGTCCGATACTGGACCGGACAGTCAACTTTGGCGAAGCGCGAACAACGGGAAGGAGCCCATGAGACTGGCTGAAGAGACGATTCTCATGCTCCTGAACGAGGAGAGCGGCTACCTGGAGCAGGTCCAGGGCTGGAACCTGTCCTGCGTGCTCGCCGGCGCCGTGCTCGCCGATCTGGCGCTCGAGGGCCGCATCGACACCGACCTGGAGTCGCTCGTCCTCCTGAATCCGACGCCCACGGGCGACGATCTCCTGGACCCGGTACTGGCGGAGATCGCCGCGGATTCGGCCGGCCGCAACGCCGAGCACTGGATCGAGAAGACGGTGCTGCGGTCCGACGCCGTGCTGGAGATCGTGCTCGATCGCCTGGTGGAGAAGAAGATCCTCACCTACCACCTTGGCGACTTTTGGTCGCTCTCCGGAGCCTTCTCGCGGACCCGAACCTATGCCCGGGCCGACGGCACGACCATCGCCGACGTGAAGACCCGCGTGTTCCGGGCGATCGCCGAGGACGGCGCTCCGGACCCACGCGACGGAATCATCATCGGCCTGGTCAACGCCTGCGACGCCTTCCGGTTTCTGCTCTCCGCGGAGGAGTACGAGGAGTCGAGGGAGCGGATCGAGCTCCTCGGCAGGATGGACCAGCTCACCCGTACGATCGCCGCGGCGGTTGCCGATAGCGCGATACGCCTGGGGTCGCGCGCCGCCGCGATGACCAGGCCCATCCCGCGCGTGAAGCTCCTCAGGATGATCGCCCGGAAGTCGCTCCGGCAGGGCAATCTGGCCCGGTTGGTGGCCGAGCTGCACGAGGAGTACGGTTCGGTGTTCGCGATCCGGCCGCCGTTCGTGAAACGTGGATTGACGGTCCTGGCAGGCGCGGATGCCAACACCTGGGTCAATCGCAAGGGCCGCTTCCACCTGCGGACCAGGGACGTCATCGCCGACTGGGAGAAGGTGTACGGCGCGTCGCGGACGCTGCCGGGGATGGACGGCGCCGAGCACTACCGCCTGCGCAGGGCCCAGCACCGCGGATACTCGCGGAGGACGCTCGAGGAGCGGCTGGACGAGCTGTTCGACAAGGCGCGGGCGGACTTGCGGCGCTGGAAGGTGGGGGATCTGCTGCCCGGCGCGGCCTCCTGCAAGAGCCTTATGGGCAGCCAGATCTCGCGCCTCCAGGTCGGGGTGGACACTTCGGACTACATCCTCGACCTGGTGTCGTACAAGGAGCGGTCGCTGGTGACACACGTGCAACGGTCGCTGCCCAAGTTCATGCTGAAGACGCCGGGAATGAGGAAGAAGCGCAGGAAGATCCTGGAGCTGTTCGAGATCATTCAGGCCGCGCACGCGCCGGGGCTGCGCAAGGACGCCGCCCGCGACAACGTGCGCGCGGCACGTCCGGCGGCGTCCTGGGCGGCAGCGGCTGAACGATCCTGCGCCGTTCGGGCGGCAGGCGTGCGAGCAACGCGGGCGAGGGCTGATAACCGTAGCGGTCGCTGCCCCACTTCGGACCATAGCGGATGATGGCGATGCGACGCTCGCCCGGCCGCGTGCGCTCCGCGGAACCGTGCGCCATGCAGTCCACGAAACAGATTGCGTCACCCGCGGCGAGCTGAATCTGAACGGCCGCCTCGACCTGGTCGAGCGAGCGATTGCTACCGGTGGCTTCCGGTGCGTTGAACGCGGGATGAAGCAGATTGGACTTGTGCGAGCCGGGGATCGCCATCGTCGCGCCATCGCCGTCGCCGATATCGCCCAGCGCCAGCAGGATGTTGATCTGTCCACAGCGGAACTCGTTGTTGTGAAAGCGGAACTGCGTGCGGATGCGCCTCTTGTGCGCGCCCGAATGCATTCGCGTGGCACCGCCCCGGCCACGGATGTCGATGAACGACTCATCGATGAACAGGCCATCGTCCCCGCCCACGAAGCGTCGCAGGTGATCGATCCAGGACGGATGGTCGATCAGCCGTTCGAGGGAGGTGCCCATCTCGAAGATGTTGTGCAGGTGTCGCAAGCCATCGATGTCGGCGCGGTGAACCCAGCCCCGCCAGGCATCGGGTCCGAGATCGAAATAGGTATCCACGACCGCGTTGATCTCGGCGACATGATCGGCATCGACGGCGTTCTCGAGCACGATGTAGCCGCGGAGATCGAAGAGATACTCCTCCATGTCGGTCGGTTGCATCTCTTGTCTCCTGGGCGCTACTCGAGGTCGAAGCGGTCCAGGGTCATCACCTTGGTCCAGGCTTTGATGAAGTCCTCCAGGAACGCTTCCTGCCCGTCGTCGGCCGCGTAGTACTCCGTGACCGCGCGTAGCTCGGAGTTGGAGCCGAAGATCAGATCGACCGGAGTCGCCGTCCACTTGAGGTGCCCCGTCGCGCGGTCGCGACCCTCGTAGACCCCCTCGGTGGACGACTCCGACCACTGCGTGGACATGTCGATCAGGTTGACGAAGAAGTCGTTGCTCAGGGTGCCGGAACGGTCCGTGAACACACCGTGAGCGGAGCCCCCGGCATTGCTGCCCAGGGCGCGCATGCCGCCGACGAGCACCGTCATCTCGGGAATCGTCAGGTTCAGGAAGGACGCTTTCTCCACCAGCATTTCCGCCGGAGAACGGGGGCTCCCGCCTGCGAAGTAGTTGCGGAACCCGTCCGCGCTCGGCTCGAGCAGAGCGAAGGAGTCGACGTCGGTCTGCTCCGGTGACGCGTCCATGCGGCCCGCTACGAACGGCACGTCCACGTCGAAGCCGGCTTCGACGGCGGCATGCTCGATGGCGGCGGCTCCGCCCAGGATGATCAGGTCGGCAAGTGAGACTCGCTTGTCGCCTGATTGGGCGGCGTTGAAGCCGCCCTGGACACGCTCCAGGGTCCTCAGCACGCGGTCCAGCTCGGCCGGATCGTTGACAGCCCATTCGTTCTGCGGTGCAAGGCGGATACGGGCTCCGTTGGCGCCACCGCGCATGTCGGTCGCGCGGAACGTGGACGCCGAGGCCCAGGCGGCCCGGCCCAGTTCGGCGGTCGTCAAACCGGAATCGAGAACCTCGGCTTTCAGTGCGTCCGCGTCGCGGGCGTCGATCAGGGTGTGATCGGCATCGGGAATGGGGTCTTGCCACACGAACACCTCGTCAGGCGCGTCAGCGCCCAGGTAACGCGAGACCGGACCCAGATCGCGATGTGTCAGCTTGAACCATGCTCGTGCGAAGGCGTCCTCGAACTCGTCCGGATTGTCGAGCCAGCGCAGCGTGATCTCGCGGTATGCGGGGTCGTGCTTCAGTGCGATGTCGGTGGTGAGCATCATGGGCGCATGGCGTACGGACGGATCGTGGGCATCCGGCACCAGGTCGGACGCCGCCCCATCTGCGGGCTCCCATTGGATGGCGCCTGCCGGGCTTCGAGTCTGCACCCAGTCGAACGCGTACAGATTCCGGAGGAAGTTGTGGGTCCAGGCCGCCGGGTCGATCGTCCACGCGCCCTCCAGGCCGCTCGTGATCGTGTCGGCGCCAT
>JAPOQV010000627.1 GCA_026710565.1 Spirochaetaceae bacterium | reverse complement strand
GGTAGACGGCGTCGGCCTGCCGCTGCACATCCTGCTCATCGCGGGCCTGGGGACCAACATCTTCGACAACATGGACCTCGAGGCGCTGGCCGAGGCGGCGGCGGAAGAGGGCCGCTGGGAGTTCCTGATCGCGGCCGGGCCAATCCCGGTGACCGGCGGCACCGGCTCGCCGCTCAACGTGATCGCGGTGTTCTGAGACCCGCCCGTCGGACCGGCAGGGCGCGGAGGATTACGGGTAGACTGGTATCGATGTCGCTGTTTCGCAACGGTTTGGCTGCCGTCCAGGATGTCGGCGGCCTGCTGATCGAGAGAGGCACGGCGATGGGACCATTGGTTCCCTTGCTGCTGCTGGTTCCGGTCTTCCTCGGGGCGGCTTGGCTGTTTGAGTCCGTAGCGGTGGTCGCTGGAGTGCCGCTCTTCAGCGCTCTGTTCGCGCTGGCGGCGCTGGTGATTGTTTTCCGCTACCTTCGCCATTACGAGTCATTTGCGAAACACGACCCGGACCGGCTGCAATCCGAGAAGTACAGATACGAGACGCAACGGACGCAGATGATAGCTGCCAAGGAGCTGAAGCATCCGATGCCCGCTGACAGTCTCCCGCTGGCAGATCCGGCGGAGAATCCGGTAGAGCACGTGAAGAGCGAAGAAGCGGACTCGACGAAGGGTGGGGGACGGTTCCCATGAAGGCCTATCTCCTTGCGTACAGTCAGGCGTACGCGCCTCAGCAGATGCAACACCTGCTCAACGATACCGAGGCCGTCGTGACGTGGGTGGCCCCGTTTCCGTATGCGGCCATTCTCGTTTCCAGCCTCAATGTGAACGACCTTGCCGCCGTCCTTCGGAATCGGCTGCCGCCGGGTGTGTGGTTCATGGTGACGGAACTCAGAGGTGAGTCCGTCCAGGGATGGTTGCCGAAGGATCTCTGGGAGTACGTGAACAATCCGTCACAGGCGTGGTCGCGGCAGCTCATTGCGGGATGGGGCAGATCAAGCCTGGGACAACCGCCACCCGCGCCTCCGCCGTCTACAGGCGGGTTGTTCGGCCCCCTGCGGGACGCGGGCAAGTGAGCTCGACCCTTGCAACGCTCCCTCGGCGGCGGGCCGATCAAGCTGCAGGTCGACGCCGGCTGGACGCGGGCGCAAGTCGCCGTCTGGCCGGCTGGACGCGGGCGCAAGTCGCCGTCTGGGATGCGGCAGGCGGCGGCGCGTCGAGAGCGGCATCGAGAACCTGAATGTCCCTCTTCGGGATCGGCGTCCACGGAGCGAAGTGATGGGAGCCAGAAAGCCATGAGAAGGGCATCAATCGTCTGTTTCGGTCTCGCGGTGGGCCTGGTCGCCGAGGCCGCCCTCGGTCAGGCCGTGCCGCTGGACGTGAGCGGCGTGCGGCCCGGCCCGGCGACGGTGACCGCGGCCGAGGACGCGGTGACGGTGGAGTGGCCGGACGCGGCCGACCGGGACTGGCGGGCGACGTTCTCGCTCGATCCCGACCGGCCGCTCGTCGAGTCGATCGCGGTGGACGGCGTCGCCGTGGTGTCGGCGGTGCGCCCGTTCTACCAGGTCGAGACCGGCACGCGGCGGCGGGGGTGGAACGCTTTCTTCGACTTTCCGCCCAGCCATCCCGACGGCACGCGGCACGCCCAGGGCGAGTTGCGACTCCGGGCCGCGACCGTCCGCACCGTCGGCGAGCGGGTCGAGCTGACCTTCGACGGGTTGCTCATGGGGGTGTTCGAGGGGGCGATCGTCTACACCATCTACCCCGGCAGCCGACTGATCCAGCAGGAAGCGGTGGCCACCACGGACGCGGCCGACGTCGCCTACTACTACGACGGGGGCTGGGAGATGGCCGCCCACGCCGACCGGACCCCCGGCGGCAACATGCAGACCCGGGTGAGCTGGTACGACACGGCCGGCGATCTGCGCCACGACGTATCGACGGGCTTCGACCCGG
>JAPOQV010000626.1 GCA_026710565.1 Spirochaetaceae bacterium | reverse complement strand
CGCGGCCCCCGTGCGCCCCGGGCCGGCCGCCGCCGCGGGCGCGCTCCGGCCCGTGCCCGCCCCGGCTCCCTCCGGCGCCGGCGGCTGCCGCCGCTCCGGGCGTACCAGGCCGATCGCGCGGGCGACGATCCCGTCCGTGGAAGGCAGGACGTGATCGGCGGCCGGTCCCAGGGGGATGAACGAGTCCTCTCCGCAGTAGCGCCGGATCGCAGGCCGGCCCGGAGTGTCGGCGGTCGCATCCACGATGGCGGCCACCAGCCCTTCGCTCACGCCGCCGGTGGCGCGGCCCTCGTCGACGATCAGGATGCGTCCGCTGCGGGTTCCGTGCGTGACCACGGCATCCACGTCGAGCGGCGCCAGCCAGCGCAGGTCGATCACTTCGGCTGCGATGCCGTGCCGCTCGGACAGGATGCGCGCCGCCTGCAGCGACCGCCACAGGCCGTTGCTCCAGCTCACGATGGTCAGTTCGGGACCGTCCGCGGCGTAGACGCGCGCCCGGCCGATCTCGACCGCATCGCCCGGCGGCGGATACCGGAACCGCCACAGATCATCGCCCTCGTCGTGCAGGTGGCGGGTCTGGTACAGGGCGATCGGCTCCAGGAACAGCACCACGCGTCCGTCCGTCACCGCCGCCGCCAGGGCGGTGCGCAGGATGCCCACGGCATCGTCGCCGCGTGCAGGGCTGGCGATCAGGACGCCCGGCAGATCGCGCAGCGCGGCGATGCCGTTGTCGTTGTGGAAGTGCCCCCCGAATCCCCGCTGGTACGCCCAGCTCGCGATCCTGACCACGAGCGGGTTGCGGAAGCCGCCCCGCGAAAAGAACGAGAGGGTCGACGCCTCGCCCCTGATCTGGTCCTGGGCGTTCTGGTAGTAGGCCAGGTACTGGATCTCCGGCACGGGCAGCAGGCCGACGTGGGCGGCGCCCATGGCCAGCCCCAGGATCGACTGCTCGTCGAGCAGGGTGTTGAACACGCGCGCCGAGCCGGCCCGCTCGGCCAGCTTGGTGGTGATCCCGTAGACGCCGCCGCGGCGGCCCACGTCCTCGCCGAACAGGACCATCTGCGGGTACTTGGCCATCAGGTCGAGCAGGCCCCAGTTCAGCAGGCGGCCGAAGTGCTGCGGTCCCTGGCGCTCGGGCAGCCGCCGTGCCGACCCGAACAGCACGACGCGGTCCTCCGCGTGGTCGGCGCGCGCGGCCTCCCGCATCACCTGCAACGGCCGGTGCACGGCGATGGGCTCCGCCACCTCGGCGGCGCTCATCAGGTGCGGCCGCCGCTCGGCTTCCCGCGCCGCCGCGCGCACCCGGTCGCCGATCTCCCGGTACGACCGCAGCAGCGCCCGCGCGGGAGCGAGCCCCAGCTCGACCGCGCGCAGGCTGTTGCCGAGTACGGGATCGCGCGCCTCCGCCGCCTGGATCCGCTCGCGTGAGTGGTAGGTGAGCTCCAGGTCCGCCCCCGCGTGGCCCAGCAGGCGCACGAGCTCCAGGTGCAGGAAGACCGGCACGCGCTGGCGCCGGCAGACCTCCACCGCCGCGTGCGCCTGCCGGAAGGTGTCGACGATGTCGCAACCGTCCGCTCTCAGGTAGGTGATGCGCGGGTAGGAGCGCCAGACCCGTTCCACCCAGCCGGGCGGCGTCTGCACCGAGATGCCGACGCCGTTGTCCTCGCACACGAACAGGACGGGGACCGGCAGGTTCTGATAGGCCGCCCAGGCAGCGGCGTTCGTGCCGCCCAGCGCGGAGGCGTGGTTCAGGGTGCCGTCGCCGAAGGTGCACACGACGATCGCGTCCTCCGGGAACGGCAGGGGCTGCCCGAGCCGCTTGGCCCGCTCGATGGCGAAGGCGGTCCCCATGGCCTTGGGCACGTGCGATGCGATCGTGCTGGTCTGCGGCGGCATCCACAGGGCCGTGCTGCCGAATACCTTGTGGCGGCCGCCGGCGATGGGATCCTCGGAGCTGGCGCACAGGGACAGCAGGACGTCGAACACCGGAGTGTGGCCGGCTGCCTGTCTGGCACGCTGTGCGAAGAAGCCCCCGGATCGATAGTGGACGAACGCCGGGTCGTCGGGGCGCAGGGCGGCGGCCAGCGCCGCGTTCCCCTCGTGGCCGGCGCTGCCGATCGTGTAGAAGCCGGTGCCGCGACGGCGCAGCCGGCGCGCCTCCAGGTCGAGGTGGCGCGCCTGGTACTGGGACTCCAGGATTTCCAGGTAATCGGCGTTCCGCAGCCCGGAGCGCTTGTCGACGAGGTCGCCGTAGGACCGGCGCGGGCGTCCGCCGGCGGCATCGTCATCGGCCAACCGGGCCGACAGGGCTTCGATCACGGCCTGATCGATGGCTTGGGCGCGGTCCGAGTCCATGCGACGACGGTGAGGGTGGCGAAATCAGCGCACGGCGGCAAGACGCCGGTGGCTTCCCGAGGCGGCGTCTTCGTACACTCGCTCATGCTCGGCATCCTTCCCCTGGAGTGCGCGGTCCGGCACTACGACTGGGGCTCTCGATCGGCGCTCGGCCGCCTGTTGGGCCGGCCCGCGAGCGGCCGGCCCGAGGCCGAGCTGTGGATGGGGGCGCATCCCGCGGCGCCGTCGGTGGCGAGGGTCGGGGCGCGGCGGGTGACGCTGGACCGCCTGATCGCCGAGCATCCGGCCGAAACGCTCGGCCGCGCCCCGCTGCAAGGGCACGACGCGACGCTGCCGTTTCTCTTCAAGGTCCTGGCGCTGGGCAAGCCGGTGTCGGTGCAGGCTCACCCCACCCGGGCACGCGCCGTGCGCGGGTTCGAGGCCGAGCAGCGTGCGGGCGTTCCGCTCGACGCACCGCACCGGTCCTACAAGGACCGTGGACACAAGCCGGAGGTCATGATGGCGCTGGAACCGATGGTGGTGCTGTCGGGAATCCGGCCGCTCGACCAGATCCACGCTGCCTTGACCGCGGCAGGCGTGGGAGATCTGGCGGCGCCGGCGCCGCCGGCCGGCGTGCGGGACGCCGCCGAGGCGACCCGGCGGCTGCTTCGCGCCACCCTGGCGCTCGATGACACGGCCGGAGCCTGCCTGCACCGCCGTCTGGTCGACGGCGTGGCGCGGGATACCGCCGAGGGCGCGCTCCTCGCGACGTTGGCCGAGCACTACCCGGACGATCCCACGGTGATCGCCGCGCTGCTGCTCAATCGGTTCGAGCTCCGTCCGGAGGAGGCGCTGTACACCCCGCCCGGGCAACTCCACGCCTTCGTCAGCGGCGCCGGCATCGAGCTGATGGCGAACTCCGACAACGTGCTGCGCGCCGGGCTCACCAGCAAGCACGTGGACGTCGACGAGCTGCTGGCCGCCACCGACCTGCGGCCGGCGGCGCCCGCGCGTGTCGTGCCGCGGCCGGCGGGTCCCGCCGAGCGCAGCTACCGGTCGCCGGCCGAGGAGTTCCGGCTGTCGGTCATCGACCTGGGGGTTGGCGGCAGCTTCACGCCGCGGGGGCCGGAGGTCCTGCTTCTGCTTGGCGACGGCGCGCGTCTGCGCTGGCCGGGCGGGACGCTCACGCTGCGGCGCGGCGACGCGGCGTTCGTCCCTGCATCGGTGGCGGCGTACGAAGCACAGGGGACCGGCCGCCTGTACCGTGCGCGTGCCGGTTCCGACCTCTGAATGAATCGAGAAAGCTTGCCATCCCGCATTCGTACAGATAGGTTGTTTTGTACGAATCGATCAGGAAACCGTCGATCAGAAACGGAGACTGCCCATGTCCGACGCCGTGCCTGTCAGTGAGGTTCGCGAGAAGCTCGCCGAGATCACCGGTCGCGTCCAGTTCGCCGGCGAGCGCATCGCAGTTCAGAAGCACGGCAAGACCGTCGCGGTGCTCGTGCCGCCCTCGGACCTCGATACGCTGGAGGCGCTGGAAGACCGACTCGACCTGCTCGACGCTCTCGATGCGTTGGCTGACTATCGGGCAAACGGGGGCGTGCCGTTCGAGGAGCTCAAGGCCGACCTCGGACTTTGACGTACCGGATCGTCTTCCCGGCCGGCGGAGAAGGACCTTCGGGGCATTCGCGATCGGACGGTCGTGCAGCGACTGTCGGCTGCCATCGAGGGGTTGACAGACGAACCGCGTCCGCCCACTGCCGGGCAACTGCATAACGTTGGCGACGTCTGGCGCATCCGGGTTGGAAACTGGCGCGTCTGCTACGCGATCGAGGATGACAGGCTGGTGATACTGATCCTCACCGTCGCCCAACGGGGCGAGGTCTACGAACGACTTCGCCGGCGGTTGGGGCGCTGACTACGTGCCGCGCAGGCCCCGGTCCGGTTCGTCGATCTCCACCGGGTCCCGGTACAGCACCAGCGGGTCGAGGTCGATGCATCGCCATTCGTCGCGCATGCCTGCGATGTCCCAGGCGGCGGTGCCGTTCATGACCGAGAGCGAGCCATGGAACTGCAGGGCTCCTGCCTCAGTTCCGGAAGTCGACCAGCTCCACGTCGAAGATCAGGAAGGCGCGCGGCGGCACCGTGCCGGGCACGCCCATGGCGCCGTAGCCCAGGTCGGGCGGGATCAGCACGGTGCGCCGGCCGCCGCGGCGCATCGCCAGGAGCATCTCCTCCAGCCCTTTCACCACGGCGCCGATCGTGAACTCCATCGGTTCGTTCCCGGAGGTCCCGAACCGGGTGCCGTCGACGAGGCTGCCGGTGTACCGCAGCAGCACCTTGGCCCCGAAGTCCGGGGTCGGTCCTTCTCCCTGCTCGTGGACGGTGTAGAGCAGTCCGGACTCGGTGGCGACGGCATCCGGCCAACGGCGCCGGAACTCGGCTCGCATCTGTGCGTCGCGCTCCAGGACCCGGCGCAGCAGTTCCTCGGCCACCTGCGAGCGCAGATCGGCGAACCGCTGGCCGTCGACGCGGTAGGCGCG
>JAPOQV010000625.1 GCA_026710565.1 Spirochaetaceae bacterium | reverse complement strand
GCCCAGGCCGACGCGGCCGAAGCCGGTCATCGCGCGGCCGTCAGCAGCTCGACCAGCCCGGTGTGGCGCTCGCGCGCCTGCGCGTTGGCGACCGCGATGCCCGCGGCGCGGGGGCTGCCCACCACCACCGCCAGCCGCCGCGCGCGGGTCAGCGCCGTGTACAGCAGGTTGCGCTGCAGCATCGGGTAGTGCTCGGTGGCAATGGAGATCACCGCCGCCGGGAACTCCGAGCCCTGCGACTTGTGGATCGTGATCGCGTAGGCCGGTACCAGGGATTCCAGTTCCGCCGCCTCGTACCAGACCGGCCCGGCGGCGAAGTCGACCAGCACGCGCTGGTCCTCGGCGTCCAGGTCGCGCACCAGGCCGACGTCGCCGTTGAACACCTCCAACTGGTAGTCGTTGCGGGTCTGCATGACGCGGTCACCCACGCGGATGTCGGCCGCGCCCTCGATGGCCGCGCCGTGCGGGTTCAGCGCCGCCTGCAGCTCGCGGTTGAGGACCGCGGTGCCAAGCTCGCCGCGGTTCATGGGCGTCAGCACCTGGATGTCCGTGCGCGGGTCGAGCCCGAAGCGCGCCGGCATGCGCTCGGTGACCAGGTGCACGATCGTGTTGCGCGCGGCCTCCCGCTCGTCCCGGCTGACGAAGAAGTAGTCGCCGGCCTCGCCGTCGCCCTGTCCCCGGGGAACCTCGCCGTGGTTGACGGCGTGCGCGGCCATGACGATGGCCGAGCGCTCGCCCTGACGGAACACGGTGGTGAGGCGGGCGACCGGGCAGACGCCCGCGGCGATCAGGTCGGCCAGCACGTCGCCGGGCCCGACCGACGGGAGCTGGTCGCTGTCGCCGACCAGGAGCAGCCGGCAGTCGGGCGGCGTGGCCTGAAGCACGGCGTCCAGCAGCGTCACGTCCACCATGGACAGCTCGTCGAGGATCAGCCCGTCGCAGTCCAGCGGGTTCTCCGCGTCGCGCAGGAACCGGCCCTCGCGAGGGCTGTACTCCAGCAGCCGGTGGATGGTCGAAGCCGCCCGCCCGGCCGGTTCCTCGATCCGCTTGGCGGCGCGCCCCGTCGGGGCAGCGAGCTGCACTCGGCCGCCGGCAGCGTCATACAGGCCGAGTATCGCCCGAATCAGCGTGGTCTTGCCGGTTCCAGGCCCACCGGTGACGACCAGGACCGAAGCCCGAGCCGCCTGGGATGCGGCGTCGAGCTGCTCGGGCGACAGCTCGACGCCGCTCGATCGCTCGAAGGAGTCGAGCAGCCGGCTGACGTCGGGGCGCAACGGGTTCGGCGGCCGGCCGGCCAGCACCCGCAGCCGGTCGGCGGAGCGCTGCTCGGCGCGCCGCAGGTCGGGCAGGGCGATCGCCTCGGCGTCGCCTTCTGCACAGGGCAGCACCGCTCGGCGAGCCGTCAGCGCCCGCACCGCGTCGCGGACCGCGCCCTCGTCCACAGACAACAGCTCGGCGCCGGCCTCCGCCACGGCGTCCAGCGGCATCTGCGTGTGGCCGCGGGACGCGCCGGTCGCCAGCACGTGCAGCACCCCGGCCGCGGCCCGCTCCGGGGAGTCGCGGTCGACGCCCAGCGAGGCGGCGATGCGGTCGGCGATCAGGAAGCCGATGCCTGCCACCTCCTCGGCCAGCCGGGCGGGGGTGTCGGTGACCGCCCGCCGCGCCGCGGAGCCGTAGCGGCGGTGGATGCGCAGCGCGTAGCCGGGGGAGATGCCGTGGCCCTGCAGGAAGATCATCGTGTCGCGGAGCTGGCGGTGGTCGGCCCAGGAGGCCAGGATGCGGTCGCGGCGGTCGGGGCCGATGCCGGGCACCTCGGTCAGCCGCTCGCCGTGGCGGTCCAGCACGTCCAGCGCGCCGGTGCCGAAGCGGGCGACGATGCGGCGCGCCAGCGCGGGGCCGACTCCCTTCACCAGCCGCGAGGCCAGGAAGCGCTCGATGCCGGCAGCGGTGCTCGGTGCCACGGAATGGAACGAGGTGACCTCGAAGCGCGGGCCGTGCCGGCGGTGATGGGTCCACGCGCCCTGCAGGTGCAGCAGCTCGCCCGGGCGCACGCCGGCCAGCGGGCCGACGGCCACCGGCTGGGCATGCGGGTCGTCTTCCGACTGCAGGCGCACGACCGCGAAGGAGCCGTCGTCGGTGACGTAGATGATCGAGTGGACGGTGCCGCGCAGCGATTCCCCATCGCCGCCGGGCGCGGCGGGCGGGGACGGTCCGCTGCCGCTCAGCGGACCGCTCAGGCGGTCTGGTCGCGCAGCTCGGTGAAGAATCGCGCGTCGGACTCGTCGCCCGCGCGCGCGTGAGCGACCGCCAGGTTGGCCGCCACGCGCAGCATGATCGTGGCGGCCGGGGTGCCGCGGCGGATGCGTGCGAGCTGCGCGGTCGCGTCGTGCCCCTTGGGGATGAGTTGCGCGACGTCCAGGGTCGCCCCGCCGTTGAAGCAGTCGACCAGGATGAGCCGGTCGCCGGCCACCGCGCGCGCCAGGAAGTGGTTGGGCACGTTGCAGCCCTCGATGTCCAGGCCGAGCCGTGCACCGACCAGCAGGTAGATGCACGACAGGCTGATCGGCAGCCCGCGGCCGCGAGTGATCACCGACACCAGGTTGCTCGCGGCCGGCGTGAAGTAGTCCTTCTTGCCGCAGCCGGTCAGCCCCCTGGTCCGGAACAGGTAGTGAGCCAGCGTGAACACGTCGGCGCCGACGTGGGCGCTGCGGTAGTCGTCCGCCAGCCCGTCCAGCAGGTCGGTCAGCCGCGCGGCGGCGCCTTCGCCCAGCTCGTACTCGGCGATCAGCCCGAGCGCGGTCTCCAGCTTCACCTTCTCGTTCGGGACGGCCAGGCACTCCTGCCAGCGCTCCAGCAACCGCTCGCGCCGCTGGGTGGCGTACACTTCCTCCAGCAACTCGCGGCGGTCGTCGTCGAGCTCGATCCCCTGCCGCTCGATCTCCGCGTCCAGCTCGTCCCCGAAGGCGGCCAGCGCCTCCATCACGCGCTGCTGGACCACCGGCGTCTCGTCATCGAGAAGCCGGATCATGAACGGGAGCTGCGCGCGGTCCATCCCTTTGATGGTAGATCGGCGCTGCCGGTGAGGCAAATGCAGCCAGCGTGCGGTCGTCACCTGCCGAGGTCGGTAGCGAACCCCTGCTCGTCGAAGTGCTTGTCGAACGCGAAGGCGTAACGAAGCCCACGTCTGCGCATCGTGTCGATGCTAACGGAGTCGACGAGAGAGAACCGTCTGCGGTCCGCGGCGAGCAATGCGGTCATCGCTGCGTCGTGCCGATCCGAGGAGATCCACTCGATGTTAAGCACGGGGAGGATGGCATCGTGGAAGGTCCGAACCGCGCCCACGCCCACGCGGTGCTGCAGGATGGAGACCGTCTCCAGCACGACGTAGTTGGTCGTGACCAGTGTCGCCCGGTGCGAGGTGAGCATGTCCCACGTCTTCCTGGCCTCTCGATGTACCGCGTCGGCCGTGTCCATGACGGCGAGCAAGGCTGACGTGTCAACGAAGCAGGTCAAGCCTCCGACGCCTCCGCGAAGTGGCGGTCGTGATCGGCGGACAGATCCGGGCGGCCGGAGTTGATCGCTCCCGCCGCGGCTGCAGCTCGTTCATAGCGTGCTGACGTACCGACGTCGGGCGACGCCTCGAAGAAGAAGGAAACCGCGCGCCTGATCACTTCCGCCATCGACGTGTGCTGATCGTCAGCCACCTCCCGAACCCTCCTGGCCATCGCCTCCGGCAACTGTATCTGCGTTCGCACCATCATCGGACTCCTTCATCATGATTACATGAATATGAAGCATGCTAACATACAACCCGGGTCCGCAAACGGGCGCCCAAGCCGGATGGGCACATCCTCAGCCCGGGTTCGTGAGGTCGTCGCTTTGTGCTATGACCTTGGGCACGCCGATGCGACGAACCCGCTCGGCGACACACAGGAAGAGCCGAGCATGGGAATCTACGAGGAACTGGGCGTTCGCCCGCTGATCAATGCCGCCGGCACCGTGACCGATTACGGGGGATCGGTGATGGACCCCGAGATCTTCGCGGTCATGAGGGAGGCCAACCGCGAGTTCTGCCGGCTTGAGGACCTGCACCCGGCGGTCGGCCGCCGCATCGCCGGCCTGCTGGACGTGGAGGCGGCCTACGTGACCTCCAGCGCCGCGGCCGGGCTGCTGGTGACGACGGCGGCCTGCATCGCCGGCACCGACCCGGAGCGGATCACGCAGCTTCCCGACACCGCCGGCATGAAGTCGGAGGTGGTCGTCCAGAGCATCCATCGCCTTGCCTACGATCAGGCCATGCGGCTGGCCGGCGCCACCTTCGTGGAAGTCTCCGACGCGGGAGAGCCACCCACGCGGGCGCTGCGCGAGGCGGTCGGCCCGGACACGGCGGCGATCCTGTGCATGGCCCACCGGCTCGGCGACCCTGCCTCGGTTCCGCTCGCCGACCTGGTGCACATCGCCCGCGGCGCCGGCGGCCCGCTGCTCGTGGACGCCCCCCCCGAGTGCCCGCCGCTGTCGACCCTGACGCGCTTCTGGAAGGCCGGCGCCGACCTGACCATCTTCAGCGGCGGCAAGAGCATCATGGGACCGCAGTCGACCGGGCTGGTGGTTGGCCGGCAGGACCTGATCGACGCGTGCATGGCCAACGGCAACCCGTTCGCGACGGTGGGCCGGCCGGCCAAGGTGAGCCGCGAGGAGATCGTCGGGTTCCTGAAGGCGCTGGAGCGCTACCTGGCGCGCGACCACGGCGCCGACCGCGAGCGCTGGACGGCGCAGGTCGACCACGTCGAGCGGGCGCTCGCCGGCGCCGGCCATCCGATCGCGCTGGAGCGGATCCAGAAGGCGGACACCTACACCGTGCCGATGCTCGCGGTGCGCACGCTGCCGGCCGCCGGCTTCACCGCCGGGCAGCTCTCCCAGGCGCTGATGGACGGCGATCCGCGGGTGGTGGTGGCCCAGCACTTCATCGGCGACGGCGTCGTCGTCAACCCGCACATGCTGAAGCCCGGCCAGGAACGCATCGTCGCCGAGCGCTGCCTGCAGGTGCTGGCCGAGATCGCCTGACCGGCCTGACCGGCCGATCGCTTGACAGCGGGCACGGGCTCGCCCAGCGTTGCCCGTTATGGGTCAGGCCGTTCTGTTCAGCGACTTCAGCAAGGCGACCCCTTCCGGCGCCATCGCCCCGCATCCGCGCCCCGGCTGCTGGCGCGTCTGCGAGTACACCAGCGGCGACATCGAAGGCAGGCTGCTGTACGCCGCGGACGCACAGGACACGCCGAACCTCACGCTACCGCTGAACCTGCGGGGGTGGCACCGCGTCACGATCGGCGTCTGGGGCGACTGCTTCAGCCTGCGCCACACCTACGCCCCGTCCGGCAACCGGGTCAAGCTGAGCGGCGATCCCTGCTTCCGGGCCTTCGAGCGGGACCGGACGCCGCCGCCCGACAGCATCAGCATCGAGGACTTCGAGGTCGCCTGCGCCGACCTGACCGGGCAGGATCTGGTCATCGCCCCGCCGAAGCGGCACAGCGGGGCGACCACGGCGCTGGCCTACGTGCGCTGCGAGCCGCTCTCGGACCGCGAGGTGGCCGAGCTGCAGGCGGACCGGCAGAACGGCGGGCACCGCAGGCTGATCGCCTACAACGACGGCGTGGGCTTCGTCACCTCGGGCGAGTACCGCGACCGCCAGGACATCTGGGAGCTGGTGGAGCCGTACCGCCACTCCGACGTGGAGAGCCTCTACTGGGGCGTGATCGGCACCGCGACCACCTTCCCGGTCACGACCGGCAGGATGCTCACGGCCCATGACGGCCCGGCCATGGGCGTGCAGGGCCACGAGTCGTTCGCAACCCTCGACCGCCGCGGCATCAACGCGCTGACGACCGCGATGGAGTACGCGCAGGGGATGGGACTGTCGTTCCGCGTCTACCAGCGCATGGGCGCCTGGGCGATGACCTTCCCGCACGATTCCCCGACCGCCACGCTCTGCCGGGAACATCCGGAGTGGCGCTGCGTCAGCCGGGACGGCATCCCCACGAGCAGCCTGAGCTACGCGTTCGGCGAGGTGCGCCGCCACCAGGTCGAGTTCCTGGCCGAGATCGCCTCCTGGGGGGCCGACGGTATCGACCTCAACTTCCTGCGCGGACCGCCGTTCGTGGGCTACGAGGAGCCGCTGGTGAGCGGCTTCCAGCGCGAGTACGGAGAAGACCCGCGCACGCTCGACGAGTGGGACGACCGCTGGCTGCGCCACCGCTGCCGGGCGCTGACCGCGTTCGTGCGCGAGCTGCGCGCCGAGCTCGACGCCGTCGGCAGCAAGGCGGGCCGGCGGATCTCGCTCTCGGCCGACACCTTCGCGCTGCCGGCCGGCAACCTCTACTACGGACTGGATGTCGCGGCCTGGGTCGGCGAGGGGCTGCTCGACCGCCTGCACCCGTGGGGGAAGATCCGCGGGCAGCCGCCGGTCGACATGACCCACTACCGCGCGCTGGTGGGCGGGTCACGGACCGAGCTCTGGCCGCATCTGCGGGTCTGGGACGACGGCACCGACGCGGCCTACGACGCGTACCGCACGGAAGCCCTGTCGCTGTACGACGCGGGCGCCGCGGGCCTGGCCATCTGGGATGCCTGCAACCTCGACGGCAAGAGCGTGAAGGGCCCGCTTCAGCGCCGGCTCGGGCACGCCGACGAGCTGCGCGCGGCGCTCGCCGCCCCGCGGCGCCCGGAGCTGGCGCTCGGGACGATCGAAACGCTCGGTCTCGAGCACCTGGGCGTGGTCTGCGTCCCGGAGACCCACCCGGAGCGGATCATGCCGGACGGCTACACCAAGCACCAGTACATGTGGCACGGCTGAGGCGGCCCGGCTTGACCGGGGCGGGCCGCCGTGGAAGCATCAGCGGATGGTGAATGCGACTGCACTGAACGTGGAGGCGTACCAGCCGCCGCCGCGCGCGCCAGCCGACAGACCGCCTGATCCGGGGCGCGCGCACTGACCCGAGGGGCGGCCATGCGAGTGTCCAAGGCTCTCGATGCCGCCCCCGCCGCCGCAGAACGCACGCGCATGTCCGCGCAGCGCGTGCTCACCCTCCTCTGGCGTCAGCGCACGCTCTACCTGCTGCTGCTGCCGGCCATCGTGCTCACGTTCGTATTCCGCTACATCCCCGTCTACGGGCTCACCCTGGCGTTCAAGGACTACAGCACCACCCTCGGACCGTTCCGCAGTCCCTTCACCGATCCGATCTTCTACAACTTCTTCTTCTTCCAGGACCCGGAGTTCTGGTACGTGCTGCGCAACACGGTGCGCATATCGGTCGTGAAGTTCGTGGCCGCCTGGCCGATGCCGATCGTCCTGGCGCTGCTGCTCAACGAGGTGCGCCACCGCGCCTTCAAGCGCACGATCCAGACGGTCGCGTACCTGCCCCACTTCCTGTCGTGGGTGATCCTGGCGCGCATCATCTACGACCTGCTGGGCTGGGAGCCGAGCAGCCCCTTCAACCAGATCCGCGCCGTGTTCGGCCTGGACCCGGTCGCGCTGATGGGGGACAAGTCCGCCTTCATCCCGATCCTGGTGGTGAGCAACATCTTCAAGGAGGTGGGGTGGGGCACGATCATCTACCTGGCGGCGATCACGCGCATCGATTCCGAGCTGTACGAGTCGGCGCTGGCCGACGGCGCCGGCCGCTGGGCGCAGCTCTGGCACATCACGCTGCCGGGGATGCTGCCCATCATCGCCATCCTGCTGGTGCTGGGCATCCCCGGCATCCTGTCGGCCGGGTTCGACCAGATCTACAACCTGATGAATCCCACCATCGCGGAGATGGCCTACGTCACCGACTACTACGTCCTGCGCGTGGGGCTGATCCAGGGCAACTACGCGTTCGCGGCGGCCATGGGACTGGTGTTCAGCGTGATCGCCCTGGTGCTGGTGCTCTCCGCCAACTGGATCTCCAAGCGGTCCGCCGGGACCGGCATCTGGTGAGCCGCGGGAGCAGGGAACGTGTACTACCGGCGCACGCCTTCCGAGACGCTCTTCCGGGCCGGCAACTACGCCTTGCTGGCGTTCCTGGGGGCCGTGACCTTCTATCCGTTCTGGTACCTGGTGGTCAATTCCCTCAGCGACCCCGTGGCGGGGGTGGACGCCATGCTCTGGCCCAAGCAGTTCTACTGGGCCAACTACTGGATCGTCGCCGACACGCCCGGGGTGTGGCGGGCGCTGGGCGTCACGGTGCTGCGGGTGGCCACCGGCGTGCCGCTGATGCTGGTGGTCACCGGCACGGCGGCCTTCGCCCTGACGCGCAGGGAGTTGCTGGGCCGCAAGATCATCATCCTGTTCTTCTTCCTGTCGATCTTCTTCGAGGTGGGGCTGATCCCCTACTACATGGTGCTGCGGGCGTTCGGGCTGCTCAACACCTTCTGGGTCTACGTCATCCCGGCCGGGTTCTCGGTCTGGACCATGATCGTGATGAAGACCTCCTTCCAGGGACTCCCGGACGGCCTCACGGAGGCGGCGCGGATGGACGGCGCGGGCTACCCGACGATCTTCTTCAGGATCGTCGTGCCGCTGTCGCTGCCGATGTTCGCGGTGCTGGGCCTGTTCAGCGCCGTCACCCACTGGAACGACTATTTCACGGGCGAGTTCTTCGTCAACACCGAGCCCAGACTGTGGCCGCTGCAGACGTTCCTGCGCGTGTCGCGGCAGAACGCGATCGACATCCTCAAGGGGGTCATCCTCGACTACTCGAACATGAGCCCGTTGGAGGAGGAGGCGTCGCGCCTGACGCAGCGGTCGCTGGACATGGCGTTCACGGTGTTCGCCATGTTGCCGATCCTGCTGGTGTATCCGTGGCTGCAGCGCTATTTCGTGAAGGGAGTGTTGATCGGATCGATCAAGGAGTGAACCGGAACGGGGAGAGACGAATCACATACCAGGAGGTGTTTGGGAATTCAGGACCGTGATCATCGCTGCTGCCGAACGCAGCACTCGACTCTTTCAAGGAGGCTTTGGATGAAAAAGCTATCGATCGTGCTGGTGGTGCTCCTGCTGGGAGCGACCATCGGCGTTGCCGAGGATCCCATCTGGATCTGGGGCATGGGCTCGCGCCCCGCGGACGGACCGTTCAGCGATCCGGACGGCACGTTCGAGGAGATAGGCAACCAGTGGGTCCAGGAGAAGTTCGGCCTTCCCGGCATCCGCGCCGAGGGCTCGGGCAACCTGGAGGCGTTGCGCGCCCTGGTCGCCAGTGGCGACGTGCCGGACGTCATCGCCCGCGTGGGCTTCAACGCGGAGTCGGTGAGGCTGCTCACCGACCTGGCCAAGGACGGGCGGCTGCACGCGCTGGACAAGTACTTCGACGACCCCGAGAACTACCCCGTCTTCGCGTCGGCCGACAAGGGCCACCTGCGCGCGTACCGGCTCGAAGGGACGCTGTACGCCGTTCCCTCGTGGGTCTGGCGGATCAGGGCGGACGATCCGTTCTCGTCCCATCCGCACTGGATGATGCGCCTGGACGCCTATGAGAAGTACGGCTACGCCACGACCTACGACGAGCTGCACGAGCTCCTCATGAATCTCAAGAACGACGACTTCACCACCCTCGACGGGAGCCCGCGCATCCCGTTCGGCCTGATGACCGACGCCAACATGCGCTGGCCGAAGATGGTCATCAACCAGGGGGGCGGTGCCGGCTGGGAGGTCGACGGCGAGAAGCGGCTCATGCCGCCGTGGGCCTCTGAAGAGCTCTACCACCAGTTGAAGTTCTTCAACATGCTGTGGCGAGACGGCCTGATGAGCCCCGGGGCCTTCCTGGATCCGGGCGCGTTCGAAGGCGACCTGGCGGCCGGGCAGTACTCGGTCATGGCCGGCCACGGCGGCTACTCGGGCGCCGGCTACCGCGATCACCTCACGGCGCGCGTCGACCAGCTCGGCCCCGATCACGAGGACGTGAAGAAATACCAGGCGCAGGCGATCATCATGATGCTGCCGCCGATCACGGACAATCCCGGCCGCCATACCAACAACCAGTCGAGCTTCAACCTGATCATGGCGAACAATCCCTACCCGGACGAGACCATGAAGCTGCTGGACTGGATGTTCAGTGACGAAGGCGTGATCTCGACCTTCGTGCACGTCGGCCAGATGGGCGTGGACTGGGAGCCGGCGCCCCCGCCGCTGTACTGGACCACGCTGCCGGACGGGTTTCACCAGCCGAGCGAGCCGGGGACCCAGCACAAGCGGGTCAACAACCTCTGGGAGTCCGGCTACACCGATCCGGAGACGGGCGAGAAGGCCGGCCGCTTTCCGAAGCTCTTCCCGCTGGCGTCTCCCGCCTATGCCTCATGGGTCGAACGGCTGAACTTCGAGCAGATGGAGCACCAGCGCAACCACTACGGGATGCTGATTCCCTCCGAGCCGTACGACTCCGGCGTGCCGGGCGGCGTGGAATGGGGTCAGCCCTACAGCCAGGCGCTGGCGGCGTTCGCGAATCCGATCCCGTCCTACGCCCAGGTCGCCGAGGTGCTGCCGCCGCTGGAGGCGACGGCGCTGGCGTCCGCGGAGCAGAAGTACAACACGGGGCTGGTGACGGTCCTGACCGCGAGCAGCGAGGAGGAGTTCCAGTCCGCCTACGACGACATGATCGCGTCGCTGATCGACACCGCGCGCTGGCGGCGAATCTACGAGGACCGCACCGACCGGTGGGTCGCATGGCTCGAGTCCAACGGCATCGACGACCGCGCCGAGCTCAAGTCCGTGACGCCCATCGCCGCGTGGAAGGAGGTCATGGGCTGGTAGCCCGCGGCTGACGGCGCACCGGCGTCGTCGCGGCAACCGGGAGGCTGGCGACACGGGCCTGAAGAGGGCTCGTGTCGCCAGCCTTTCTACTCGATGCGGAGCCGTACCCAGCGCGTGTGGGTGACGCCTTCCGAGGTGCACCAGAACCAGGCGAGCACGGTGCCGTCGGCCAGCACGGTGCCGGACGGCTTGCCGAAAGCGATCTGCATGTGCTCGGCCAGGAAGTTCTCGTGCTCGGGCTCGCCCAGGGTGGCCTCGTCGCCGGCGTCGAAGACGACGATCTCGTGCTCGACGTCGTAGCGCGTCAGGTCGCGCGTGAGCGCGACGTGGATGCCCTGCGGCTCGTGGCGGTAGTTGTAGATCGCCGCCACCCGGCCGTCGGGCAGGGGGATGGGCGAGCACACCTGGCCGCGCAGGTTGGTGGGCGTGGGCGCCGTCCACGTGCGGCCCTGGTCGGCGGACACGCTCCAGTGGTTGACGGCGTCCTCCGACGTCCCGTACCGGTGGGTCCAGAACATCGTGTAGATGCGGCCGTCGGGAAGCACCGCGCACATCTGGTCCCACCACAGCAGCCGGCCCGACGGGTCGTCGGCGACCACGGTGAGGTCGCCCCACGTCCGCCCCCGGTCGGCCGAGAACACGGCGACCGCCTTCTGGTCGGGCGGCCCGTCGTAGCCCTCGGGCTTCCAGGTCTCAAGCGGATACATCCAGCGGTCGGGAGCGAGTTGCTTGAGGCTGCCGGCGCCGTTCACGGTGTACTTCTCCGGCGGCAGGTCCACCGGCACCACCTGCGGCTCCGACCAGGTGCGCCCGCGGTCGCGTGACCAGAGCAGCAGGTTCTCCGGGGCGTTCAGGGACTCGGTCTCGGGGTCGAACATCGGCTCGTCGCTCAACCGCGCGCGGCCGGCGGTCATCACCAGGCGGCCGTCCGGCACTTCGCTGACCTGGGGGCCGCCGTAGCCGTAGCCGTCGGCCGGCGGCCCGCCGCCCGGGTGGGGGCTGCCCTGGCTGACCCAGTTCCTGCCGTCGTCGGAGCGCAGCACCTCGATCAGCTTGTCCGAGGAGGCCAGGTCCGGTCCCACCGACTGGCTGGCGATGAAGGTGCCGTCGGACAGCGGGGTGATCCACGGGTGGTAGCCGCCGCGCCCCGGCACGCGCGACAGGATGCCCTGGTCGATGATCTCCATCATGGTTCCTTCCTTCTTCCGGGCGGGCGCCCGGTGCCGTAGCCCAGCTCGATCGCGCGCGCCAGCATCCGGCGGCGACGCGGGCCGGCCGTCTCGACCAGGCGGTCCGAATAGAGGCGTCCGCGCGCGCGGCTCGACTGCTCCAGCACGCCGGTCAGCCAGTCGAAGTGCTCGCGGTTGCGCTCCGGCGTGGTGTTCTGGACGCAGTTGACGTGGATGGCCCGGCGGCCGGGCTTCTCGGTCAGGGCGGCGTGATAGACCTTGTGGTTCATGAAGATCACGTCGCCCGGCTCGTTGCGCAGCGAGTAACGCCCGGGGATCTCCTCCGGCTCCACCCCCAGGTCGCGGAGCCGGTCGCCGAAGCCGTCCTCGCCGTAGTCGCGCGGCGTGCGCGTCAGCGCCTCCCCGAACTCCAGGAAGTGGCTGCCGGGAATGATGTCCAGGCAGCCGTCGCCGGGCTGCAGACGGTCCAGGTAGATGGCCGCGCGCATGCTGAAGAACCCGGTCGGCGCGCGCGCGTCATGGTGCCAGCGGCTCCCCTCCGTGTGCAGCAGCCCCTCGCTCTCCAGCAGGATGAAGTCATCCCCGAGCAGCGTCTCGAAGGCGCTCACCAGCCGCTCGTCGTCCAGCAGCGGATAGAACGCGTGCGGGTCGAGGTCGAAGAACGGCGCCACCTGCTGCCGCCGGTCCCCCGGTCCGGGCGCCGGCGCGCCGCCCCGCGCCCGGCTCATGGCCGCGTCGAACGCGTCCGACAGGGCGCGCATCTCCGGCGGCGAGAAGAGCTGCCGGCACTGCAGGAACCCGAGCGTCTGGAAGTGCGCTACCTGTTGAGGGGTCATGGGTCCTCTCCGGAAACGGCCTCGGGTCGAGTTGGTGGTCGGGGAATCGTATCGGATGGCGGGCGCCGTACCAATGCGCGGGGCGGTCCAGGCGATTCCGATTCCTTGACCGGGCGCGGGACCCGTGCCAGCGTCGGGGACGGCATGGCAGAGGGCACGCGGAGGCGGCGCCTCATCTACAACGAGGACGGCGACACGCTCGGCGGCTTCCGCACGAAGCTCCACGAGGCGCCGATGGCGGTCGAGGACTACCTGTCCGAGCTGTTCGCGCACCTGGCCGGCACCCACGTCGACACCTACGTCTGGTGCTGCGGAGCCACCCACGGGCTGAACCTCGTGCGCTCCCCGGCCACCGAGCGGCCGGCCCTGTGGATGGAGCACCACCGCACCGGCGAGGGCAAGTTCCTGAACGTCCACAACTGGCGCTCCTGGTGCAACCTGCAGTCCTTCCTGCAGGCCGGCCACAACCCCGCGGAGCTCGTCGCCCGCGGCGCGCGCGACTGCGGCATGGAGCTGTTCTTCTCGCTGCGCATGAACGACGCGCACGACGCCCACGACCCCGATCCGGAAGCGGTCGCGGCGGGCGTCGGCGGCATCTCCCCCGTCAAGAGCGAGCACCCCGACTGGCTGATCGGCGAGCCGGGCGCCGTCTACGAGCCGAAGTCGATCCCGTGGTGGATGCGCCGGGCGTTCGACTACGCGGCCGAGGGCTGCCGGGACCACGTGATCGGGCTGGTCGACGAGATCCTGGGGTTCGACAACGACGGGGTGGAGCTCGACTTCATGAGCCACCCGTTCCTGTTCAGGCTCGGCCGCGAGCGGCAGGACGCTCCGCTGCTCACCGCCATGATCCGCCGGGTGAAGGCGCTGGCGGCCGAGCGCGGCAAGTCGCTGATGGTGCGCGTGCCCGGCTCGATCGAGCGCTGCGAGCGGATCGGCATCGACGTGCGCACCTGGATCGGCGAGGAGATCGTGGACGTGCTGTCGCTGGGCCGCAGCGTCACCCCGGCGACCATCCCCACCGGCGAGTGGATGCGGGCCGTGTCCGGAACGGCGTGCCAGGTGTTCCCTTCGATCAATCCCAACCACGACCCCCGGCTCGCCCAGATCGAGGCGCTGCGCGCCTTCGCCATGCTGCACCTGCGCGACGGCGCGCACGGCGTCTACCTGTTCAACTTCTTCCGGCAACCGTTCTCCAGGCACTACCGCGAGTTCTTCGACCTGGACCGGTGGGGATGGGACGCGCTCCGCGAGATCGGCGACATCGACACGCTGGCCACCCGCGACAAGCGCTACATCTTCGACTTCCTGAAGGCCGGCACGCCGGGCGCCTACGGCCACGGGATCCCGGAGGAGCTGGTGGACCTGCCCCTGGAGCTGGCCGGGGACGGGCAGCAGGGGCGCGTGCGCTTCAGGATCGGCGACCGCCTGGGCGGGAGCGTGCCGCAGGAGATCGCGCTCCGGGTGGAGGTCGCCAACCTCACCGAGCGCGACGAGCTGGAGCTGGCCGTCAACGGCCGCAGGCTGGTGGGCGAGGAGCGGACCTACCCCTACCAGTACGGGGCGGACATCGCCTTCCCGGTGTCGCCGGACGTGCTCGACACGGGCGCCAACGAGCTGCAGATCTCGGTGCGGACACGCAACCCGTACATCCACCCGCCGCTGATCGTCGAGTGGGCGGAGGTCTCGATCCGGTACCGGTGAGGCCTCCGCGCCAGGTCACACCGTGATCGTGACCGTCCCGTTCTCGACCCTGACCGGGTAGGACTTCAGCCGTAGCGGCTTCCGGGACAGCGCCCTGCCGGTGCACAGGTCGAAGTCCGAGCCGTGCCAGGGGCAGTAGAGGATCTCTCCCTCCCGCTCCCACCGGGGCTGCCAGCCGGTCTCCGGGCCCTGCGCCAGGGTGCCGGTGATCGTGCCGGCGCAGACCGGTCCGCCGTCGTGCGGGCAGCGGTTGCGGTAGGCGCGGAGGCTGCCGCCGGCCCGGAAGATGCCGATCTCCACGCCGTTCACGGTCACCAGGCGGCAGGTCCCCTCGGCGATCTCCGAGGCGGGCATGAGCGGGTGGTCGGCCATGGCGCGTTACGGCCCCGGGATGCCGAAGAACCCGGCGGCGTTGGCGCCCATGATCTTGCGCCGCACCTCGTCCGGCATCGGGTACTTGAGGAGGCGGCCGGGGTGCTGGAAGTCGTGGTGCGGCCAGTCGGAGGCGTAGATGACGGTGTCGTGGTCGCCGGTGAAGGTGGCGATGAGCTCCAGCAGTTTCAGGTAGTCTCGCGGGTGCTCGGGCTCCTCCGCGGGCTGGGTGGAGAAGCGGAAGTTGCCGAGGTAGTGGCTGGGGCGCTCCTTGTAGAAGGGCAGCAGGCGGCCGCGCCACTCCAGGTACTCGTTGTTCAGCCGCATCATCATCCACGGCACCCAGGCCAGGCCGCCCTCGTTGAAGCTGACCTTGAGTTCGGGAAAGCGGACGGGGATGCCGTTGCCCATCAGGTGGTAGAAGTTGGCCGCCATCTGCAGCGAGTGGCCGAAGCCGTGCCGGCCGACCTCGTCGAACTGCTCGAGCTGGCACGGGAAGGTCGGATGACACATGGCCAGTCCGTGCAGGGACACCGGCAGGCCCAGCTCCTGCGCGGCCTCGTAGATCGGGTGGTACTGCCGGTGTCCGTACAGGGGGTTCACGCCGGCGGCCGGCAGGTAGACGCAGACCATCTTGTGCTTGCCGCCCAGCTCGCGGATCTCGGCTGCGGAGCCCTCCGGATCCTGCGGGGCGATGCAGAGCGCGCCGTAGAAGCCGTCGACCGGAAGCCACCGGTCGATCAACCAGCGGTTGTAGGCGCGCGCCACGGCCATGGCGTAGTCGGCGTCGACCTGCACGGCGAGCTTGAGCAGCAGGTCGGGAAAGAGCACCGCCGACTCGATGCCGAG
>JAPOQV010000624.1 GCA_026710565.1 Spirochaetaceae bacterium | reverse complement strand
CGCTCGGCGAGGCGCTGCCCGCCGTGCCGCGCGGCCGCTACCTGCTGATCACCAAGTGGGCGCCGTCGCCGCGCTGGTCGCCGGCGGGGATGGGCGGCGCCGATGCGCCGATCCAGACCGACCCGGATGCGCTCACCCGCGGGGTCGAGGCGAGCCTGCGGCGGCTGCGCACCGACGTCATCGACGTCATGGTGTTGCACGGCGTGCGGCCCGAGCAGTACGAGGAGGTGGCCGAGCGATTCATCCCGGTGCTCGACCGCCTGCGCCGCGAAGGCAAGATCCGCTACCGCGGCATCAGCGAGCGCTACATCGTCGACCCCGCTCACGAGGCGGTCTCGCTGGCGCTCGAACGCCACCCCGATTCCTGGGACGTGATCTCGCTCAAGTACGGGATCCTCAACCAGTTCGCGGCCAGGCGGGCGCTGCCGCTGGCGCGGCGGCACGGGACCGGCGTGGTCTGCATGAGCGCGGTGCGCTCGAAGCTCTCCCAGCCCGCCCAGCTCCGGGCGCTGATCGCCGAGCTGAAGCGGGACGAGCAGATCGCCGACGACGCCCTGGACGACGACGATCCGCTGGGCTGGCTGGTCGGCGGCAGCGTCGACTCGGTGGTCACCGCCGGCTACCGCTTCGCCGCCCGCCATCCGGACATCCACACGGTGCTGACCGGCACCACCAACCTCCAGCACCTCGACGCCAACGTCGCCTGCATGGAGAGCCTGGAGCTCCCCGAGGAGCACGCCGAGC
This sequence comes from Spirochaetaceae bacterium, assembly GCA_026710565.1. Next base: position 15,554 of record JAPOQV010000624.1, on the reverse strand, counting down.
GCCTGCGCTCGGTGTTCGGCGAGCTGGCGGTCTGGGCCTGACCGGGCGCAGTGCTACACTGCGTGCCGGTGAGTGACTTCGACTACGGATCGGCACGGCGATTCCTTCGCCGCCGAGAGGAGACGCGTCGCGAGGCGCTCCGCACCCGACTTCAGGCTGCACGGCGCGACTTCGACCGCATCGTCGATCTGGCAGTCGAAAAGTACCGTCCGGCAAGGATTTACCAGTGGGGATCGCTCCTGCACCCGCGCTCCTTTTCGGAGAGGTCGGACATCGACGTCGCGGTCGAAGGCATCGCCTCATCCGACGACTTTCTGGCGCTCTATGGGGAGGCATGCGAACTTACCGGGTTCGAACTCGACCTGGTGCAACTCGAGCAAGCGTATCCGGCCCATGCCGCATCCATCCGTGAACGGGGTCGCCTGATCTATGAGCGAACGTGAGTCGATAGCGGTTCTGCGCGGCCATCTCGCGCAGGCGCGAGAGATTCTGAACGATGTCGACTCCTATTATCGCGACTTCCGTGAGCGCGAGCTGCCCGCGCTCGGGCGCGGGCGCACCAGCGCCATCGTCATCGCCGAGGTTCTGGACGACAGTTACACCGCCCTGGAGACCCTGTTCCTCAGGGTGTCGCAGCTTTTCGAAAACCGCCTGTTGGCCGACCGCTGGCACAGCGACCTGCTGGAGAAGATGACTATCGAGGTCCCCGGTATCCGCCAGCCTCTGATCGCACGGGAGACGTACGGTCACCTGGCGGAGCTCATGAGATTCCGACACTTCAAGCGCGACTATGTGGAGCGGCAATACGACTGGGATAGAATCGAATCTCTGACCCGAACCTACGAGAAACTGCAGCCACTGATCACCCGCGACCTGGACGACTTCGACCGGTTTCTCGTGCGGCTGGCTACCGACGGGTAACGTAGTGTCCGAGGAGGAAACCATGAACGACAAGACGCCGGGAGGCCCCGTCTTCCGCAAGCCGCCGCCGGAGGGCGTGGTGGAATACGTGGGGATCGGACGCGAGTGGAGCATCGCGCAGCTCACCGACGGCGCGTTGCTGGCGGCACGCAAGCGGGAGTTCCGCATCTCCCACGACGTTGGGGAGTCGTGGGGAGAGCATCAGGAGTTCCCGGAGCCGGTCTGCGCATGGGGGCTGCTGAACCTGCAGTCCGGCGCCCTGGCCGCGTTCTCACGGGACACGCTGTGGCTCTCCCGCGACGACGGGCTGAGCTGGGGTGAAGGAAGGCCGATCGAACTGTTCGGCAGTCCCTACTACGACACCCTGATCCAGTTGTCGAGCGGCCGCCTGCTCTACCCCAACCGGACCTGCTTCGCCAACCAGAACCACCCCGACCTGCCGCTGGACCAGGTCCGCAGCTACGGTATCTGGAAGGGCATCCGCCGCCTGGTGGACGGGCACTACCATTGGCCGGAGATCGATATCGCCTCGGTCAGCTACTCCGACGACGAGGGCGCGACCTGGCAGGCGTGCGACGGCGAGTTGATGGGCTGGTTCGACCGCGACGGCATCACCAACGGCTACGGTGGCATCACCGCCTGCGACGAGCCGAGCGTGGTCGAGACCGCCGACCGGCGCGTCCTGTTCCTGGCGCGCTCCACGGTGGGCCGGCTGGTCGCCAGCTACAGCCGTGACGGCGGCGCCACCTGGTCGGCGGTGCGCCCCACCGCGCTGGCGGCTTCCTACTCGCCTCCGGCCGTGACCTCGATCCCCTCCACCGGCGACCTGCTCTGCGTCTGGAACCAGACCTCGCGGGAGGAGATCCGCCGCGGCTACCGCCGTGGCCGGCTGTCGGCTGCCATCTCACGAGACTCCGGCGCCACCTGGGAGCAGTTCCGCACGATCGAGGTGAGCGCCGGCATGGACGACGTCGAGCGGATCCCGGAGGAGTACCCGATCACGCCGGTGATCGGACTGCCCGACCTCGGCCAACTTCCCGACGACTTCGCCGTATTCCGCTACCCCAACGTCCGCGTGATCGGCGACCGGGTCTTCGTCCTCTACGCGCGCGAGTGGTTCGAGTTCGCCGGTGGCACGAAGTCCGGCTTCGAGGACGAGGGCAGCAGCGAAGTGTTGCTGGGCAGCGAAACGGTCCTGCGCATCTATCCCCTCGCCTACTTCTACCCGTAAGCCGGCCGCCGTTTCCGGCCGTTCAGCAGGGTGCCGATCGGCGTGTAGCGGACGAATGCCTGATAGCTGAGCAGCAGGATCGCGAAGACCCCGCCGGTGATCAGCAGGAACTTGATGCCGGAGGGAAGAGCCCAGTCGCGAACGACGATCTGCGCGCCGATCACCAGCGGCAGGTGAACGAGGTAGATCCAGTACGAGGCGTCCGCCAGGTAGCGGACGCTCGGCCGCTCGCGGGTCAGGAGGGTCCGGAACAGCCCGATCAGGCCCAGACACATGCCCCAGGCATAGAGGACCTGCAGGACCTGCGATGCCGCCCACGAGCGGACCTCCGGCAGGTAGGTGACGGCCAGGCCGGCGGGGAACACCGCCAGGACGGAGACCGGCAGCACGATCCGCCAGCGTCTGCCGAGCGTGTCGGCCAGGAGCGCGCCGGTGCGGTCTTGTCGGCCGTATGCCAGCGCCCCGAACGCGAAGAACCCCGCGTAGTAGGCCAGCAGGTGGACTGGCGGCAGCAGCCCGGTGTTGGTGTCCGGACCGAACATCGGGTACGCGCCGCCGCCGGCCATGCCGAGTTGCGGCAGAAGCGTCAGTGGGATCAGCAGCCACATCACCCATCGCGGCCATGCCGGCTGCGCGGCGCCATCGCCGCCCGGAGCTTGGGCGCACACCCGATCGGCGACGAAGGCCACCACCAGGAAGCCACCCAGCAGCCACAGCAGCATCCACAGGAACCACAGGTGATGGAACTCGCCCAGCCGCGGCAGCAGTTCGTGGACGGAGAACCCTTTCGCCTTCGAGCCGAGAGCCCGGGCGACGACCCAGTCCATGGCCGGTCCGACCGTCGCCATGGCCAGCGCCAGCGGCAGGGCCACCCGGCGCAGGCGATGACGGATCAACGCCGGCAGTCCGCGCCGCCGCCACAGCATGGCGGTGAAGAATCCGCTCAGCAGGAAGAACGCCGGCATGCGGAAGCCGTGCACGGCGAAGAACAGCTCCTCCCACGGGCCGTGATAGCCGGCCGTGCGGTCCTGCACCGCCCACACGCTCGGGAAGAACGTCAGCGCCGCGTGCAGCCCGACGCCGAGCAGCATGGCGAAGGCGCGAAGGGCGTCCAGCTCGTGGCGGCGGGCCTCACCCGCCGGCTGCGCGCTCTGCACGGCGTCGGCCGGCTGGCGGAGATCTGCCAAGTCGGGAAGGTCAGCCGGCGGCGACTACGGGTGTGACGGCGTGCCGTCCGCTTCGTACGCCTGCAGGACCGGCCGGTGGCGGTACGGGTGGGCGGCGATCACTTCCTCGTCCAGATCGACGCCCAGCCCCGGTCCCGCCGGCGGCGCGTAGCCCGATTCGCCGATCCGCATGGGCTCCACCTGCACGGCGTCGTACAGCGGGTTGGCGTGCGCGTGCTCGAGGATCAGGAAGTTCGGGATGGTGGCGCACACGTGCAGGCTGGCGGCCGTGGAGACCGGCCCCTTGGGGTTGTGTGGCGCCACCGTGATCCCGTAGATCTCGGCCAGCGCGGCGATACGGCGCAGCTCGGAGATGCCGCCGCAGTGGCAGATGTCGGGCTGGATCACGTCCACGAGCTGGCGGATCACCAGGTCGCGGAACGCCCAGCGGCTGTGCAGGCGCTCGCCGGCGGCCAGCGGCGTGGACAGGCCGGCGGCGCGCAGCAACGCCAGCTCGTCCGGATTGTCGGGTGGCACCGCCTCCTCGAAAAACAGCAGCCCCAGGTCGTCGACCGCCCGGATCTGCCGGATCGCGTCCGGCGGCCGCGAGTGGCCGTGGTTGTCCACCATCAGCTCGGCGTCCGGCGGCAGCGCCTCCCGGATCGCCAGAAGCTCCCGGCGCAGCGTTTCCGGCGCCCGCCGGTCGTCCACAGCGTGGTCCGGACCGTGCCAGCCGCCGCCGGTCTTGACGCCGGCGAAGCCCTCGGCGATCCGTTCCCGCGCCTGCTCCGGGTCGCCCGCGCCGGCATAGACCCGGATCGTGTCACGCACCGCCCCGCCCAGGAGCTGGTACACCGGCGCGTCCAGCACCTTGCCCTTGATGTCCCAGAGCGCCTGGTCGATGGCGCTCAGCGCGGAGCTGATCACCACGCCGCCGCGGTAGCGGTTGTGCAGGTACATGACCTGCCAGAGGCGCTCGATCGCGGCCGGGTCCTGCCCCATGATCTGCCGGCCGAGCAGCTCGATCGACGCCGCGATCGCCGGGGTCTGGTTGACCAGGGACGCCTCCCCCCAGCCATGGACGCCGGCGTCGGTCTCCACCTTGACGAACAGCCAGTTGCGTCCCGCCCCGCGGCCCCACAGGGTGGAGGAGAACTGGAATCCGCCCGCATCGCCGCCCCACATGATGTGCGGCGTCACGGCCGTGATCTTCACGGCGCGTCCTGAAACCCCTGACCGACCGCGAACAGGCGGTTGGTCGCCGGCAGCGAGACCAGCTTCGAGTAGTGATGGACCTCGGACGCGGCATCGCCCTCGCCCACCGTGGTCGGCGCCTCGATCACGAAGTCGGCGAAGTGCGGCGCGTTGAAGGCGACGAAGGCGAGCGACAGCAGGTCGGCCATCCGCTCCCGCCTCTCGCTCAGATCCGGCCACGCCACCGGCCCGGTGTCGACCTGGTAGATCCGGTCGGGCTCGTGGATGTTCATGGTCTTCACCGGATACTCGATGGTCGCGGTGAGGCCGGTCTCCTCGTTGCGGATCTCGGTCACCGCCACCAGCGGCTTGGCCTGGGGGGTTGCCGCGGCGATCTCCTCGCAGGTGGACACCTCCTGCACGTCGGCCGCAGGGACCAGGCGGTACACCTGGCCGCCCCACCACTCACCGGCCGGGCGCGTCTCGCGGTACCCGTCGTGCCGGGCGGACTTGCGCCGGGAGACGATGCCGGGGTCCTGCCCGAAGATCGGCAGGAAGTCGTAGTTGTCCTCCGCGAACAGGTCGCGCTCGGCGAACGTGTGCTCGCTCTTGCAGGAGGCGCACTGGTAGAAGTGATCGCTCCTGCCGCTCACGCTGTCGAAGATGCGGGTCCGCGACTCGACCCAGAACCGCACCCGGTTCTCTGCCGCCCTGCCGGAGATGAAGGAGAGCCCGTAATCCAGAATGTCGCCCATCAAAATGCCTGAGACCACGTTACCCGGTCACCGGCGGCGGCGCCAGTCAGGCGTGAGCGATGTGGGGCTTGGGATCTACTCTTAGTGACTCCATCCCCGTTCCTGTGCCGTCCTTGCGACAGCGGCGGCCAAACGCTGGAACGCGGTCAATCGGTACAGCGGGCGGAAGTCCCGGATGAAATCCGCTACACGGTGTCCGCTCAGCTTCCTGTTCAAGCTCTTGAGACGACGGCCGTGAAGACCGCTTGCCTGTCGCAGGAGACCATAGAGCACTCTCTTCGGATCCGACAAGCCTTCGAGTCTTGCGACGCTCGGCAGGTTCAGGGGCTGCTTGCCGTTGGGATTGCCGGCGGCGCGCCTCAGCGCAGCTTCATCGATCAATAGCCAAGCCTCCGTCATTCGCACGGGAATCACGCACACCACAGGCTTCTGTGCCACCCGCGCTTCCTTCACGGATTCCTCTATCTCTGCTAGTCGCTCGTCCAAAGACGCACCCTCGGCGTCTCGATGGATGAACAAGACGTCGCAAGGATACAATTCAACGCTCCGACTGATGCGCTCGGATAGGCTCCTCGGCGGAGGCCGCAAACGCCGCAGGTCAGAGAACGCTCCCTGGATGGGAAGCCCATCGCAGAACTGTCGCAACAACCAACCGAGAATGGGCATGAGGGAACGATCTGAAGAGCCATCTGCCACCAAGGTGTACCTTAGCTCTCGCATCGACGGTCAGCTACGATGAGAACGCCAGTTGACTCATGTCCTCGCGGTCGATCACGCGTTTCTGAGGTCCAAGATCCAAGTCGTCCTCTTGAAGGACCGGATTCAGGTATACAAGCAGATCGCCGCGTGCCGCTGCTTCTCCCGCTGCGTCACGCCAAGTACCGGAGAGACACAGAAAGTGAGCGGCCTTGAAACGGCGGCCTGTAGGATCTACGGCTTCCTTCGTCTTGACGAATACGACGCTCCCGTCGGGTACTTGTTGAAAGACTGCGGGGGAGTGGGTGTTAACGACTACCTGACGCAGAGGGTTGTCGCTCCCGACAGGTTCCGTCGTGTCCACCGCGATGTCCTGTAGCAGCTCCAATATGGCTGGTATCCGACCTGGATGTATCCCATTCTCTGGCTCTTCCAGGCAGAGCACTCCCTGCATTGCAGGATCGCTCTCCAGCACTGAGAGGGCAAGAACACGCAGCGTGCCATCCGACAGCGCACGCGCCGGAAAAGAGTTGCCGGCTCCATCCCTAATATACAGCGTCAGGATCTCTCGTTTCTCGTCGAGATCCATATAGATCTCGTGTACGTCGTCTATGAACGCGGCCAGACGGTTGGCTATTCGGCTGTACACCCGTTCGTCTTCGCCCTTCGTCGTGGTCCCCCCTCGTGCAGCATCATCGCCATCGTTCCTCTCATGTCGATCGGCACTGCGTGCCAATCGATACACGGTCGCCGCCAGATGGCGACCATCCGGCCCTAGTTGGGTAGGCGAGATGTACTCGTCGGGCTGCCGCAAAGCCGATGGCTCAAGCTGCACCAGTCGCCATGACTCCATCTCTCGACGCGCGGCCATCACGGTTGGGCTCTCCGCCGCATTGGCCGCCGAGAGCACGGTACGAGGCAACTCCGACGCCGGCCAACGTAATGGACGGCCACTACTGCCGACATCATGATGAAGCTTTATCACCCGGTTATCAGCATCCCCTTCGGTCGAAATGAAGTAGGGAGCAGCCCGCGTTCCTGTCACAACGGATTTGCGCCATTGTCCTGCACTGTGGGGAAACAGAAGCTGCGCGGGAGCATCCCGCTTCGAGATGTGGACCAACTCCTCCTTCACGATGGCAAGAGCGCCGCGGCCCAAGCTGTCGCCGGGATCTCGATAGGCAAGCTCGATCGAGTAACGCAGGAAAGTAGTGCTGGCCCTTACCTCTTGGCCCAAGTCGTCGATTGCGTGCCCGGGCACGATCATGTCCGCGACGAACGTCATACGATCGGCATAGCGATCACCCACGCGATGGAACAGATCCCGTACGTGCGCGGTGCCATTGCGTTGGTCGCGTACGTCCGTGGCAGCCTCCATGAGCGTATGATTGGCAAGAGCGCCCAAGAATCGGATCGCATCAAACAGGTTCGATTTGCCCGCCCCGTTCGGCCCGATGACACACGTAAAGGGACCAAACCGCAAGTCCACGTCGACCAGGTTCTTGAAACCGGAGACTCTGAGTCGAGTCAGCATGACACGTCGTTACCGATTGGCGCGAAGTCTGTCCCTACAAGACACATAGACGAATCCCCGGAGGTCGTGCGACATGCGCTCATGCCCGGCGGGAATGGTGCATGCTTTCTCCGACCTTGTCACATGGCTGGCGCTTCGGCTTGTGCGAGCACCGAGCCGAACCCGTCGCTTGAGTTCGTCCGGGCCATCGCGGATGATGGACGCCCATGAGCGAGCGGTCAGGCGTGCGTCGGGCGCTGCGGCTGGAGCCCGGTCCGGGAAACACGCGCAACAGCGAGGGGGCATTCGTCGAGCTCCACGACGGGCGGCTCATGCTGATCTACTCAAGGTTCGTGTCCGGCCGCGGCGGCGACCACGATCCGGCGGAGCTGGCCGCGCGCTTCTCGGCCGACGGCGGGCTCACCTGGTCCGAGCGTGACGAGATCGTCCTCGGCAACGAAGCCGGCCTGAACGTGATGTCGGTGAGCCTGGTTCGGCTCGACGACGGCGACCTGCTGCTGTTCTACCTGCTGAAGAACGCGCTCTCCGACTGCAAGCCGATCGTGCGCCGGTCGAGCGACGACGGCGCGACCTGGGGCGACCCGGTCGACATGATCACCGACGACGACGGCTACCTGATCCTCATCGCCGACCGCGTCGTAGTCTCGGCGAGCGGGCGACTGGTCGCCCCGATCGCCGACCACGGACCCGCATGGACGAACGACCCCGTGGCCACCGGCGAGGCGGTGTGCTACCTGTCCGACGACCGGGGCCGGAGCTGGCGCCGCGGGCGCGGCGAGGCGGCCGTGGCCGACGATCCTACCGGCACCGGGCTGCAGGAGCCGGGCGTCGTGCAACTCCGCGACGGACGGCTGCTCATGTTCAGCCGCACCGTGCTGGGCAGCCAGTACCTGTGCCACTCCGACGACGACGGCGAGACCTGGACGCAGCCGGTGCCGAGCGACATCCGCTCGCCCCGCTCGCCGGCGTCGATCAAGCGCATCCCGTCGACGGGCGACCTGCTGCTGGTGTGGAACGACAGCTACGATCCCGGTCACCGCCGCCATGGAGCCCGCACGCCGCTGACCACGGCGATCTCCTCGGACGACGCCCGCACCTGGCGCCACCGGCGGGTGCTGGAAGACGATCCGAACGGGCACTACTGCTACACGGCCATGCACTTCGTGGCGGGCGACCCCGAACGGGTCCTGCTGGCCTACTGCGCCGGCGACTCCCGCCGCAACGGGCTGGCCACGCTGCAGGTCACGAGCGTCGAGGTGCCCTGGCTCTACGCGACAGGAGGAACGGGATGATCTACGACATGAGGATCTACGACGTGCAGCCGGGGGCCGTGCCGACCTACATGGCGGCCGTCCGGGAGGTCGCCCTGAAGATCCGGGAGGACCACGGTGTGAAGCTGGCCGGTTGGTACTACACCGACATCGGGCCGCTCAACCGGATCGTCCACATCTGGGCCTACCAGGACTACGCGCACTTCCAGGTAGCGCGCGAGAAGGTGCGCACCGATCCCCGCTGGACCGGCGAGTACCTGCCGCGCGTGAAGGGCCTGGTGGTCAGGCAGCAGGACATGATGATGCAGGGCGCCGACTTCTTCCCCGGCCCGCCGTAGCCTCCGTGCCCTTGTCGTGGAGGATGGACAGATCATGGACCGAGCAGTATGTTCTCAGGGGCTAGGCGTATTGAGCGAGGGATCGATCGAGTGTTAAAGCAGGACATTGCTTCGATGAACGAATACCAGAGTGCGCGGGTGAACAAGGCCATACTGGAAACCGCCTGCAAAGCGTACTACGATGGAAGACCACGGATCTTTGTTTCCAAAGATGATATTAGGGATCTCCATCCGGCCTTGACCGACGTCGACATCGAGAGAATATACGCGAGCGCCTCCGATCTCAGCGAAGATGGGTACCTGCGCATACGTGACTTTCGAGTCTCGTATCCTGCGGATGGCGGCGAACCAATCGTTATGTTGGGGCCCCGTCCTTCCGTTTCCATAACGGCTCTCGGCGTCTCCTATTGGAAGAGTATAAGCCGTGGCGAAGAATAGTGATGCCCTTAGCAAATCAGCGATAAACCATGCGGTCTTGCACCATGCGAAGCAAGAGTATCACACAGGATGTCCTAAGGTATACATGAAAGATGTCCTTGCGGGCAGCCCAGAACCGATAGGAAAGGACACTGATCCGGAAGATGTCTATCGCTGCTGCAACGAATTAGCCGAAGTAGGAATGCTCCTTGCGATTGATATCACGGTGGTACGCTCCGCGAACGGGGACGAGTGTTTGGCGCTTGGTCCCAGCCCAGCTATATCAATTACTGAAAAAGGTCTTCGCTATATAGAGTTTCTCTTTTCGCCCAACGATTGAGAGTGAGATTCGACTAACCTCCGCTGAGCGGCGCCCATCCGAATGCTATCATTGAGGTGTCGCTCGCGTTCTCCTTTTGCATGAAGAACCAATCGAAGACCAACCGATCGTCGCGCAAGAATCCCTTGCTTAGCGATCATACCAGGAGAGGACGCGTTTTCGTCCCTCCGTTGATCCGCGCCATCGAGCAGAACAATGGCGCCTTGCGCCTCAAGTCGTGGATCGCAGTCTTGCCGGAACTCATCTGGCTATCGCTGCTGAGCAAACTCCACGGAGAACGCACTGCTAACAGGTTGGCCACGGCCCTATCACGCGAGTGCAGGCAACACGTGAGCAACCAACTATCGCCGATCTTCGGAGCGGTCACTCATTTCGGTCCCGTATCAAATAACGAGTGGGCGGCAGTGTGTCGGGGCCTTCGAAACGGAGACGTTCTTTCCTTGCTTCAAGAGGGCCTCCGGCCGCTGGTGGCCCTGTATCCTCGGTGCCCGATGGGAGGATTGTTCACGAACGCGCCGCAGAGGACGGAGAAGGAAGATGTGACGGTCCTGTCCACGACCGTTCTTCACCTGTTCGATCGGCATGCGCGCAGCACGGTCATGGCAGAGGCGTGCTTCACATGGCTCGCGTTCGATGCCGAGGTATTGAAAGTTCGATCTGACTCCGTGCTCTCAAAATTTCCATTAGTGGAGCGTTATCCACATACCGAGTTGTCTAAGAAGATCGCCGCCGGGATTCGAAATTCAAACCGTATTCTGTTCGGCCCTCCCCATTACTGTGACGAACTCTCCGAGTGGTCAGCCTACTTCTGGAACAGAGGAATGGAGGTGAGTAACTGTAGTGTGTCAGAACCCGAACGGCCCTGACACCGACGACCGGGCGAAAATCGCCTCGGTGGTGGAGCGCTTCGTCGCTGCTCTCCATTCGGAGCTGTCTGAACGGTGGAGGACGTGGAGGTATGAGTTCTCGCTCAAGGATCTCCACGCAGTTGTTGGCGGTCTGTTGTCTAGGCAAGTGACGTTGGCCGCCGAGCTCGCGCGAGCACCTTCATGCTGGAACTATCACGTGGGCCCTCTCTTCCTGCGTGCGATGGCCGAGGTGCACATTACGGTAGCATGGATCCTCCACGATCCGAATCAGCAGATCGATCGATGCAAGAAGTACATCGACTTCGGTCTTGGTCAACAGAAGCTCGAACTTGAACGTCGCCGGACTACGATCAAAGAACGAGATCGGGATCCGACTGACGAGGAAGTTGCATGGATGGAAGTTCAGGAGCAATGGATAAACTCCCAGAGGGCCACATTCCTAACGGAGGTGAATGTAGGCAGTTGGTCAGGCATCCCTGTAAGGAAGATGGCAGAGGACGCCGGTTGCATCGACTTCTACAATCACGTGTACACGCCTTGGAGCGCGGTTGCTCACTCTACGTGGCAGCACATTGGCCGCTACAATGTCACGCAGTGCCAGAATCCGTTGCATGGCTTTCACCTTGTTCCTGCAGCAATAGACGCCGCAGCTCTTGACGTATTGTATCTGGCAGGAAAATACGCCGACAAGACGTTCCGACTGTTCGACACCAACATGGGGGTGAAGACGAACATCGCCTGCGCGTTCGATGATCTCGTCTCCGGGTTGACAGAGCTGTCGGAAGCTCTCAATCAATCGGATGACACACCGGCAGCCGATAATAGACAGCGACAGGAATAGCCGATTCCCGTAATGGGTCATGGGTTCTTTCGGGGCGACCTGCTGCTGGTATGGAACGACAGCCACGATCCCGACACGGCCGCTATGGAGCCCGCACGCCGCTGACGACGGCGGTCTCCTCGGACGACGGCCGCACTTGGCGGCACCGGCGGGGGCTGGAGGACGATCCGAACGGCCACCACTGCTACACCGCCATGCACTTCGTCACGGGCGACCCCGAGCGGGGCCTGCTGGCCTACTGCGCCGGAGACTCCCGCCGCAACGGGCTGGCCACGCTGCAGGTCACCAGCGTCGAGGTGCCCTGGCTCTACGCGAAAGGAGGAGCGCCATGATCCACGACATGCGGATCTACGACGTGCAGCCGGGCGCCGTGCCGACCTACATGGCGGCGGTCGGGGACCTTGCCCTGAAGATCCGGAAGGACCACGGCGTGAAGCTGGCCGGCTGGTACTACACCGACATCGGCCCGCTCAACCGCATCGTCCATATCTGGGCCTACCAGGACTACGCCCACTTCCAGGAAGCGCGCGAGAAGGTGCGCACCGATCCCCGCTGGATCAACGAGTACCTGCCGCGGGTCAAGAGCTTGGTGGTCCGGCAGCAGGACATGATGATGTAGGGCGCCGACTTCTTCCCCGGCCCGCCCTAACGGCGCCGGCTCGGTCCGGTAGGCAGGAGCGGCCGAACCGATCATCCTCAGGGCCATGAAGCGCGCGATGCAGAACTGCGTGGCGAAGTGGTCCTTCTCGTCCGCACGGGAGTACGGCGATCCGTTCAACGAGATCGAGCTGTCCGCCGTCGTCACCGATCCCGACGGGAAGGAGACGGTCGTTCCCGCGTTCTGGGCCGGCGGCAGCTTCTGGGGCATCCGCTACTCCTCGTCCACGATCGGCAGGCACATTCTGGAGACGACCTGCTCCGATGAGACCAACGCCGACCTGCATGGACGCCGGGAACTCCTGGAGGTAACGCCCTATCGGGGCGACAACCCCCTGCTGCGGCACGGTCCGCTGGCGGTGAGCCCCGATCGCACGTACCTCCAGCATCGCGACGGGACCCCGTTCTTCTGGCTGGCCGACACCTGGTGGATGGGCCTCACGAAACGGCTCACCTGGCCGGCCGTATTCGACACGCTGACCGAGGACCGGGTCACCAAGGAGCGGCGCGGCCGGCCACAACTACGTCGCGAGCGGCGTCTGGGAGGTCAGCACCAGAGCGCAGCCCTACGGTCATTCGCCGCAGTTGATGGGTGAGCGCTGGGCGGGCATCCCGTGGCAGGAGGCCTACGGGGCGCCCGGCCAGGCGTACAGCGCGCATCCATGGGAGGATTCCTACCGGTTCGCGGGTCCGGACAGGTCGGCCTCTGCAAGTCCCTGCTGGAGCGCTACGAGTGGTGGCGCTTCGAGCCGCACCCGGAGTGGGTCGAGCCCCACTGCAGCGAGGACGACTACTTCAACCCGTACGTTGCGGGAATCCCGCGCGAAGTACGGATCATCTACGCCCCGAAGGGGCTCTCGTCACAGCGAGCGGACCAGTTGACAGTGATGGGACTCGAGCGCGACGTCGCGTACGAGGGGTTCTTCTTCGACCCGCGGACCGGAGCGGAACACGACATCGGCCAGATCCGACCCGACGGCGAAGGCGATTGGCGTATCGGCGCCACGATCCGGGGGATACCGCCGATACGCCAGGACTGGATCGTGGTGATCCAGTCCGCGGCCGCCCGCCGCAGGTGAACGGTTCGCTCGGAGACGTTCGCGCTCAGTCCGCGCCCGCCGCCTGCATGGCGGCTCTCATGTAGCCCAGCGCGAACGCCTTGGCCGGCCACTGGTCGGGGCCGCCCGCCATCTCCGGCACGTGATCCTCGACCATGGGGCCGTCGAAGCCGGCGTCCCGGAAGGCGCGCATGGCCTTCACCATGTCCACATAACCTTCGTCGATGAAGGTCTCGGCGAACGCGGGCACCGTGCCGGTCACGTTCCTGAAGTGCACGTGGTGTATCTTGTTGCGGGTTCCGAAGTACCGGATCGCTTCTAACACGTCGCCCGGCATCGCCCCGATCGTGCCCACGCAGAAGGTGAGGCCGTTGGCGTCGCTGGGCACGATGTCGACCACGCGCTTCAGCGCGGCGTGGTCGCGGAGCACCCGCGCGACGCCGGCGATCGGCGACACGGGCGGGTCGTCCGGATGGAGGGCCAGCTTGACGCCGGCGTCCTCGGCGACCGGGATGACTCGCTCCAGGAACCAGGTGACGTTGTCCCAGACCTGATCGTCCGTGACCTCCAGCGACCGGTCGACCGGCGGGTCCCAGAAGTCCTGCGTCGCCGACCTGATCTGCTCGTGGTCGAAGCTGGTCACCTTCGCGCCGCCCCTGCCCGGCGTGCTGCGCGAGGTGCGCAGGCCGTAGTGGCCGATGGAGCTGCGCAGCGAGAAGAAGTAGCAGATGACCGGCACGCCGGCCGCTCCCAGGTTCTCGATGGTCCTGCACCAGCTCGCGACCTGCTCGTCGCGGCCCGGCAGTCCCAGCTTGATCCTGTGCGTCCACTCCTCCGGGATGCCGGCCACCGTCCACTGCAGGCCCGCGTCCTCCACGCGGTTGCGGGCGATCATCAGCTCCTGGAATCCGTAATAGCCCCGCTCCCGCGAGATGTCGGGCGGGCCGCCCACGTAGTCGGTCGCGCCGATCTGAGCGCCGAAGGCCAGGACCTCGTCGGTCAGCGGTCCCGATATCGCCAGCCTCATCGTCAGCCTCCTGGGAGGCGAGCGTAACGTCAGCCGCGCTGGATGTCGTCGGTGGGCGTGCTGATGATCCCGTACGCCTCCGGGCGCCGGTCGCGGAACATGAAGTGCATGCGGCGGGCACGCAGCAGGTGGTCGCGGTCCAGGTCCACCCGCAGTACCTCGTCGCGGTCGTAGCTGGCCATCGCCAGCTCCTCGCCGTAGGGGTCGATGGCGATGCTGTGTCCGCCCATCACGATCGGCATGTCCGGGGCCGGCACGTAGCCGGTGTTGTTGGCGGCGGCCAGGTAGACGATGTTCTCGAACGCACGTGTGGCGAGCAGCTCCTTCCAGATCGTCTTCTTGGTGTCGGAGATCCCGAACGGCGCCAGGATGACCTCGGCACCGCCAAGCGCCAGGCAGCGCGCCGCCTCCGGGAAGTAGGTGTCGTAGCAGAGCATGATGCCGACCCGCCATTCGCCGATGCCGAACACCGGGAAGCGCATGCCGGTGCGGAAGTAGATGGACTCGATGCCCAGGTCGGTGGCCAGCTCGCCGTCGACGACGATGTGGCGCTCGCCGCCGATGTGGGTCTTGCGGTACTTGCCGGCGATGTTTCCGTCCGGGCGGACCAGCATCGCGGTGTCGTAGCAGAGGTCGCTGCCGTCGCGCTCGAAGATGGTCGCCACCACGTGCATGCCCAGCTCGGCCGCCTTGTCACGGACCGCCGTCATCGCCGGCCCGTCGTCGGGCGCCGCCAGGTCGTAGCGGCGGTAGTCGCGGCTGGCCGGGAAGAAGCCGGTGCTCCAGTACTCGGGCAGCAACGCCACCTCCGCCCCCGACGCGGCGGCATGATCGAGCAGGCTCAGGGCGGAGTCGATATTGCGCTCCACCTCTCCCATCACGCTCTCCATCTGTACGATCGCCAGCTTCATCGGCCGCTCCTCATGTTCGCAGTCGGTGCGTCGATCTCCATCTCGCCCTCCGCGCGCCACCAGCGCCATCGTAGCCAGATCCGGCGTGCGATTCAGGCCCGGTCGAGCCCGATCGCGCCGGTTCCAGGGTATGTACCGGGGTATGGTGACGAGGTGTCCAGGCGCAGACTGCCCATCGGCATGCAGACGTTTCGCGAGCTGCGGGAGAAGGACTGTTACTACGTCGACAAGACCGCCTACGTCGAACGGCTGGTCCACGAGGGCAAGCACTACTTCCTGTCGCGCCCGCGGCGGTTCGGCAAGAGTCTCTTCCTGGACACGCTGAAGG
>JAPOQV010000623.1 GCA_026710565.1 Spirochaetaceae bacterium | reverse complement strand
TCGGCTCCGAGATCGTCGTCCGCTCGATCGACGGCGCCGGCTCGACGATCCGCGCCCTCTCGCCGACGTGTCGTATCGCACCGGCGCCGGCCACACCGAGATTGCGAGCCTCGAAACCAGGCTCATCCGCTGGATGGTCGGGACCGTGCTGGCGACGGCGGCGCTGACGTTCGGAATCCTGCGGTTCCTCGCCGGGTCAGGGGGGTGAACACCTGGAAGTTGTGGACTTGCGTGCACATGGTGGGAGGTCGCTGTCCCGCCGCGGCCTACCGGGGCCTCGAGGCACCGCCAGAGGGGCTCCCGCACCGCGGGGAGCTCGAAGCGAGGGTTGGTTGATAGAACTCGGCATCGGTCAGAAACCACTCCCGCCCGCGCTCCCGGTAGCGTCGCAGGCCGGCGCACGGGTTGCTGCCGTCCGGCCGGTAGCCGTAGACCTCGGCTTGATGCAGGATCACCGACGAGATCGGGAGCGAGCGATTCGCCGCGGCGGGTGTCGCGTGGAGCGTGGCGAACCAGCGTTGCACCTCAGTCCGTGTGATGTCGCCGCGGAACCAGGGCAGGATCTGATTGCGGAGGTACGCCCGGTTGACCTTGGCGGTCCGAGGCTTCCAGGCACGGCCGTAGCGGCAGAAGACCTCCTCGGCAACCTCCTCGAAGGTGGCAAGGACGGCTGTTGTTGGTGACGTGGTATGGTTCGCCATGTGAGACGACATCGACTCCTCCGTCATGCAGCGGCTGCGGGTGGAGGCGGGGCGCCGACGAACCACGATGTCCGCCCTAGCCGAAGAGGGCTGCGCGCCGAGTGCTCGCCTCGCCGGCCGCTCCGAGGAAACAGCCGGACGTGCTGCCCCCACAGCCGATGTGGAACAGCGGAGGATTCTTGGTCGATATCGCGGATCGCGATGCGCTCTACCGCTCCGTGGACAGAACCATCGGGCCACGTCGGCGCATGCGGGGTGACAGAGGGCAGGATCCGGCGCGAGGATAGCCGATGCACGCCTTGATCGAGTCGCGCCGCGCCGAGGTTCGCGCAGTGGCCGAGCGCCACGGCTTTACAGATGTCCGCGTGTTCGGTTCGATGGCGCGTGGCGACGCGGATGAACGGAGCGATCTCGATCTGCTTGTGACCCTGCCGGCCGGGAAGACAGGGTTGGCGCTCGGCGCTCTGCTGATGGACGTTCAGGAGGTGTTCGGCCGACGGGTTCATGTCCTGACGGAACGTTCCCTGCACCCCGCGTTCCGCGATCGCGTGCTGAGGGACGCCCAGGTTCTGTGAAGCCCAATCCGCAAACCGACTTGGTGCTGCTGGAGCACATCCAGGAGCGCATCGGCCGAATTGCGGAGTACACGAATCGCGAACGCGCGGCCTTCTACGATTCGCACCTGGTGCAGGATGCCGTCCTGCGCAATCTGCAGACCATCGCGGAATCCACACAGCGGCTGAGCAACGGTCTACGAGCAACGGAGCCCGAGGTGCCTTGGCGGGCGATAGCCGGTTTCCGCAACGTGCTCGCTCACGACTACTTGGAGATCGACCTGGAAGCGGTCTGGAGTGTTGTCGAGCAGGACCTGTCGACGTTGGCCGCCGCCGTTGACCGGATGGTGCACGTCGCGAGGACTCGTCGACCCAAAACGTGACCGACATGCCATTCCTCGTGATGGAACAGGGACGCCGACGTGACCAGGAAGCTCATTGAAGTGGCGCTGCCGCTGGACGAAATCAACGCGGCGGGAGCGAAGGAAAAGTCCGTCCGCCACGGTCACCCGTCAACGCTGCATCTCTGGTGGTCTCCGAAACCGCTGGCCGTCGCGCGGGCGGTGATCTTCGCGCAGTTGGTGGACGACCCGTCCGAGTACGTCGACGTGCTCCTGTCCGATCCGGTGAAGAGGCGCGCGGCGCAGCGGGTGCTCAGCCGACGCCGAGGAGCCGGCGAGCAGGAGGCGCGAGTACACGTGGACGGAGGCTTGGTGAGCGGACAGGTGCACCAGCCCTGTTGATCGGCATCGGGATCGCAACACGGGAGCAGGGGCCAAACCCGCTGAGTAATGAACGCCGCAGAGGCGGCGAACCGAAATCGCAAAGAGGAGAGGGATGAGCGAGAAGCTGGAAGTCGGAATGGAGGCGGTGCGCCTGCGGCGGTTCGGGCGGCTCTTGTTGGCGTTCTCGCTGGTGGTCGGCGCCGCACCTCCGGCGGCGGGACAGCAGGGTGCGGAGCTCTGGTTCACCGAGCACCATCACGGAACCACATGGCACCGCGGCGACGTGATACGGGCTCGGATCGTGCCCACCGTGCCGATCTCGGCGTCGGGCCCCCACCCGGTGCTCGACCTGGTCATCGGCGAGAACACCCGGCGGGTCGAGGGGCGCCTCTACCTGAACGGCAGCCGGGCCCAGTTCTACTACACGGTGCAGAGCGACGACGCGGCCGCGCCGGCCGAGGTCTACATGGCCAGGGTGACGCTGGGCGGTGCGGAGGTCGACCTGAGCGGCTACTTTACTCCCACCGCCCGCGCGGTCGACGGCAGCTCGCGCGGCGCCCCGCCGGCCATCGACGACAGAGGCATCGGGCTGAGCTCATTCTTCGTGCCACCCGGCAACGTCTACCGCCCCAGCGACGAGATCTACTGGTACGCCCGGTTCCACAAGGCCGTCACGGTGAGCGGCGCGCCAGTGCTGACGCAGCGCATCGGCGAGGAGATGCGGGAGGCGCGCTACCGGCCCGACGTCCAGACCCTCGACGGCGTGATCTACTTCACCTACACCGTGCAGGCCGGCGACTGCGATATGGACGGGGTCGGCATCCCGGCCAACGCGATCCGCGGCGGCTCCATCCGCGAGGCCGAAGGCTCACGCGCCGCCGACACGTCGCACCCCGCCCGGGACCCGTCGAGAGACCTGCAGGCCGACGCCACCAGGACCGTGGCATGCACGGCGGTGCCGGTTGCCCCGGCCCCGTGGCTGGCCCTGCTTGCGGCGCTCTTGCTGGCCGCAGGCGGGCACTTGGTCCGGCAGCGGCGATTCAGACCGGAATAGCGGCTCACCCGGTCGGGGTGGGGGGCATCGACCGGCAGATCGGTGGTGACAATGGCGAAAGGCACCTTCCTCATCGTGTGCCGGAACGGAGCGGGTAATCGTCCAGGATCTACACGACAAGACCGGACACCGGCGCCGAGCGCACCGGCGGATGTCGAGAATTCGTCATCATGACAAGCATCGTGTTATGACAAGCGCCCCTCAGCGGAGCACGGTTGCCCCCGGCGTGGCGGGCGTCGGCGCCGCCACGCGCTTGACATAGTACGCGTGGTCTTCTGTGGGTCCCCAGTACCGGGGACCAAGGAGGAGACCATGCTTGAAGCGCTTTCTGTTCGCCCCCACATCTGCAAGCAGATCCGATCGGGAGCCCCTGAGCCGCTGGGTCGACGACTTCGTCGACGTACTCGCGATGCGCGGGTACGCGATGAGCACCATG
>JAPOQV010000622.1 GCA_026710565.1 Spirochaetaceae bacterium | reverse complement strand
TCCGCAGGGCAGCGGGCGCGGGGCGGCGCCCCCCCCCTGTTCTCGCTGTGTGGGGGGGGGGTGCGCCCCTCGGCCCGGCGCCGGGGTCCGGACGCCCCCTGCCACGGTGCGCTCCGACAGGGTGCTCTCCAGCCGCTCCACGCCGCGGAACGGATCGAGCAGCAGCGACTCGCCGTCCTTCAGCAGGACGTGAAAGATGTAGGTTGTCGGCTTCTCCGCTGCCGGCTTCTCCGGCCCAGCTTGCTCGGGCTTCTCAGGCACTGCCATGCTCCGTGGTAGCAGGCACGCCTACCCAGCCGGTCGGCACGCCGTCGCATGCGAACCGTCGCCGGCGGCTCACCTGCTCGTTCATCACCACTATCCTACGAATTTGCCGGAATCCGGACAAACCCGTCGGGCGTGTCCGGTCGGGCGTGTCGGTCCGCCTGCCGTCGGCACGCCGGCTGTCATCGGGCGGCCTTCACGCCGCCGCCCCGGCGGACACGTTCCGCCTCGGCGACCACCTGTTCCTGGCGGACCATGGTCGTATCACCGGGCGTCGACTGCACCAGTATGCCGTGCGCGGCCCCCCACTCGACCGCCTGCTGAAGGTCCTGTCCCTGCAGGAGCGCGCTGACGACACCGGCGGTGAACGAGTCTCCCCCGCCGGTGCGATCGGCTATGTGCACTCGCTCGCGGACCGGGGCGGTGTACCAGCGGCGGGTCGCGGTCTCGAACAGCACCGCACCCCAGCTCACCACGTCGGCGTCGTGCGCGCCGCGCCACTGCGTACCGATCAGACGCAGGCCCGGAAAGTCTGCAGCCACCCGTTCGATGGTGGCCCGGTAGCGCTCCAGCCACGGCTCGAAACGATCGTCACCATCGGGAGTGTCGTAGCCAAGGGCGTCGTCGAGATCGGAGTCGTTGCCGACGAGAAAGTCGATGCTCGGGATCAGGCGCCTGTTGATCCTGCGCGCCCGTTCCCGGTCGGGCTCTACCTTGGAGCGGTAGTTGAGGTCCGCGGCGACGAACGTGCCGGCGGCCCGAGCCGCCTCCGCCGCCGCGATGGCGGTCTCCGCGGTGTGGTCGCCGATCAGCGTGAAGATGCCGCCCGTGTTGAACGCCCGCACCCCTTCGCCGTCGAACAGGGCCTTCAGATCGAAGTCGCCCGGCGTGAGCAGCGATGCGGCGGTGTGGGCGCGGTAGTAGAGCGTTTCCGACGGCAGCACGCCCTTGCCGGCGAAGGTGACCGAGATCCCGTTGTGCACCGTACCCTTGGCGTCCGTGCTGTGGCTGCCTGCCGAGCGCGCGGTGTCCCACCAGATGATCCGGCCCGTGTCGACTCCCAGCTCGGCGAGCTGGTGGCCGATGTTGCGGCCGATATCGTCGGCCACCAGGGCGGTGAGCACGGCGGTGCGCAGACCGAACGTCGCCGATACTCCACAGGCGACGTTGGTCTCACCGCCGCCCTGAAAGACCCGCATCGAGTCGCGCACGCGGGCCAGCGGCACGTCGCGCGGATCAAGCCGCCACAGCACCTCGCCCAGCGAGACGAGGTCGTAGCGGCACCGGTCCGCTGCGGGCAGTTCGATCACGGCCGCAGACTATCACAGCCGGCCTGGCACGAGCGGGCCTGGCACGGCTAGCCTTGTATCGCGCGTTCCCTGACGCCACCCTCAGGGCATGTCTGCGACCCTCAGACCACTGTTTCCGATCGGGCTGGACCTGGTGAGTCAGCCGGTGCTCGTCATCGGCGGAGGAGCCGAGGCGCGGGACAAGTCGGAGCGGCTGCTCGATGCCCAGGCGCTGGTCACCGTGGTCAGCCCGGAGGCCGACCCACAGCTCCGGTCATGGGCATCGGCCGGCCGGCTGACCTGGCTGCGCAGGACCGTGCAGCCGGCCGATCTCGGCGGGCGGCGACTGGTGATCAACACGCTGGCGGACGGCAACCCCGCCCATCCGGCCGTCGCTGCCTGGGCGCGGCGGGAACGGGTGCTGCTGTCCACCTACGACCAGCCCGACCGGTCCGACCTCGGTATGCCGGCGGTGGTCAGCCGCGGCCACCTCCGCATCGCCATAGCCACCAGCAACGCCAGCCCCTCGGTCTCCGGGCTGCTCCGCCGGGAGCTGGAACGCGTGATCGACGCTTCCGACCTCGTGCCTTTCATCGACGAGCTGGGCGAGCTTCGCCGGGAACTGCGCGAACGTGTCGCAGACGGCGACACCCGCCGGGCCCTCCTCCGACAGGCAGCCGCGGGGCTGACGGTCGCGGGGACCATCCGCACGCCGCCGCGCTGGCGCGAGCGCCTGGCCGATGTGCGCCGGCGGCTCCGCATGGTACGTTCCGACCACATCGTGGCAGGCCCCAAGTGATAGACATCGCCCTGATACGGAACGATCCGGACGCGGTCCGCGCGGCGCTCGGCAAGCGGCTCGACGTCGTGGACCTGCAACCTGTCCAGAGCCTCGACGCCACCCGGCGCGAGTTGATCGCCACCGTGGAGCAGCTCAAGGCGCGGCGCAACGAAGCGTCGCGGGAGGTTCCGCGCATCAAGCGCGAAGGCGGCGACGCGACGGAGCTCATCGCCGAGATGCGCGCCGTCGGCGACCGGATCAAGGAGCTGGAGACCCGGCTCGGCGCCGTGACGCACCAGCTCGACGAACTGCTGGCCCACCTGCCCAACCTGCCGGATCCCGACGTTCCGCCGGGCGGCAAGGAGGCCAACCAGACGCTCCGGGAATGGGGCGAGCGGCCCGCCGAGTGCGCGACCGGCATGGACCACGTGGCGTTTGCCAGCGCGCTCGGGCTGGTCGACTACGAGCGGGGCGCGAAGCTGGCCGGGCACGGGTTCTGGGTCTATCGCGGCTGGGGAGCGCGCCTGGAGTGGGCGCTGCTGAACTACTTCATCGATACCCACGTGGCTGACGGATTCGAGCTGATCCTGCCGCCGCACCTGCTGAGCTATAGCTGCGGATTCAACGCCGGGCAGTTCCCGCGATTCGGCGTCGATGACGTCTACTTCCTGCAGGACGGCGCGGAGCGCGGCGCTCCGCCGTTTCTGCTGCCGACGGCGGAGACGGCTCTTGCCAGCCTGCACGCCGACGAGATCCTGCAGGAATCGGATCTGCCGAAACGATACGTCGCGTACACGCCATGCTACCGCCGCGAGGCAGGCTCCTACCGCACGCACGACCGCGGCACCCTGCGCGGCCACCAGTTCAACAAGGTCGAGCTGTTCCAGTTCGTGATGCCGGACCGGTCGGAGGAAGCGATGGAGGACATGATCGGCCGCGCAGAGCGGCTGGTGCAGGGGCTGGGGCTGCATTACCGGGTCACCAGGCTTGCCGCCCGCGACGCCTCGTCGGCGATGGCCCGGACCCTGGACCTTGAGGTCTATCTGCCGAGCACGGACAGCTATGAGGAAGTGAGCTCGGCGTCGAACGCCCGTGACTACCAGACCCGGCGGGCCAACACGCGGGTGCGCGGCGCCGGCGGCACCCGTTTCGTGCATACCCTGAACGCATCGGGCCTGGCGACCAGCCGGCTGCTTCCCGCGCTGCTGGAGACCCATCAGAACGGCGACGGCAGCCTGGCGGTGCCCGAGCCCCTGCGGCCGGCGCTGGGCACCGATCGGCTTCCGCCGGCCTGAGGCGAGGAGGAGCGATTGGCAGTCGTCATCGACGAGATCTCGCGGACGTTCAGCGAGTACCTGCTGCTGCCGAACCTGACGCGCAAGGGGAACGTGCCCACCAACGTGCGGCTGCACACGCCGCTGGTCAGCCACGCGGTCGGGGAGCCGGCAGCGATCTCCCTGAACATCCCGCTCGCCTCCGCGGTCATGCAGCCCGTCTCCGACGACCGCATGGCGGTGGCGCTCGCTCGCTTCGGCGGCATTTCGTTCATCTACGGCTCCCAGCCGATCGACCATCAGGTGGAGATGGTGCAACGGGTCAAGAAATTCAAGGCCGGCTTCGTGGTCTCGGACTCCAACCTGAAGCCGGACGCCACGCTGCGCGACGTGATCGGCCTGGCCGGCCGCACCGGCCACACCACGATGGCGGTGACCGCGGACGGGCGGCCCGACGGTCCGTTGCTCGGCATCCTGACCAGCCGCGATTACCGCGTGCACCGGCAGGATCCGGACACCCGCGTG
>JAPOQV010000621.1 GCA_026710565.1 Spirochaetaceae bacterium | reverse complement strand
CACGCCGCCGGCCAGCAGCAGCCGCGGGCGGCGGGGCGAGTTCCCGCGCAGCGTCCGGGCGCGTTCGTCGATCTCGGGGGTACTCATCTCTGGCGGCAGGCTCCAACGGCAAAGTCGTCTGGTTAACGACAATTGTAGATGCCGTATCGTGTGTAGTGCAATGATCCGTGCCGGGGGGATTTCTGTCCGCGGGCTGCCGGGGTCGGCTTCGCCTTCACCCCTCGGCGGTTGCGGTGGCCAGTCACCGGGAGCGGGAGGGATCTCCCGGGCGGTACCTGTTCACAGCCTGCGGCTGCACCTATTGTGAAGAGTAGCCCGTCCACTTCCCCCCGACCAAGCGAACCGCGACCCGCTTCCTACGTGTCCGTCGAACCCGATCCGGCCCAGAGCCCCGTTCGGCCCTCGTGGGCCAAGGTGGTCGACCAGACCCGCTGCATCGGTTGCCACGCCTGCACCACCGCCTGCAAGTCCGAGAATGAAGTTCCGCTCTCCGTCACGCGTACTTATGTAAAGTACGTCGATACCGGAGCTTTTCCGCAGGCGCGCCGGTCGTTTCAGGTCACGCGCTGCAACCAGTGTGAATCTCCCCCTTGCGTTGCCGCCTGTCCCACGTCGGCCATGTTCAAGCGCGCCGACGGGATCGTCGACTTCGACAAGAGCGCGTGCATCGGATGCAAGGCGTGCATCGCGGCCTGCCCGTACGACGCGATCTTCATCAACCCGGAGGACCACTCGGCCGAGAAGTGCAACTTCTGCGCGCACAGGCTCGACATCGGGCTGGAGCCGGCGTGCGTGGTGGTCTGTCCCACCGAGGCGCTGCTGGTGGGCGACATGAACGACCCGTCGTCGGAGGTGGCCCGCATCATCAACCGGGACCCGGTGGCGGTTCGCAGGCCCGAGAAGGAGACCAGGCCGAAGCTCTACTACAAGGGGGCGGACCAGGTCACGCTAGATCCGCTGGCCGCGCAGCGCCCGGACGGCGGCCTCTTCATGTGGAGCGAGCAGGGTGAGGTGGACCACGGGGTGCCGTCGGGACACCCGGGGCCGTGGAACTCGTCGGCGGCCGCGGTGCTCAGCTACGACATCCCGCACCGCGCGCCGTGGGACTTCCGCGTCTCGCTCTACACCTGGACCAAATCGATCGCGGCGGGGGCGTACCTGGCGCCGCTCCTCCTCCTCATGACGGGTGCGCTCGGCCCCGCCGGCCCGCTCTGGACGTGGGCCGCGCCGATCGTGGCCGGTGTCTTTCTGGCGCTGACCGGCGCGATCCTGATCTGGGACCTGGAGCACCCCTCGCGCTTCCACCTCATCTTCCGGCGCCCCCAGTGGCGCAGCTGGCTGGTGCGGGGAGGCTTCATCATCGGCGGGTACTCGGCCGCGCTGGCGGCGCACTTCGCAGTCGCGCTCACCGGCGCGTCGCCACCGCTCTGGCTCGGCTGGCTTGGCGGCGGCCTCGCGGTACTCACGGCCGTCTACACCGCCTTCCTCTTCGGCCAGGCGAAGGCGCGCGACATGTGGCAGAACCCGCTGCTGCCGGTGCACTTCCTCGTGCAGGCGCTGGTTGCGGGGGGCGCGGCGATGGTGCTGGCAGCGGTTGCGATGGATGGGTCGGCGGGAGCGCTGACCGGAGCCGTGAATGGCGCTAGCGCGGCGGCCGGCGCCTCAGCCGGGTCGGCGGGGATGGCCGCAGCCGGCGCGCTGAAGGTCTTCGCGCT
>JAPOQV010000620.1 GCA_026710565.1 Spirochaetaceae bacterium | reverse complement strand
GTCGGCGTCGACATGGCGCGCGTGAAGGCGCGCAAGGACGCGATCGCGCGCAAGTCCGAGGTCGGCGTCGAGCGCTGGCTGCGGTCGCTCGCCAACTGCACGGTCTACCACGGGCACGCCCGCTTCGAGGCGGCTCACCGGGTCCGCGTGGGCGGCGACCTGCTGGAGGCGGAGCGGATCTTCATCAACGTCGGAGCGCGCGCGTTCGTGCCGCCGTTCGCCGGGCTCGACCGGGTCGACTACCTGACCAACTCGACCGTCATGGAGCTGGAGGTGTTGCCCGAGCACCTGATCATCGTCGGCGGCGGCTACATCGGGCTGGAGTTCGCGCAGATGTACCGCCGTTTCGGCAGCGAGGGCACGCTCATCGACACCGGCGACCGCCTGATCAAGCGGGAGTCCCCGGACATCTCGGCCGCGGTGACCGGGATCCTGGAAGCCGAGGGCGTGAACGTCCGCCTGAACGCGAAGTGCATGGACGTGGGAAGGGACGGGGGGGCGGTCACGGCCAGCCTTGACTGCGCGTCCGGGGAACCCGACGTGGTGGGCTCACACCTGCTGCTGGCGGTGGGACGGCGTCCGAACACCGACGACCTCGGCCTGGACGCGGCGGGAATCGAGGTCGACCGGCGGGGGCTCATCCCCGTCGACGACCGGCTGCAGACGGCCGTGCCGGGGGTGTGGGCTCTGGGCGAGTGCAACGGCCGCGGCGCCTTCACGCACACCGCCTACAACGACTACGAGATCGTCGCCGCCAACCTCCTGCACGACGACCCGCGCAGCGTCGCGGACCGCATCGACTGCTACGCGCTGTACGTCGCCCCGCCGCTCGGCCGCGTCGGCATGACCGAGCAGCAGGTCCGGGAATCGGGCCGCCCGGCCCTGATCGCGACGCGGGCGATGACCCGCGTCGGCCGCGCCGTCGAGAAGGGCGAGACGCAGGGCTTCATGAAGGTGTTGGTCGACGCCGAGACCGACCGGATCCTGGGCGCGGCCATCCTCGGGGTCGGCGGCGACGAGGTCATACACTCGATCCTGGACATCATGTACGCCAAGGCGCCGTATACCGTGATCCAGCGGGCGGTGCATATTCACCCCACCGTCGCCGAGCTCATCCCGACGATGCTGGCGGACCTCAAACCCCTGGAGGCCTGAACATGTGGACGGAACGACAACTCGCCACCTACCGCGAGGACGGATTCCTGGTGCAGCGGGGGGTGATCCCGCCGGACCGGATCGAGGAGCTGCGCGCGGCGGCGGACGCCGTGATGGCGGAGGACGCCGTCAACCCGCCGGAGGTGCACGTGGTGCGGGAGAAGAGCGGCCCGGTGCGCTCCGTGTTCTGCGCG
The DNA here is from genome assembly GCA_026710565.1 of Spirochaetaceae bacterium. The sequence continues at coordinate 1,488 of JAPOQV010000620.1, read as the reverse complement.
CACCGCGGCATCGAGCCGTTCCGCGACCTCTGCCGGTCGGAACCGATCGCCGGTCCGGTCAAGCAGATCTTCGGGGACGACGCCTACGTCTTCCACAGCAAGCTGAACTACAAGGAGTCGTTCGAGGGCACCGTGTGGCTCTGGCACCAGGACTACGGCTACTGGCGCTACGACGGCGTGAACGACCGCATGGCATCGGCGCTGGTGATGCTCGGACCGAACACGAGCGCGAACGGCTGCGTGATGCTGATCCGGGGCTCCCATCGCTGGGGGGTGCTGGACCACTACAGCGACGAGGTCACCACCAGCTACAAGCAGTGGTGCATCACGCCTGCGGCGCTGCGCGAGCACATAACCGACGAGGCGATGATCATCCCGATCGAGGGCGAGGCCGGCGACGTCTGCTTCTTTGACTGCCGGACCGTCCACGGCTCGAACCACAACCTCTCGCCGGCGAAGCGCTACAGCCTGATCTACGCGTTCGCGGCGATCGACAACGTGCCGGCCGGCGTCGAGAACCCGCGCCCGGACTGGGTGGTGGCGCGCCAGTTCGAGACGGTCACCGCCGCAGTCGGAGAGCCGGCAGCGGCGCGGTAGCCGTAGCCGGAACCGCCCCGTCGGTTGCAACGGCGGGACGTCACGTGACCTACGCCGTCCTGTCCGACATCCACGGCAACCTCGAAGCGTTGCAGGCTGTGGAGGCGGCGATGGAGGCCCTGCCGGTCCGCATCGACGCCTGCCTGCTGCTGGGCGACCTGGTCGGCTACAACGCCGACCCCGCCGCGTGCCTGGAGCGCGGGCTGGCGATCGCGGACCGACGCGTCCGCGGCAACCACGACAAGGTGGTGGCCGGCATCGCCAGCGACCGGGACTTCAACGACGTGGCGCAGGCCGCGGCGCGGCAGCATCGCCGGATGCTGGCGGCCGCCGACCTGGACCGGCTGCGGGCCCTCCCGCACGGTCCGGTGCAGGCGGCAGCGGGCATCGTGCTGTGCCACGGCTCGCCCCAGGACGAGGACCTGTATCTTTTCGACGACTACGACGCGCGCGCGTCGTTCCAGACGCTGACCGACCGCTTCCCCGATGCGAATGTATGTTTCTTTGGACATACGCACGCGGCCGGGATCATACAGCAGCGGCGGCCGAGCCGGGCCGAGCGCGCGATCAGGACGCCGGTCCGCGGCTTCCGGCTTCAGCCCGGAGACCCGCTCACACTCGACGAGGCCAGCCGCTACCTGATCAACCCCGGCTCGGTGGGACAACCCCGCGACGGCACTCCGGACGCCGCGTTCGGCCTGTTCGACGCCGAGCGGGCGCGCTACACGCAGTTTCGCGTGCCCTATCCGGTGGAGGTGGCGCAGCGCAAGATCCGGGCCCTCGGCCTTCCCGAATGGCTCCCCCCCCCGCCCTCCGTCGGCCCCCGGACCCCCCCGATTCTCCCCCCCTCCCCCCGCCCGCCCCGGCGCCGCCCCCGCGCGGGCGCCCGCC
>JAPOQV010000619.1 GCA_026710565.1 Spirochaetaceae bacterium | reverse complement strand
CGGCGGCCAGCGGCAGCGGCTGGCGTTCGCGCGCGCGTTCATCCTCCAGCCGCGGGTGGTGATCGCCGACGAGCCGGTGTCGGCACTCGACGTGTCCGTGCAGGCACAGATCCTCAACCTGATGCGCAGCCTGCAGGCCCGGCATGCCATGAGCTACCTGTTCATCGCCCACAACCTGGCGGTGGTGCGCTACCTGAGCGACCGGGTGGCGATCATGTACCTGGGCCGCATCGTGGAGCTGGCCAGCCGCGCCGAGATCTTCGCACGGCCAAAGCATCCCTACACCGAGCTGCTGCTCACCTCCTCGCCCAATCCCGATCCGACCGCCCGCAAGCTGCACCTGGTCAAGGCGGGCGAGAGCCCCTCGTACGGCATGCTTCCGGCCGGCTGTCCGTTCCATCCGCGCTGCCCTTACCGCGAACCGCGCTGTACCGTGGAGAAGCCGGAGCTGGTGGAGACGGGCACGGAAGGTGGCGGATCGCACCAGGTGGCGTGCCACCTCCACGGGCAGCTCTCCCTGCGCACCTTCAGCGACTGACCGAGGTTGATGGGTGGTGAGTGGTGTCGACGCCGCCCGCTTTCGTGAGAGACTACCGGGAACCGCTGCCATGAGCACGACCGCTCCGGATGTCGAGCACGACTGGGCCGCGAATCCGAAGATCCGCTGGTATCGATCGCCGCTGCCCATCGCCGAGCTCCGCGCCCTGTCGCAACGCCGGACACTGCGCCCGCTGCTGCACTGCCTCGGCTTCCTGGCCTTGCTGACGGTGACCGGAACGGCGGTGGTGCTGGTCCATCGCCACCTGAGCTGGCCGTGGCTGATTCCCGCGCTGTTCGTGCACGGCACGCTGTTCCGGACGCTGCAGCACTCCCGCCACGAGCTTTCGCACCGCACCGTGTTCCGCTCCAAGTTCGTGAACGAGGTGTTCCTGCGCCTCTTCTCCTTCCTGCACTGGTCGAGCCCCGACCACTTTCGCGCCAGCCACGTGCGCCACCACCAGTACACCGTCCACGACGACCTCGATCAGGAGGTGCGGCTGCCGCGTCCGCTACAGCCCGTGCAGTGGGCCGGCCGCTTCGTGCTGGCGGTGCCCGGCATGATCGGGGAGATCAGGGCGTTGGTCCGATGGAGCCTGGGCCGGTTGGCCGACAATCCGTGGGAGCAGCGCTGCTTTGCCGACCGCCCCCAGGGGCAGGGCGACGCCGCCAGGCGCGCGACGCTGTTCGGCTGGGCGCGGGTCGTGCTGGCCGGGCACCTCGTGCTGGCGGTCGCCTTCATCGCGACCGGCCAGTGGATGCTGCTGCTGGTGGTGACCTTCGCCCGCTGGCTGGCGCCGTGGCTGAGCTTCCTGTTCATCGAGACCCAGCACTCCGGCCTGTGCTCGGACGTGCCGGACTTCCGAAGGTGCTGCCGCACGGTCCTGCTGGGACCGGTGACGCGCTTCCTCTACTGGCACATGAACTACCACGTCGAGCACCACATGTACCCCAGCGTGCCGTTCTACAACCTGGGCAGGCTGCGGCAGGCCATCGCCGCCGACCTGCCCCCCGCGACGCGCGGCCTGTGGCGGTCGTGGGCTGAGATGCTCCCCATCCTGTGGCGCCAGCGCCGCGACCCCGGCTACGTGTTCACGCCTCCGCTGCCCACGGGACCGAACTGAAGCAGGACCAAGCGCGTACCCGAGGCTCACTCGTCCCCCACGGCGCCGAAGGCAGCCTGCGGCTCGGCGTGGACGGTGGGGATGGCTCCCGCCTGGATCTCCCGGACCTCCGACTCGACCGCGGCCACGGCTTCCTCCCCCGAGGCGACCTCCAGCATCAGGGTGGCCTGATGCTCACCACCCGCGGGGAGCTCCACCACCCGGCCGGCGTCGCGCTCCACGCTCTTGAGGTTGGGGAAGTTGGTGCCCGGCTCCAGACCGGTCACGTAGCCGTCGCGCTCGCCGGCGGTGTTCTTCCACAGGCTGAAGCAGGGCAGCTCGCCGATGTCGAAGCGCATCACCGCGGCGGCGGTCCGCGAGGCGTTGACGAGCGCGGCGAGGGTGGCGGTATCGCCCGGCCGGGCGGCCGGCCGGAACCAATACGCCTGTTGGACGAAGCCGGGAGCCGGGGCGTGGTAGCGGTCGATCTCCGCCACGCCCTCGGCCGAGCGGGCGTCGCGGGGCGCCACCTCCGTGAACGGCAGCAGCACGCGGCTGCCGGCTTCCAGGAACGGCGGGCCGTAATTGCAGTGGTAGAGGAGCTGCAGCTCGGCCGGCGTATCCTGCAGGTTGCGGACCGTGTCGGCGATGGTGATCCGCGACGAGTCGGGACCGGCCGAGATCGAGGTCGACAGCCGCAACGACGGCAGGAAGAGACCGGCCTCGTCCACCTGCCCGGTGACGGTGATCACCCGCGCGGCAGCGTCGGCGGTGACCTGCACGGTGTGCGCGGGCAGGTTGGCGATCATGCCGTGCAGCGGCAGCTCGACCGCTTCCGCAAGGCCACCGGCGTCCACCCGCATGTCGGGT
>JAPOQV010000618.1 GCA_026710565.1 Spirochaetaceae bacterium | reverse complement strand
GGCGTCGCTGTAGCCGAGGCCGCGCTTGACGTAGTCGAAGAGGCTTGAGAAGCCGCGGTCCAGGTAGAGGCGGCGGGCTTCGATCTCGCACAGGTGATCGATGACGAAGACGTGGACCTGGTGGTCGAGGCGAGCCAAGTTGCCGGTCTGCTCCAGGAGACGGTCGTCGGAGAGGCCGGATACGGTGGAGGTGATCTGGTCTCGAACGGCTTCGGATAACATGCATAAATATAATGATAGAAATAAAAAGAGTCAATATATCTCAGCCTGTCAAACGCCGCGAGGCACACCTGCCCGTACAGGATCTGCTGCAGCGGAATCGCCTGCAGCAGGAGCCATTTCCGGAGGTCAAGGCTCTGGCGCGGGCGCCACGCCGCCATGCGCGGCCTGAGGGTCGTCTCGGGAGATGCCGGCCTGTTCCCGGGAGCTGAAGGGGACGCGCTGGAGATCGTCTGCACGTCCGATCCGCGCGACGCCGACCGCTTCTGGCTCGCGGCGGAAGATCCATGCCTCCCACGCCAGGGTGTTGGCGGCGAAGATGCGCCGGAAGCCGGAGGCCTCGATGGTGGCTGCGGTTCGCTGCCAGTCGTGGTAGTAGGGGTGGAAGGAGCTGCGCAGCAGTCTGAACAGGGCGATGCCGAGCCGCCACCCCATCGCTACGAGCCAGTGCGGCCGCGGCACCACCACCGCGTACAGGCGCTGTGCTCGCTCCAGTGACACCGCCAGCAGCGTGTCGATCTCCGGGTAGCAGCAGAGCACCTTGTCCAGCAGCACCACGGCCGTTGGCGACAACTCCTCGGCCCGTTCCACCGCGTCGCCGACCAGGTAGGTGGTACGCGGCGCCGTCCCGGTGCGCTCGGCGGTGACCCGCGCCTGTTCGATCATGCCGCCTGAGATGTCGATGCCGACCGCGCTGGCCGCTCCGGCGGCCAGCACGCGCCGCTGCAACTCGCCGGTTCCGCAGCCGATCTCCAGTAGCGAGGCGCCGGTGACACCGGCCGCGGTCAGCCCTGCCAGCAACTTGCGCTGCACCGGCTCCGGCCCGCGCAGGCGGTAGCGGCGCGCCATGCGCGGGGCCTGGCGCGTAAAGAAGGGATCGGTTCCGGGGCAAGCGCCGCCGCGACGCCGGCGCCGCTCCGGGCCTTCGCGGCCGGTTGCGGACGAGCAGCCACAGGCCATGCGCGGACTATGGAGTCAGGCCGATGCGGCGCCGATAGATGTCGAATGCCGCCGCCTGCGTCTCGCGGAGCTTCGCGTCCAGCTCGTCGAGTCCGGCGCATTCCAGGGCGGTCGCCAGCTTCAGCCGCATCGGTGCCGGGGCGTCGCCCACCGGCGTTCCCCGGCTCCACGTCAGGCGGAGCATCGCCTGCATTGTGCGCTGCATCCGCACCGCGCCGGCGAGGAAACCGGCCTCTTCCTCCGGGATGACGCCGGCGGCGCCCAGGGCTTCGAAGCAGGACGCCGTCGCTCCCACAAGCACCTTGGGCGACTCGTGCCCATGGCGCAGGCGCAGGTACTGGGCCAGTGACTCGAGGTCCACGAGCCCCCCACGCACGTGCTGGACGTCGAACGGATCCTCGGAGGGATGCTCCGCGGCGATCGCCTCGCGCCGGCGGGCCACGTCTGCAAGCAGCCGCGCAGGGTCGCGCGGGCTGGCAAGCGCTGCCTCGATCGCCGCGGTGACCGCCGCGGACGTGGCCGCGTCGCCGCAGACGACGCTGGCCCGGGTCAGCGACATGAGCTCGGAGGTCGCCGCCGCCCCCGTGTGATCGTCCCTGAACTCGTCGAGCGTCGACACCGGGACCTCGATCTCCCCCGACGTCCGCAGGCGCTCGTCCAGCTCGTAGAGCCGGCCGTACGTCGATGGACTGCGGAGGAGTGAGGTCAGTTCGCTGGCTGCGTCTCGATAAAAGGTCAGGGCGTCGATGGGCGTCGGGCCCTCGGTGCTCGCCCCGGCCGGGAAATCCGCCGCGAACAGCAGATCCAGGTCGGAGCCGAAGATCATCTCCCCGGCGCCGAGCCTCCCCTTGGCCACGACGGCGCAGCCGCCGTCCGGCACCGGTCCGTGCCGTTCGTGCAAACCGTCCAGCACATCGCCGAGCAACCGCTCGATGACCGCGCCGGCGACGTCAGAGAGGGCCGTGGACGCCTCGTCCACGGTGACCAGGTTCTCCAGCGTCTGCACGGCCACCTGAAACCGGCGGTCGCCGGCCCAGGCCGCCACCTGCTCGACCCGCTCCGCGGCGTCCGTCCGTCCGGCCAGGCGCTCATCCAGCTCGCGGGCCAACTCCTCCCGCTCCGGAATCGGCAGGAAGAACGACGGGTCCAGAACGGCCTGCAGGAGCCGTGGATTGCCCTCCAGGACGTCGGCCATGCGGGGAGCGCTGCCCATCACGACGGCGATGAGGTTGAGGAGCCAGGTGTTGGCCCTGAGCATGGAGAAGAAGGAGAGGTCTTCCGGCAGGGCCGCCAGAAACCGGTCCAGGCGAGCCAGGGCGCGGTCGGGATCGGGGGTCTTGCCCAGCGCGTCGACGATCTCGTGAAGGATCTCCCGGATGATGGTGCGGGCTCGCTCCGAGCCGGTCGACTCATGCCGTCCTTCCGCCCATCCCCGGAAGATGCCGATGGCCGCAGGGGCCCGCGTGACCCCCGCCGCTTCGAGCTTCGCGACGGCGTCCGGGTGCTCGTCCGGTCCGTCCAGAAGGACGGCGGTGATGTCCTGCTCGCTCTCGGGGACGTTGAAGCGCGTGCGGTAGAGGTCGTGGACCTCGCCCGCCACGGACTCGATCCGGCGTACCAGCTCCTCCGCCGAGGCGAGCCCGAGGAAGGCGGCGATGTGCTCCAGCCCTTCGTCGGAGTCCGGAAGTACCTGCGTCTGCGCGTCGTTGACCATCTGCAGGCGGTGCTCGACGCGCCGCAGCAGCAGGTAGGCGTCGCGCAGGGCCGCCGTCTCCCGCGGCATGATGTGGTGCTCGCCGTCGAGCGTCTCCAGCATCGCAAGCAGGCGGGTTCCGCGCAGGCGGCGGTTGCGGCCGCCGTGCGCCAACTGGTGCATGTGCACGAAGAACTCGATCTCGCGGATGCCGCCGCGGCCGAGCTTCACGTTGTGGCCTGCGGCGCGGACGGCACCGTGGCCGTGGAAGTCGTGGATCTGATGGCTCACCGAACGGATCTCCTCGACCGAGGTGAAGTCCAGCGCCTCGTCCCAGATGAAAGGCGACAGCCGTTCCAGGTAGGCAGCGCCCGCCGTCAAGTCGCCGGCGACGGGCCGCGCCTTGATCAGCGCCGTCCGTTCCCAGGTCCGCCCGAAGCGCCCGTAGTAGTTCAGGGCGAAGTCGACGGTGATGGCGACCGGCGTGGATGACGGGTCGGGTCGCAGCCGGAGGTCGGTGCGGAAGACGTAGCCGTCGGCGGTGCGCGTCTGCAGGATGCGGACCAGGTCCTGCGTGACCCGCACGAAGCAGTCGCTGAGGGTCCGGGAGCCGGTGTAGCGGGCCGACTCCGGGTCGTAGAGGACGATCAGGTCGATGTCGGACGAGTAGTTGAGCTCGCGGGACCCGTGCTTGCCCATCGCCAGGACGAAGTAGCCCCACCGCTGCCCGTCCGGCGGCTCCAGGTCGCCGCGCTCGACCCGGTCCAGGAGCAGGTGGGAGACGGTCAGGCGCACGGCGTGGTCGGCCATGTCGGACAGGAGCTCCGCGCACTCCATGACGCCGCGGATGTCGAAGCAGTCGTACACGGCCGCGAGCACGGCCACGCGGTTCCGCTGGCGCCGCAGGAAGGTCATCAGCCGGTCGCGGTCCAGGGCCGGGTCCGCGCCGGCCAGCTCGCCGCGCACGAGGGCGGTGATGGCGTCGGGGCCATCCGCTACGAGCGACTGGGTGAGCTCCAGGTCCCGCTGCAGCAGCAGGCTCAGGTGCGGGCTGTTGCCGCAGAGGAACGAGAAGAAGACCTGTCCCGCGTGCGTCTCCAGAGCCGCGCCAAGCGCCTCTCGCCCTTCGCGGGCCGCCGCGTCGAGCAGCCGGTCGATGCCGGCCTCGGCCTGGTCCCGGTGGTGCGGCCGCAGCGTGTCGAACCCGTCAGCCTGAGAGGCCAGCGCCAGCACGCTCGGCGATGCGGGGTCAGCGATGATCAACGCTCCCGGCCGGTGGTGCCCATGATGGGCGTGAGGGTTGCACGACTCGGCCGCCGATGACCACGTTCAGCGCGGCTTCTGCGCTCGCGTTGCCACCGGCACGGCGCCTCGCTATGGTCGGCGGTCATGGAACGGAGCTGGGTGCTGACCGATGTGGCGTCGGGGCTGACCGCCGCGGCGTCGGGGCTGTGGGTCGAAACGCTGGACCTGGGACCGGAGCAGCTCGGCATTCCCGGCTGCGCCGTGCGCAAGCGGCGCCTGCGCGGCGGACTCCGCGACGGCGTGGATCTCGTCGAGGTGACCTGTGGGGAGCTGTCCTTCAGCGTCGTGCCGACCCGCGGCATGGGCGTGTGGCGCGGGAGCTACGGCGGGCACGCTCTTGGCTGGCGGTCGCCGGTGCGCGGCCCGGTGCACCCGGCATTCATCAACCCGTTGGAGCGCGGCGGCGTCGGCTGGCTGCGCGGCTTCGACGAGTGGATCGGGCGCTGCGGCCTGGACTCGAACGGCCTGCCGGGGCCCGACATGCGGGTGGGCGACGGTGG